>DATFRY010000620.1:0-12319 GCA_035262925.1 Kofleriaceae bacterium | reverse complement strand
CTGCTCCTGGCCGGCATCGGCGCGATGGCTTTCTGGCATGCCGCGCGCAAGCCGGACGATGAGCTTGCCGACCTGCCGGAAGCCGATCCGCTGCTCGGCACCACCCCGACGGCCTCGCAGCTCGCCACCATCAAGTACTTCTGGGTGGTGTGCGGGCTGCTGCTCGTGCAGATCCTGCTCGGCGTCGTGACCGCGCACTATGGCGTGGAGGGCAACGCCTTCTACGGCATCCCGCTGGCCGAGATCCTGCCGTACTCGCTGAGCCGCACCTGGCACGTCGAGCTCGGCATCTTCTGGATCGCGACCGCCTGGCTGGGGGCGGGCCTGGTCATCGCTCCGGCGGTCGGGGCGGAGCCGCGCGGTCAACGCCTCCTGGTCAACGTTCTGTTTGCTGCGCTCCTCGTCGTGGTGATCGGCTCGCTGGCAGGCCAGTGGCTGAGCGTTCAGGGCATGCTCGGCACCGGCACCACCTGGTGGTGGTTGGGCCACAGCGGGTACGAGTACATCGACCTCGGTCGCGCCTTCCAGCTGGCGCTCATGGTCGGCCTGTTCCTGTGGGCCTTCCTGGTCACGCGCGCCCTCCTGCCCGCGCTCCGCGCCCGCGACGAGCGGCGCCCGCTCCTGGTCCTCCTGCTCATCTCGACGTTGGCCATCGCCGGCTTCTACCTGGCCGCGCTCGGCGCCGGGCGCGAGACCAACCTGGCCGTCGCGGAGTACTGGCGCTGGTGGGTCGTGCACCTGTGGGTCGAGGGCTTCTTCGAGGTGTTCGCGACCGTGGTCATCGCGTTTCTGTTCACGCGCCTCGGTCTGGTCAGCGCCGGGGTGGCCGGACGGGTCACGGTGGCGGCCGCCACCATCTTCCTGGCCGGCGGAGTCATCGGCACGCTCCACCACCTCTACTTCACCGGGACGCCGACCGCGATCCTGGCGCTGGGCTCCGCGTTCAGCGCGCTCGAGGTCGTGCCGCTCGTCTTCCTGGGCAAGGACGCGTGGGACAACTGGCGCCTGGGCGGCAGGACCGAGTGGATGCAGTCGTATCGCTGGCCGATCCACTTCTTCATCGGGGTCTCGTTCTGGAACCTGGTGGGGGCCGGGCTGTTCGGCTTCATGATCAACCCGCCCATCGCGCTCTACTACATGCAGGGCCTGAACACGACGCCCGTGCACGGCCACACGGCCCTGTTCGGCGTGTACGGTCTGCTCGGGATGGGCCTCATCCTGTTCGCGGTGCGCGCCGTCCGCCCCGCGACCCAGCTGCCTCATCGCCTGCTCCGGTTCTCGTTCTGGGCGATCAACGGCGGCCTCCTGAGCATGGTCCTGATCAGCATCCTGCCGGTCGGCCTGCTGCAGACCTGGGCTTCGGTCGAGCACGGCTACTGGTACGCGCGCAGCGCCGAATTTCTGCACAGCGGCCCCATGGACATGCTGCGCTGGCTGCGCATCGTCGGCGACACGTCGTTCGCCGCAGGCGCGCTCGCCTTCGTGGCGGCCATCCTGCGCGCCACGCTGGGCAAGGCGCAGTCCGGCGCGGCGCTGGCCCGCGCGTCGGTATCGCGGCCGGGCTAGAGATCCGGCGCCTGGCTGCGATGCCGGAGGACGTCGAGGTCGGCGAGCAGCGGATCGGCGAGCAGCGACTCCAGGATGGCCACGATCCGCTCCTCGCTCTGTCTCGCCCAGTCGGGCAGACCGTCCCGGGTCGCGCCGCACAGCACGGCGGGCGACAGGACGCGGGCCGTCCGCAGAAACGGCCCGCCGAACAGGCACTCCAGGCCCACGAAGGATCCCGGCAAGCAGATGGCTTCGATGTCGTCGAGCTCGGTCGTATCGCGCGAACGGCTCAGCCCGACCATGCCCGACTTGACGTGCCACACGTAGTCGGCCGGATCGCCGGCGAGGCACAGGATCTCGCCGCGTGCTCGCGCACGCAGGATGAAGGGGCAGAATTGACCCCGCCCGACACCGGAGATCCGACCGACCGGGCAATCGCCGCACGAAACCGAGGCGACCCTGTGGATGCTCATGCGGCCTGCTCCGGTCGATGGGTGAGTCAGGGGGTGAGGTAGCCGTCGTGGCGCGCCAGCCACCGCGCCACATCGAGCGAGGAGAGCATCCCGACCACGCATCCCCCGCTCGACAGGATCGGGACGCGATGGATGCCCTCGAACGCCATGAGCGCCGCGGCGCACGACACCGTGGCCGACTCCGGGAGCGTGAAGGCCATGGACATCATGATGTCGGCGACGGTGGCATCCTGGCGCGTCGCCCCGATGAGGTCGGACTGCGAGACCAGGCCGACCAGCCGCCGGTGATCGTCGACGACCGGCGCCCCGCCGATGTTGCGCTCGAGCAGCAGCTGGGCGAGCTCGCCGAGGCCGAGATCGGGGGAGACGCACACCACGTCGGTGGTCATGATCGCGCACACCGGTGTGCCGTCGGCCGCCGAGGCGAAGAGCGGCTGCCGCATCACGTCGACCAGGGCGGAGTGCTGTGCGGCCGGGTTCGAGCACCGGACGTAGGCGGCGCCTCCCTCCCGGTCGACGCCGTCACAATCGCAGCAGGCCAGACACTGGTTCGCCGGTATCGAGGCGTTCTGGCGCGGACAGTGGACCGTCGACGCCGCGGTCTCGTGCCGGGCTCCCACGACTCGCGTCGTCCTGATGGCGAGTGATCGTGTCTGCTGGCTCATCGTTCGCCTCCTGCCGCCCTGGACGCCTCGGCACCCACACGTCGGAGCAAGCCGCGGGCCAGCAGACTCTGCACCCGCCGCGACCCGCGCAGGCGCTCGATCGAGGAGCAAAGAGACAGCTCCGGCGGCGAGACGCCACCCTCACCTGCGCCGGGTCGCGACGCGCCGCTTGCACCTGGCTCCCTGCGCAACGCAAGTCGTGCGCGAAGCGGCCGTCTGAATGCCGCGCTGCCGGCATGAACCTGGCAACGCATGCCCGACATGAGGATCTGGATCTGGACACTGGCGGTGTGTGCGGCGTGCGAGGGGCCGCGCGGCCCGGCCGGCGCGTCCGGGCCCGACGGAGCGCCCGCCGCGCCGGGCGCTCCGGGTGAGCCCGGGACGGGCGGCGAGCCGGGTGACATGGGGACGTCGCCGTGGCTCACCGACGGCGCGCTGCACATCGAGGTGCGAGGAGCCAGCGTCGAGCGCGAGACCGCGACCGTCACGTTCCGCCTGACCGACGGCAACGGCGTGCCCGTCGATCGCGAGGGGCTGCTGACCGAGGGAGTGGTGGAGCTCTCGTTCGCGCTGGCCTGGCTCGACCAGGCGAACGGCGAGCCGGCCCAGTACACGGCCTACACCACGCGCGTGCAGGAGAGCCCGCTGACGGGCGACTCGGCCACCCAGGCCGCGACCGAGTCGAGCGGGACCTTCGAGGCGGCGGACCGGGCCGACGGCGTGTTCCGCTACACCTTCGCGGCTCCGATCGCGGTGCGCGACTCGTCGCGCACGCACTCGGTGCTGATCAGCGGCTCTCGCACCGTCGACGGCACGGTTCACCGCGCCAGCGCCGTGTACGACTTCGTCCCCGGCGGCGGCGCGGTGTCCGTCACCCGCGAGGTGGTGAGCGACGCCAGCTGCACGACCTGCCACGGACAGCTGGAGGCGCACGGCGGCCGCTACACGACCACGTCGGCCTGCGTCATGTGCCACACGCCGCAGTCGACCGATCCGGACACCGGCAACACGCTCGACTTTCGCGTGATGGTCCACCGCATCCACCGCGGCGCCTCCCTGCCCAGCGTCGTGGCCGGCACGCCCTATCGGATCATCGGCTTCAACCAGTCGGTGGCCGACTTCTCCACCGTGCACTTCCCGCAGGAGATCGCGCGCTGCGAGGCGTGCCACGACGGCGCCCAGGGGGACTACTGGAAGCGCCGCCCGTCGCGCCAGACCTGCGTGTCGTGTCACGACGACATCAGCTTCGTCAACCCGCCGCCCGCCGGGCTGGTCCTGCATGGCGGGGGCGCACAGCCGGACGATGCCCCGTGCGCCGTGTGCCACCCCGCGACCGGAAGCCTGGCCGGCATCGCCGATGTCCACCTGCTGCCGGTCTTCGATCCGGCCGCCACCCGCGTCGAGCTCGAGCTGCTCGACGTGCTCGACGCGGCCCCCGGCGAGGCGCCGGCCGTCCAGTTCCGGGTGCAGGTCGATGGAGCGCCACGCGACATCCTGACCGCGCCGCTCACGCGGCTGACCGCCACCTTCGCCGGACCCAACAGCGACTACGCGACCTACTGGCAGTCGGTCATCCAGGGCTCGGGCGCGGTCGGCACCCTCACCGCGATCGACGCCGCGCAGGGCACGTTCCAGTACCTGCCGCCGTCCGGACAGCCGCCGGCCGGAGGCGCGCTGCCGGCCGACGCTTCCGGCAGCTACACCGTCGGGCTCGAGGGCTACGTTCAGGCCACCGGCGCGCCGCGCTTCGCCGCCGTCAGCCCGGTCTTCCCGTTCGCGGTCACCGACGATGAGCCGCATGCCCGGCGCCAGGTGGTGGACGGCGCGAGGTGCAACAACTGCCACCACGACCTGGCCGCCCACGGCGGCGGGCGCAAGGGCGCCCAGTACTGCACGCTGTGCCACAACGCCAACAACCCGAACGACGAGCGGGTGGCGCGGTTCGAGGCCGCCGACGTGTTCGTCGAGACGGTCGACTTCCGGGTCATGATCCACAAGATCCACGCCGGCGAGGACCTGACGCAGCCCTACGTCCTGGGCGGCAACCCGACCCCGAACGCCGGGAACCCGGCCGGGACGCCGATCGACTTCGCCGAGACGCGCTATCCGCGCCGGCTGGCCGACTGCAGCGCCTGCCACGCCGACGGCACCTTCGAGCTCCCGCTCGCGATCGGGCTCTTGCCCAGCATCCTGCAGGTGCGGACGTGCCTGGAGGACCCGGCCGCCGACACCAACGCGTTCTGTGACGGCGCGAACTGGGTCGCCGCCGAGGAGATGGCGATCGGCCCTACCGCGGCGGTCTGTACCAGCTGCCACGACGCACCGTTCACCCAGGCCCATGCCGAGGTCATGACCACCGATGCCGGCGAGGAGAGCTGCGCGACATGTCACGGCCCGGGCTCCATCCTGGACGTCGCCGTCGTCCATGCCCGCTGATCGCGGCGGCCGCGATCGCATGGGCCCTGGCGGCCGGCTGCGCCGAGCAGCGCCCGGCGGTGCAAGGCTGCACCGACTGCGGCGTCCATCCGACCGGCATCCTGGACCCGGAGTCGCCGGACTTCCACGGCGCCGAGCTGGCCCGCCGCGACTGGGACTTCGGGCTCTGCGCCAGCTGCCACGGCGAGGATCTGTCCGGCGGCGCCGCCGGCGTGTCGTGCCTCGATTGCCACCGTGACGGTCCGACCGCGTGCGACACCTGCCACCCGGATCCGCCGCCGAGCGGCGCCCACGCGGCCCACCTCGGCGCCGGGCCGATGGCGCGATCCTGGTCGTGCGCCGAGTGTCATCGCGTGCCCGCGCGCTGGGACGACGAAGGGCACATCCTGCGCGGCGGGATCGCCGATCCGGCGCCGGCCGAGGTGGTGTTCGCCGCAGCCGCCGCCCAGACACCGGCCTTCGCCGCCCGCCGCGCGCCGCCCAGCTACGACCCCGCGACCGGGAGGTGCAGCGACGTCTACTGCCACGGCGACGCGCTGGCCGGCGGCGGGGCTCTGACCCGGCCGGCCTGGAACGGAGGAGCGGAGCAGGCGGCCTGCGGCACCTGTCACGGCGATCCGCCGGCCGACCACGCCGACGATCGCTGCGCCACCTGCCACCCGACCGACGGGCCCGCGCGCCACATCGACGGCGCGCTGGCCATCGGCGACCGACCCGGCTGCGCCGGCTGCCACGGCTCGGAGGCGAGCCCGGCGCCGCCGCGCGATCTGAGCGGGCACGAGCTCAGCGCCGCGCTCGGGGTCGGCGCCCACCAGAGCCACCTGCGCGCGACGGCTCGTCTGCGCGGACCGGTCGCCTGCGCCGACTGCCACGCGGTCCCCGCCGCGGTCGCCGATCCGGGCCACATCGACAGCGCGGCGCCGGCCGAGGTGATTCTGGCCGGCGGCGGGTCATGGCGGCGGGGCGACGCCACCTGCGAGAGCTGGTGCCACGGTTCGAGCCGCCCGGTGTGGACGCGGGTCGGCCAGGGCGAGGCCGCGTGCGGCTCGTGCCACGCCATCCCTCCCGTCGACGGCGTCCACGACGCGGACCTCGAGCTCACCGACTGCGCCGCCTGCCACCCGGACACGGTCGACGCCTTCGGCAACATCCTGCGCGCCGGGCCGCCCGGCGCCGAGACCAGCCACCACATGGACGGCCATGTCGATCTCTAGTCCGCTCGTCGCCCTGGCGCTCGCCTTCTCCGCGCTGTCCGGCGCCATCCTCCTCTGGTTCCTCATCCGGCGGCCCGCGCTGGGGTGGAGCACCAAGGTGCTGCTGCTGTTCGGCCTGGGCGCGTTTCCCGCCGCGACCGCCACCACCGGGAACCTGGCCGGCTTCCAGCAGACCAAGACGCGCGCGTTCTGCGGCGGCTGCCACGTGATGGAGCCGTTCACCAGAGATGCCGCCGATCCGCACAGCCTCACCCTCGCGGCGCGCCACTCGCGCAACCCGAGCTTCGGCGGAGACAGCTGCTACGCCTGCCACGCCGACTACGGGATGTTCGGCGCCGTCGTCACCAAGCTGAGCGGCCTGCGCCACGTCTACGAGTACTACACCGACTACCACGCGCTCTCGATCGCCGAGGCGTTGCCCCGCATCCGCCTGTACCGGCCGTATCCGAACGACAACTGCAGGCAGTGTCACTCCACGCGCGTCCCCAGCTGGGAGTGGGTCCCCGAGCACGCCGCGCTGGACACCGAGGTGCGCAGCGGCGCGGTCAGCTGCGCGAGCGAGGGCTGCCACGGGCCGATCCATCCCACCCACGCCGTCTCCGTCGGAGCCGCACCGTGATCCGCCCGCGGCCCGAGCAGGTCGTGCGGCTGGCGGCGGTCATCGCGCTGGCGGCGCTGTCGTTGATGGTCTGGTCGCTGCTCGATCCGCGACCCGTCCCGATCATGGTCGCCATGAGCGTCGGACAGGGGCTGGGCACCCTGTCGCTCGGCCTCTACGCGGTGGTCGTGATCGTGGAGGCGCGCCGGGCGGCGCGGGGGGCGCGCGCGGCGGAGAGCGCGTGCGACGGCGCCGGAGCGCCCGCGGACTCGCGCGAGGAGCGCGGCGCATGAGGCGGCTGGGCGCGATGGTCGTGGTCGCCGGCCTCGCGGGCACGAGCCCCGCGCCGGCGCCCGCCGAGCCGTATCGCCTGCGCGCGGATGCGTTGATGGCGGCCGAGGCCCCGGCCGGGCTCGTCCTCCTCCAGGCCGAGGGGAAGCAGGGGCGACAGGTGACCGCCGAGGCGCTCGTCTGGGTGGGCGCAGGCCAGGAGGACGAGGCCGAGGCGCTGGTGGTGGCCGTGCGCGCAGCCTCCGCGTCCGGCGCCGCGGAGGCGCGGCTCGGACGGCTGCTGGTGACGGCCGGCGGCCTGCGCCCGCAGCACCTCGACGGCGCGCAGGGCCGGCTGCGGCTGCCGTACCGCCTCGCCGTCGAGGCGTTCGCGGGCTCGCCGGTGGCGGCGGGGCAGGAGGGGCGCAGCTTCGACTGGCTGGTGGGCGGACGGATCAGTCGCGCGCTCGGCGACTGGGGCTCGGCGGGCGCGGCCTACCTGCACCGCCGCGACCACGGTCAGCTGGCCGACGAGGAGGTCGCGCTGGACGCCAGCGGCGCGGCCAGCGAGTGGCTCGATCTCTCCGCGCGGGCCGCGCTCGATCTCGTCGATGTGGGGCTGGCCGAGGTGAACGGCGCGGCCGGCGCCCGGTTCGGGAGCTGGCGGCTGGAGCTGTACGGGATCGAGCGCTCTCCCTCGCGCCTGCTGCCCGCCACCTCGCTGTTCTCGGTGCTGGGCGATCGGCGCTCGCGTCGCCTCGGCGCCCAGATCAGGTGGCGGGCGGCGCCGCGGCTCGATCTGTACGGCGAGGGCGGCGCGCTCGGCGCGGCGGGAGCCTGGGGCGAGCTGATGGCCGCGCGGGCGGTGCTGCGACTGGACGACCGCGGCGCGGGCGCGATCGGCGGCGAGCTGCGCCGCGAGTGGGGGCCCGACGGCGGCTGGAGCGGCGCGCGGGTCACCGCGCGGGTCCCGGTGGGCGCGCTGGTCGCCTCGCTCGAGGGTGAGCTGGCGGTTCCCGAGCACGCCGACGGCGATGGATCGATCTGGCCCTGGGGGCTCGCCGGGCTGAGCCGCCGCTTCGGCAGCTGGGAGGCGGCCGCCGCGGTCGAGGCCAGCGCGTCCTCCGACTACACCCACCGGGTGGACGCCATCGGCAGGCTGACCTGGCTGTGGGAGGCCCCGTGAGGCGGGCCATGCTGGTCGCCCCGGCGGTCGGTCTGGCTGCCTGCGCGGGCATTCTCGGCCTGCGCCCGCCGGGCCGCGCGCCGTTTCCGCATCGCGCCCACGTGCTGGCCGGGACCAGCTGCCTCGAGTGTCACCGCGGCGCCGACCGGGCCGGCGATCAGGGCCCGCTCCACCTGCCGGACGACGCGTCCTGCCGCACCTGTCACGCGAAGCCGCACGACTCGCGCCCCTGCCTCGGCTGCCACGGCGGCGAGTGGACCGCGCTCGACGCGCTGCAGGCGCGCGAGCACCTGCGCTTCGATCACGCGCGCCACCGCGAGGCGTCGCGCGGCAACTGCGTGCGCTGTCACGCCGGCATCCAGGAGGCGGGGCAGCGGCTGCGGCCGGCGATGGCGGTCTGCCTCAAATGCCACGAGCACGGGGGCGACTTCCAGGCGCGCGCGTGCGACCGCTGCCACGTGAACCTGGCCGAGGAGCGCACGCCGCCGGCCAGCCACCTGGTGCACGACGCCGACTTCGCGCGCACCCACGGCGCCGTCGCCGGATCGTCCGGCGACCTGTGCAGCACCTGCCACGCCCAGCGCTTCTGCGCCTCGTGCCACGGGACGGAGATGCCGGTCTTGCCGGCTCGCCTGGCGTTGTTCGACGCGCCCGGGCAGGCCAGCGTCCACCGCGCGGGGTTCGCCTCGCGACACTCCATCGAGGCGGCCGCCCAGCCCGGCGCCTGCTCGTCCTGCCATCAACCGGAGTCCTGCCTGGGCTGCCACGCCGAGCGCCGCGTGAGCGCCGCGGCGGCCGGGACGCCGGGCGATGGAGCCGCCGCCAGCCCGCATCCGCGCGGATGGGTCGGGCTGACCCGCAGCGAGAACGAGCACGGCCGGGCGGCGCGACGCGATCCGGCCGGCTGCGCTGCCTGTCACGGCGGGGCGGGCGAGTCGCTGTGCGTGTCGTGTCACCGCGTCGGCGGCATCGGCGGCAGCATTCACCCGCCCGGGTGGTCGAGCCGGCAGTCGGTCGGCGACCTGCCGTGCAGGCTCTGCCACACGAGCGGGCCATGAGCCGGCGACGACGATGGTCGATCGCGCTGGCGATCGGAGGCGCCGCCTGCGTGGCGGCCGCCGGCCTGGCCGTCGCGCTCCTGTCCGGACGACGCGGCGACGATCCGCCGCCTGCGGTCGACGTCCCGGCCTCGTTCGCCGTGGCCCGCGGCCTGCCGGGTCATGCCGCGCACATCTCCCGCGGCGTCGCCTGCCGCGAGTGCCACCAGGTCGCGGCCGGCGAGCTGCGGCCGCCGGAACCCGGCGCCTGCGCCCGCTGTCATGCCCGGGAGAGCGCGCGCGTCGCCGTGCATTCCTCGCGGGCCGCGGCGGGCGCGCGCGACTGCCGGAGCTGTCACCGCTTCGCCGCGGCGACCCCCGGCGGCGACTGCACCTCCTGCCACGCCCGGGCCGGGATGCCGGCGCTCGGCTCGCACCGCGAGCGGTGCACCGACTGCCACCGGCCGCACGCCGAGCCGCCTTTGGCCCCGCGCACGTGCACCGACTGCCACGCCGTGACCGCGCGGCACGGCGCGTCCGGGGCCGGCGCGCCCGCCGGTCGCGGGGCGGCGGGCTGTCTCTCGTGTCATCGCTCGCACGCGCCGGCCGCCACCGCCGCCGCCAGCTGCGATCGCTGCCACCGCGCGGTCGGGCCCGGGCGCCCGCCCGCGCCCCAGGTGGCGAGCACGGCCATCTTCGGCGGGCACGATCGCTGCGATCGCTGCCACGCGCCGCACGACGTCTCGCCGGTCACGGCGGCGCGGTGCGAGAGCTGCCACACCGGCGCGCCGAGCCGCCTGGCCGGCGCCTCCAGCCCGCACGTCGAGTGCGCGAGCTGCCACCCGCCGCACGCGCCCGCCGCGGTCGCCCGCTGCCAGAGCTGCCATCGCGCGACCGCCGCGGATCATCCGCAGCCGGCCCGCGGCAGCGCGTGCACCGCCTGTCATCCCATCCACGCGCTGCGCGCGGGGGGACCGGTCGCGCGGGCCTGCGAGCAGTGCCACGGCGGGGTGCGATCGCATGCCGCCGGGCATGCCTGCACCGCCTGTCACGCGCCCCACCAGAGCGGGCAGGCGTCGGCGCGCGGCGCGAGCCTCTGCTCCGACTGCCACCAGGCGGAGACCCGGGCGGCGGCGCCGTCGGGACACCGCGACTGCGTGCAATGCCACCGGCGCCCCGGCCACCAGCCCGCCTCATCGCCGCCCGCTTGCTCGGCGTGCCATCAGTCGACGGTGGCGTCCGGTCCGACCGGGCATCGAGAGTGCTCGGCCTGCCACCGCGGCGGCGCGCACGCTCCGTCCGCGCCGCGGACCGCCTGCGCCGCATGCCATGCGCCCGAGCGCGACACCGCGCCGCCGGGACACCGCGACTGCGCGTCCTGCCACCGGGCCCATGAGCGCGGGGCGCCGCGAGCCGACTGCGCGCGCTGCCACGCCGGCGAGAAGGCGGGCCGACATGGCGGCCTGGCCGGCGGCTGCGCGACCTGCCACCGCCCCCATGGACCGAGCGGTCCCGCGTCACCCCCCGTCTGCGCCACCTGCCACGCGCTCGACCAGCTTCCCGGGCTTCACCGGGAGGCCCAGCACGGCACCTGCCGCGACTGCCACCGCAGCCACGAGCGCGCCGCGCGCGCCGAGCGCAGCGCGTGCGGCGCGTGCCATCGCGACCTCGCCCACCACGAGCCCGCCGCTCGCAGCTGCGCCGGATGTCACCCGTTTCGCGACTAAGGTGGCGTCGCCACCGGCGGCGCAGCGTGCTCGGTGACGGCCGGGTACCGGGACGGCCAGCCGATGGCCGACCCGCCCTGGATGGCGGCGGCGATGTTGTGAGCGACGATGTGCGCCATCTCCTCGGGAGCGGACGTGCACGACGCGGCGGCCACGCCGGCGGCGAAGACTTCCGGGTGGGCCTCGGTCTGGCAGAACTCGTTGATGCGGACGAAGCCGAACGCGTCGGTGATGTCGGTGCAGGCCCGCACCACGTCGACGCCCATCGACGGAGGGACGAGCATCGCGAACGCGAACGGCAGCTTCTCGCCGCCGACAAGCTCGACGTGCGAGGGAGAGATCGCCTGGACGACGGCCCCGACGATGCTGCGGATGCCGAGCCGGGCCATGAACTGCTCCGCGATGTCCGGCGAGGATCCGAGGCCGCTCGGCCCGCCGTGGCCGAGCGAGGGCTGCGCCGTGATGAACGTCAGCGGTGCCCAGCCCGAGAGGCCGCGCGCGTGGAGCTCGCAGGCCATGGCGAAGAGGAACTCGTCCGCCGCGGTCAGGCAGGAAGCCCCCTGCACGCTGCCGATCACGACGGGGCCCGGCCGCTCGAGCAGCCGCGCGAACGCAGCGCCGGTCCGCTCCGCCTCGGGCAGCGTGACGATGGACTGCGTGTAGCCGTTGGGACCCAGCCCGGGAACGGCGGCGTGGTTCGGCCTCGAACCGGTCGCGATGAGGAGGTAGTCGTAGCGCTCGACACCCTCGCCCGTCATGACCAGCCGACGGTCGAGATCGAGCCGCCGGACGTTCGTGTGGCGGAAGCGGACCCCGCGGCTCTCGAGCGCGGGACCGACCGCGAACGTGATGTGCTCTCGCGTGCGCAGGCCGAAAGGGACCCACGGGAGGGAGGGCACGAACAGAAACTGGTCGTCCCTGGCGATCACGACGACCTCGTGGCGATCGCCGAGCAGACCCGCCAGCTCCGCGGCCGCGGTGAAGCCGGCAAAGCCGGAACCCAGGATGACCACCCGCTTGCCGTGCGCCGACGCGCTCCAACGTCCTCGATCCGCCATGTTGCGTGGAAGCTGCACGGGACATGCCATGGCGGACCCCGGCGCGCAGCGGGGCGGCGGTCGCGTCGGGGCGCGGGCTTTGCACCGCGGCGCTGCCGATCGCAGAT
>DATFRY010000619.1:0-2296 GCA_035262925.1 Kofleriaceae bacterium | reverse complement strand
CCGCTCGAGACCACCGACAGCCCGGCCGGCATCTCCGCCTCCGCCATGGCGCGCAGGTGGGCCGGCGTGCTCACCAGGCGATCGACCGACTGCGCCCGGGCGGCCGCGCCGATGTCGGCCGGCAGGAGCAGGCTGTCGTGGCTCACGATGGCCGAGCCCTGCCGCAGCGGCAGCAGCGCGCCGAACAGCAGGCCGTAGAGGTGCGAGAGCGGCACGGTCGACAGCACGGCGCGCGCCGGCGGCAGCACGGCCGCCAGCACGTCGACCTCGCCGGTCAGCTGCGCCATCGCCTTGACGACGTGCCTGGGCACGCCGGTGGTGCCCGAGGTCGACAGGCGCACGGCCGTGCGCGGGCCCAGCGGCACCACCGACGGCGGCGGCCCGGCGCTCTCGGGCAGCACGTCGGGCACGAAGAGGGCCTTGGCCGAGCGATCGCGCGCAGCCGCCAGGTCGTGGACGACCCAGGCCACGCTGTCGTCGGCGTCGACCCGGTCGAGCGTCGCGGGCTGCACGTTGGGCAGGAAATCGACGGTGGCGCCGCCCAGCCACGCGCCGAGCAGGCCGGGGACGAAGTGGCGCGCCTGGCGGCACGAGAGCACCACGACGCGCGCCGCGCCGGTCAGCGGGAGACGCGCGGCGACCGCGTGGGCCTCGGCGAGGAGCTCGCGCTGGGTAGCGCCGCCCGGCCGGAGCCAGACGCGGTCGAGATCGGCGCTCAGCCACGGGGTCAGCACGGCACCCTCGGGAACAGCCGGCCGAGCAGCCAGTCGACCGGGTTCTTGCCGTAGTCGCGGAACCGGATCTTGCGGACGACGTACTCGACCGAGAAGAGGAGGCCGATGAGGCCGTAGCTCACCACGCCGGTGTAGAGCGTCCACAGCCCCAGGCTGGCGAAGCGGGCGAAGACCAGCCCGATCGCGGCGAGGGCGATGAGGTACACGCCCCACACCAGGGTCCACGATCGGCAGTGGGCCAGCTCGCCGGCCGACAGGTCGGGCTTGACCATGCGCGCGAAGTGCTCGACCAGCGGCGTGGAGCGCAGCGAGCGGAGGAAGGTCGCGCCGAACGCCGCCTGGGTCGCCGACGGCAGGACCAGCAGCATCCAGCCGCGGTCGAAGATCCAGCCCAGCAGGGCGAACACGAGCGCGATGGCCGGCAGGCGCAGCGCCGCCGCCAGCTGGGCGCGCCGGGCGGTGACGAGGATGGGCAGGCTGCGCAGGATGACCCAGCCGACCAGCGCCGCGGCGGCGATGTCGACCCGGTCCTGCGACAGCGCGAGGTAGAGGACCCACGGCGACGCCAGGATGAACAGCGTCGACAGGACGCGCATGCTCCGCCTCAACATCAGTCGAGCGCCTCGTACCCGTGGTTCGTGATCGCGAGAGTGTAACCGAACCACTCGTTGTGGACGGTGACCGACGCGGGCTCGCAGCGCCCCGCGCGGCAGCCCGCCCCGTACTCGACGCGCACGGCCCCGCGGAGCTCGCTGCCTGGCCGCGCGAAGCTGCGCGAGCGCAGCTCGCCGCGCTCCCAGCGCTCCTCGACGCGCTCGCCGTCGAGCTCGCCGCGCACGACGCCGGTCCCGGCGGCGCCGCCCGGCCGCGGCAGCGCCTTGAAGAAGACGCGGTGAACGTCGACCAGGATGTTGCGCGGCGAGAACGGCAGCGCGGGGCCGAGCCGCTGCTCGAACTCGATGCGGCGGCCGCGCTGGGTCAGGGTGAAGGCGCGCGCGTTCATCGGCCCCAGGCCGATGATGACCAGCGCGTCGCCCTGCTTCTGGAGGACGGCGTCGAGCTGGCCCTCCACCGGGCGCCCGTCCCTGACCGCGCGGATGTCGATGGTCTGCTGCACCATGAAGCTGCCCGGCAGCTCGCGCGGGTCGCGCAGCACGCAGGGATAGTCGCCGGGGGCGGCGTCGACCGAGAGCACCTGGCGGCGCGGCAGCGGCGGCGGCGCCGACCCGCAGGCCGCGCACGCCGCGCAGGCCGCGCAGGCGGCGCCGATCATCCGCGAGGCGAGCAGGGCGGGGCGCGTCATCGTCACGGCGGCACCGCCACCGCGCGCGGCCGCGCGATCCACCAGCCCGCCAGCACGCACGAGATCATGCCGGTGGCGGTGCCGAGGGTGAGCGTGATGCCGAGCGAGGCGAGGCCGGGGTTGGCGCTGTAGCTCAGCAGCCCGAACGACAGCACGGTGGTGAGCGAGGCGGTGAGGATCGACACCAGCGTGCGCGCCACGCCCTCGAGGGTCGCCGCCTTCTCGACCAGAAAGATGCCGAAGTCGACGGCCAGCGACA
>DATFRY010000618.1:0-3279 GCA_035262925.1 Kofleriaceae bacterium | reverse complement strand
GTGGTCGGCGTCGATGGTGTCGGCGCCCTCGAGGTCGGCGATGGTGCGCGCGACCTTGACCAGGCGGTCGACGCCGCGGCCGCTCAAGGTGACCCGCACGCGGCAGAGTCGCTCCAGCTCCGACTCTGCCCGATCGGTCAGGCGGCAGGTGGCCCGCAGGGCGCGCGAGGACATCTCGGCGTTGATGCGAACGCCGAAGGCGGCCAGCCGCCGGCGCTGGCGCTCGCGGGCCAGCACGACTCGCTCGCGGATCGCCGCCGAGCTCTCGCCCGCCGGCCCCTGGCGCAGCTCGCGCAGCGAGACGTGGGGCACGAATACCTGGAGATCGATGCGGTCGAGGAGCGGGCCGCTCATGCGGCTGCGGTAGCGCTCGATGTGGCCGCTGCTGCACGTGCAGGCCCGCTGCGCGGAGCCGAGCCAGCCGCACGGGCACGGGTTCGCCGACGCGGCCATGAGGAACGAGGCCGGCAGCCGGATGTGACCGGTCGCCCGCCCGATGGTGATCGCGCGGTCCTCGAGCGGCTGGCGCAATGACTCGACGGCTGCGCGGCCGAACTCGGGCAGCTCGTCGAGGAACAGCACGCCGTTGTGGGCGAGCGAAACCTCGCCTGCCCGCGGCGGCGAGCCGCCGCCGACCAGGGCCGGGGTCGAGATGGTGTGGTGGGGCGCGCGAAACGGTCGCTCGCTGACCAGGCCGCCGCGGCCCAGCCCCACCGAGGAGTAGATCTTGGTGGTCTCGAGCGCCTCGTCGCGCGCCAGCGGCGGCAGGATGGTCGGGATCCGGCGAGCCAGCATGGTCTTGCCGATCCCCGGTGCGCCGACCATGAGGAGGTTGTGCCCTCCCGCCACCGCGACCTCGATGGCCATGCGGGCCACGTCCTGGCCGCGGACGTCGCTCATGTCGGTCGTGGGCGAGGCAGCCGACGCTCCGCCGGAGCCGCCGGCGTCACCGGCGTCACCGGCCGGCGGTGCCGACGACACGCGCTGGAGCGGCGGGCCGCCGGTCATGGCGGCCAGCACCTGGCTGAGATGAGATGCGGCCAGCACCTCGATGTCGCCCACCTCGGCCGCCTCGGCGGCGGAGGCGGCCGGCAAGAGGACGCCGCGCATGCCGAGCTCGCGCGCCAGCAGCGCAGCGGCCAGGGCGCCGCGGATCTGGCGCAGAGTCCCGTCGAGGCCGAGCTCGCCGAGCAGGAGCAGTCCATCCAGAGCGCCGGAGTGCTCGAGGCCGTCGGCGAGGAGGATCGCGACCGCGATCGGCAGGTCGAAGGCTGCCCCCTCCTTGCGCCGGTCGGCGGGCGCGAGGTTGACGGTGATCTTCTTGCGCGGCAGATCGCGGCCCACGTTCTCGAGCGCGGAGCGGATGCGGACGGCCCCCTCGCGAACCGAGGTCGTCGGCAAGCCGACCACGTGATAGGAGGGCAGCTTGCCGCCCACGACGTCCACCTCGACCAGGACGGCGTAGGCGTCGATGCCGAAGAGCGCACACGAGCGGGCGAAGCCGAGCATCGCGGGCATGTAGAGCAAGCCGCGTTCCAGCGGCAACCACGCGACAGGACCAGTAGGCCCGTCCGGCCCACCGGACGCGGCGTCCGCCGGTCGGACGCCGCCGGCCAGATCGCCGGACAGCCGCCGGCGCCATGCTAGCCTCTCGCGAGATGGCGATCGTGCGGCACCGGGCAGGGCACCACATCATCTATAAGGTGCTCGCTGCGGCCGCCGCTTCCGCGATCGCCGCTGCCGTTGTCGGCTGCACCCAGGGCGAGGAGCCGGATGGCTCCGGCGGCGCCTCGCCGGACCTGACGGTCCCGGCCGCAGCGGCCCGCACGGCGACCGCGAGCCCCGCGCCTCGCTCGCCGGCGAGCTCGACGTCCGCGGCGGGCCAGACGCCGGCCGCGAGCCAGTCCGGCACCACCGCCGCGCAGACTCCAGCCCAGGCAGGGGCCACCTCCGGCCAGAACACCGGCTCGAGCGCGGCCCCGAACGCCGCGCGGAGCGCGGCTCCGATCGCCGGCCAGAGCGCGGCCGGCGCCGACGACGCCGACGACGCCGATCCGTCCGACTACCACATCGACGATCAGGACGTCGAGTACGAGATCCCGCGCCGCCCGGCGCACCCGCGCAAGGGACGCACGATCCAGATCGTGCTCCGCTCGTCGCCGCCCGGCGCCGTCGCGGCGGTCGATGGCATCACGGTGGGCCCGACCCCTGCGCTGTGGGAAGGCGCGGTCGAGACCACGCCACGCGAGTTCACCTTCGTCCTGCCGGGCTATGCAATGGCGCGCTACCGCTTCGTCCCCACGCGCAGCGGCATCGTCCACGGCACCCTCGAGCCCATCAAGCGGGAAGGTGAGGACGGGGAGCAGGGCGTGCGGGGCAAGCGGCACCGTCCCGGGCAGGCAAAGAGCGCGCCTGCCAGCAGATAGGCGAGCGCGGTCGAGCGGCGGCGCAGATCGCGACGATCCGGGTACTACGCGACGCACGTCGCCAGTAGAATGCGCCGACCATGTCCCCGGCGCGATGGAGCTCGCCGATCGCGATCGCGACGATGGCGGCCGTCCTCGTCGGCGGTGCGGGCGCCGCTCGCGCCGGCAGGACTCCGTTTGGCTGGGGGCGCGCCACCGAGGTCGTGCCCGAGCGCGGCGTCGAGCTCGAGACGTGGGTGTTCGAGAAGAACGGCATGAAGCCGAAGGGCGACGCGGACGGCCAGGAGCGAGTGCCCGACGAGACGACGCTCTGGTGGATGACGGTCATCGGGCTGACCGACCACATCGAGCTCGCCGTCCCGGTCGAGCTCCGCCACCTGCAAGTCGGTGACACGGGCGGCGACACGCTGCTCTATGCGTTCGGCGCCGAGGCCCGTGCGCGGCTGGTCTCGCCGGATCCGATCGAGGCGGGGCCGTTCGCGCCGGTCCTGCGGCTGGGCGTGCACCGCCTGGTCAACGCGCGCAAGAAGACGCGCACCGAGGGCGGATTCGCGCTCGGCATCGACATGGGCCCGCGCGTTCACGCCGTGCTCGACGTCGGCGCGACCTGGATCGCCGGCGACGGTGAGTCGGACCTCTCGCTCACGCCGGCTGCCGGCATCAGCATCGAGCTGGTCGGCCAGCTGCGCGCCGGCGGCGAGGTCTACGGCGAGCTCACCCTCGACGGCAAGGAGCCGGAGTGGCTGGCCGCCGGGCCCAACCTCGCGTGGACTCACGGGCGCTTCTGGATCTCCGGCGCGATGGCGATCGGGATCATCGACATCAATGCTGCTCCCCGCATCAACTGGGGGGT
>DATFRY010000617.1:0-3756 GCA_035262925.1 Kofleriaceae bacterium | reverse complement strand
CGTCGCCGTTCACGACCACCGGGATGGAGACCACCTCGCGCGCGCGCCGCGCCCAGCTCCAGTCGGCCGCGCCGTCGTGGCCCTGCTGGGCGGTGCGGCAGTGGATGGTCAGCGCCGCGACGCCCACGTCCTCCAGCCGCCGGGCCAGATCCACGATCGGCATGTGCGACTCCGGGCCCCAGCCGATGCGGGTCTTGACCGTGACCGGCAGGTCGACCGCGGCCACCACGCGCGCCGCCATCGCGACCATCGCCGCCGGATCGCGCAGCCAGCCGGCGCCCGAGCCGCGCATGGCCACGCGCGGCACCCAGCATCCGCAGTTGATGTCGATGAAGGCCGGCCGCGCCGCCGCCGCCACCTCGGCCGCCTCCATCAGGAGGGCCGCGTCGGGCCCGTAGATCTGGATTGCGGTCGGCTGGTCGCCCGGCGGCAGGTCGACCCTGCGGCGGGCCTTGCGCGCGCCGGCGATGAGCTGCTCCGCGCGCACGAACTCGGTCATGCACACCACCGCGCCCAGCCCGCGGCACAGGCGCCGGTAGGGCGCGTCGGTCACGTCCTCCATCGGCGCGAGGACCACCGGATGGCGGGCGAGCAGGTCGGCGATGCGGGCGGCGGCAGTCATGCAGTCGTGCGGGGCGTGCGAGCGGGGCGTCCGTGCGTCGGGGCGAACGAGCGAGCGAGTGTGCGAGCGGGCGTGCGTGCGTGCGTGCGTGCGTCGGGGCGACCGAGCGAGCGCGTGTGCGTGCGGGGCGTGCGAGGCCCGGGCCGCTCTCTCTACCACACCTTCGCGCTCTCGCGCTCGGCCAGTCGATTTCCCCGGCGCCCTGCCGACACCGTCGGCACCCCCCCGGGTCCATGCCCCGCGGCGCCCGTTGTAGACTGGGCCGGTGCCGCTCGCCGACGCCACCCGCGTGCTCGCCGGCTACCTGGCGCTGGCGGTCGAGCTGCGCCGCCGCACCTCGGGGGCCGGGGCGACCGCCGACGAGCTCCGCTTCGCCACCGGCCGGGACGGCTGGCGCGTCGCCCTCCACCGCTACCGGCCGGCCGCGTCCGCGCCCGCGCGCCGCCACCCGGTGATCCTGTGCCACGGCCTGGCCGCCAACCGCGTCACCTTCGACCTGGACGCCGAGGTGTCGCTGGCCCGCCGCCTGGCCGGCATCGGCTTCGACGTCTTCAGCCTCGAGCTGCGCGCGCACGGGGCCAGCGACCCGGCCCGCCTGGCCGGCCGCCGCCGCTGGGGCTTCTCGTTCGACGACTACCTGTCGCACGACGTGCCGGCCGCCATCGCCGCGGTCTCGGCGCTGGCCGGTGCGCCGCGCGTCCACTGGATCGGCCACTCCATGGGCGGCATCCTGCTCTACGCCCACCTCGCCTCCGGCGGCGCCGACCGGGTCGCCTCCGGCGTGACGATCGGCTCGAGCCTCGACTACAGCGGCTCGGCCAGCGCGTATCACGCCACCCTCCGCCTGCGCCGGTTCGCCGGCCTGAGCCCGGTGGTCCCCATCGGCGCCGCGCTGGCCCTGTGCGCGCCGTGGACCGGCCGCTCCGGCACCGCGCTGGAGCGCTTCAACCTGTGGCCCGACAACGTCGAGCCCCGCCTGGTGCGCCGGCTGCACGCCCGCGCCTTCCACAGCGTGTCGACGCCGGTCCTCTTGCAGCTCGCCACCGCGTTCGAGCCGGGCGGCCTGCGCTCGCGCGATCGCCGCCGCCGCTACCTCGACGACCTCCGCCGCGCCGCGGTCACCACGCCGGTCCTCGCCCTCGCCGGCGACCGCGACCTCCAGTGCTCGCCCGACGCGGCCGCGGTGCCGCTCGCCGCCCTGGCCGGCCGCCGCCGCCTCGACTCGTTCGGCAGGAGCCACGGCCACGCCTCGCACTACGGCCACTTCGATCTGCTGATCGGCCGCCGCGCGCGCGTCGAGGTGTGGCCGGCCATCGAAGGATGGCTGCTCGAGCACGACTGACGCTCGCCGGCGATTCCCGCGATTCCAGCTACCGCTTCTGCTCGGCGCGGATGAAGTCGATGAAGGCGCGCAGGGTCGGGGGCATGTGGCGCCGCGCCGGATGGTAGAGGTAGAAGCCGGTGAAGGGCGGCGTCCAGGGCGCCAGCACGCGGACCAGCTCGCCGGTCTCGAGCCGCGGGCGCACCTGGTAGTCGAACAGGTACGCGATGCCGACGCCGCCGAGCGCGGCGGCCAGCGCCACGTCGACGTCATTGACGATGAGCGGGCCCTCCACCGCCACATCCACGCTCTTGCGCCCGCGCTCGAACTCCCACCGGTAGAGGCTCCCGCTGGTCGGCATGCGCATGTTGATGCAGAGGTGGCGCGTCAGATCGCGCGGCGATCGCGGCGATCCGCGCGCGGCCAGGTAGGCCGGCGTCGCCACGATCATCATCTCGAGCTCACCGGACAGCTTGACCGCCACCATGTCGCGCTCGAGGCGCTCGCCCAGCCGGATGCCGGCGTCGAAGCGCTCGGCGACGATGTCGACGATGCGATCGTCCACCACCAGCTCGAGCGTGATGTCGGGAAAGGCCCGGTGGAAGCCGCCCAGCATGGGGGCGACGAACTGGACCGCGGCGATGCGCCCCGCGTTGATGCGCAGCAGGCCGGCCGGGCGATCGGGCGTGACCGCCGCTTCGGCCAGCGCCCCGTCCAGCTCCTCCAGCGCGGGCCCCAGCCGCGCCATCAGGCGCGCGCCGGCCGCGCTGAGCGCGACGCTGCGGGTGGTGCGGTTGAGCAGGCGCATCCCGAGCCGCTCCTCGAGGCCGCGGATGGTCTGGCTGAGCGCCGACGGCGAGACCCGCAGGTGGGCGGCGGCGCGCGCGAAGCTGCCGTGCAGGGCGATGCTGGCGAACGCCCTGAGCTGCGCGTACTCGGATCCCCGCATTCTGTACCCGCAGCTTAACAGCCTCTTCGGATCATGTCGGATTCCGGATCGGCGTCCGGCGGCCCATCTTCTCCCCATGACGCAGCAACCCAGACACGCCCTGGACACCTACCGCCTGCTCGGCCGATCCGGCCTGCGCGTCTCGCCCCTCGCGCTCGGCGCCATGACGTTCGGCACCGACTGGGGGTGGGGCGCCGACCGTGGCGATGCCCGCCGCATCTTCGACGCCTACGTCGATCGCGGCGGCAACTTCATCGACACCGCCAACCAGTACACCGGCGGCACCTCGGAGCGCCTGGTCGGCGAGTTCGCCGAGGACCGGCGCGACCGCCTGGTCCTGGCCACCAAGTACACGCTCAGCACGCGCCCCGGCGATCCCAACTCGGGCGGCAATCACCGGAAGAGCATGGTGCGCTCGGTCGAGGGCAGCCTCGGCCGCCTGCGCACCGACTACATCGACCTCCTCTACCTGCACGCCTGGGACGGGACCACGCCGGTCGACGAGATCCTGCGCGCGATGGACGACCTGGTGCGCGCCGGCAAGGTGCTCTACGTCGGCATCTCCGACGCGCCGGCCTGGCAGGTCTCGCGCATGCAGGCCATCGCCGACCTGCGCGGCTGGTCGCCGCTGGTCGCCCTGCAGATCCCGTACAGCCTCATCGAGCGCACCGTCGAGCGCGAGCTCATCCCGATGGCCGGCGAGCTGGGCCTGGGCGTGATCCCGTGGTCGCCGCTGGCCAGCGGCGTGCTCTCCGGCAAGTACACGGCGGCCGACCTCGACGTCACCGTCTCGGCCGACCCGGTGGGCACGCGCAAGAACGTGGCCGCCGCCAACGGCGGGCTCAGCCGGCGCGGCCTCGCCAT
>DATFRY010000616.1:0-3799 GCA_035262925.1 Kofleriaceae bacterium | reverse complement strand
GACCGCGGCGACCCTGGTGGCGGCCGTGGCCGCCGAGATCGGCGCGCTGGCGCTGGTGGCGACCACCCTGGGCACCGACGCGGGCCTCATCGCCGGAACGTTCGGCATCATGCTCGCTCCGGTCGTCGCCCCCGCGCTGATCGTGGTCGCGCTCCACCGGCTGCCGCCCGGGCGGACCCGCATCGGCGGTCGGATCGCCGTGCGCCGCATCGGTGGGCGCGGCGAGACCCTGTGGCTGTCGATCTGCGACGACGGGCTGCTCCTGGTCGATGCGGGCGGGGTGGAGGACCGCATCGCCGGCACCGAGCTCGAGCGCATCGTGGCCGACGGCGAGTGCCTGCGCCTCGGCGCGCGCGGAGACGGCGCCGATCGCCTGTTCCAGGTGATCGAGTTCGACGATCCAGCGCGACGCCGGCGCGCCGCCGCGGCCCTGGCCGCCGCCTTGACCGGCAGGGTGACGCCGGCGCGCGTGATCTCCAGCTGAGCCGCGCACGGCGCGCGGCGCGCCGCGCCGATGTCGCGCCGCGGCGAGCGTGAGCCTCGGATCTCGCGGCGGCGGGCGCGTGGTGGACGTGCGGCCGATGCGATATGGTCCGGCGGTGACGCTCCCTCCGCTTCTCGCGCCCTCCGACGTGTTCGCCCCCCGCCACATCGGGCCGAGCGATGCCGAGGTGGCCGAGATGCTGGCCACTCTCGGGCTCGGCAGCCTCGACCAGCTCATCGACGAGACCGTGCCGGAGACGATCCGCCGGCGCCAGCCGCTCGCGCTGCCCGCGGCCGAGTGCGAGCACGACCTCCTGGTCCGCCTGCGCGCCGTCGCCGAGCAGAACCAGGTGTTCCGCTCGTTCATCGGCATGGGCTATCACGACTGCATCACGCCGCCGGTCATCCAGCGCAACATCCTGGAGAACCCGGGCTGGTACACGCAGTACACGCCCTACCAGGCCGAGATCGCGCAGGGCCGGCTCGAGGCGCTCATCAACTTCCAGACCATGGTGGCCGACCTCACCGCGCTGCCGCTGGCCAACGCCTCTCTGCTCGACGAGGCCACCGCCGCGGCCGAGGCGATGCACATGTGCCAGGCGCTGGTCGAGGGCGACCGGCGCGGCTTCTTCGTGGCCGACAGCTGCCACCCGCAGACCATCGCGGTGGTCCGGACCCGGGCCGAACCGCTCGGCATCCGGGTCGACGTCGGCGATCCGGCGTCGCTGGCCGCCGGCGATCCGCGCTGGAGCGACCTCTTCGGCGTGCTGATCCAGTACCCGACCAGCGACGGCCGCATCGACGATCACCGCGAGCTCATCGCGCGCGCCCACGCCGGCGGCGCGCGGGTGGCGATGGCGAGCGACCTCCTGGCCCTCACCCTGCTGGCACCGCCGGGCGAGCTCGGCGCCGACATCGCGATCGGCTCGACCCAGCGCTTCGGCGTGCCGCTCGGGTTCGGCGGCCCGCACGCCGCCTTCCTGTCGACGCGCGAGGAGCACCGGCGGCAGATGCCGGGCCGCATCATCGGCGTGTCGCGCGACGCGCGCGGCCGCCCCGCCTACCGCCTCGCCCTGCAGACCCGCGAGCAGCACATCCGGCGCGACAAGGCGACCAGCAACATCTGCACCGCGCAGGTGCTGCTCGCCGTCATGGCCAGCATGTACGCCGTCTATCACGGCCCCGAGGGGCTGACCCGCATCGCGCGGCGCGTGCGCGGCTGGACCGAGGTCCTGGCCCGCGGCCTGACCGCGCTGGGCGTGGCGGTGCGCGGCGGCCCGCGCTTCGACACCCTGCGCGCGGACCTGCCCGGGCCCGAGCGCGAGCGCGTGCTGGCCGCCGCGCGCGACGGGCGCATGAACCTGCGCCCGTTCTCCGACGGGGTCGGGGTCTCGCTCGACGAGACCACGCGCGCCGAGCACGTGGCCGAGCTCCTGGCCGCGTTCGCCGCCGCGCGCGGCGCGAAGGCCGTGCCGGACGTGGCCGAGCTGGCCGCGCCCGCGCCCGACGGCGACTATCCGGCGCCGCTGGCCCGCACGAGCTCGTTCTTGACCCACTCGGTCTTTCACCTCTACCGCTCCGAGCACGAGCTCCTGCGCTACATCCGCCGGCTCGAGTCGCGCGACCTGTCGCTCACGACGTCGATGATCCCGCTCGGCTCGTGCACCATGAAGCTCAACGCCACCACCGAGATGTTCCCGGTGACCTGGCCCGAGTTCGGGCGCATGCACCCGTTCGCGCCCGCCGAGCAGGCTCCGGGATACGACTCGCTGTCGGCCGACCTCGAGGCCTGGCTGGCCGAGATCACCGGCTTCGCCGCGGTGTCGCTCCAGCCCAACGCGGGCGCGCAGGGCGAGTACGCCGGGCTCCTGGTCATCCGCGCCTACCTGCGCGCGCGCGGCCAGGAGGGGCGCGACGTGTGCCTCATCCCGGTCTCGGCCCACGGCACCAACCCGGCCAGCGCGGTCATGGCCGGCTTCCGCGTCGTCCCGGTGGCGTGCGACAAGCAGGGCAACATCGACGTGGCCGACCTCGTGGCCAAGGCGCGCGATCACGCCGCAAAGCTGGCCTGCATCATGATCACCTATCCGTCGACCCACGGCGTGTTCGAGGGCGGGATCCGCGACATCTGCGACGCCGTGCACGAGCACGGCGGGCAGGTCTACCTCGACGGAGCCAACATGAACGCGCAGGTCGGGCTGTGCCGCCCCGGCGACTACGGCGCCGACGTGTGCCACCTCAACCTGCACAAGACCTTCTGCATCCCGCACGGCGGCGGGGGACCCGGCATGGGGCCGATCGCGGTGGCCGCGCACCTGGCCCCGCACCTCCCGCGCCATCCGCTGGTCGCGGGCGATGGGCCGGCGATCGGCCCGGTGTCGGCCGCGCCGCGCGGATCGGCCAGCATCCTGCCCATCTCGTGGGCGTACATCGCGCTCATGGGTCCCGACGGCCTGCGCCGGGCCAGCGAGGTCGCGATCCTCAACGCCAACTACATCGCGCGCCGGCTGGGCGACGCCTACCCGGTGCTCTACAGCGGCGAGCGCGGGCGGGTCGCGCACGAGCTCATCCTCGATCTGCGGCCGCTCAAGAAGTCGGCCGGCGTCGAGGTGGACGACGTGGCCAAGCGGCTCATGGACTACGGCTTCCACGCGCCGACCATGTCGTTCCCGGTGCCCGGCACGCTCATGATCGAGCCGACCGAGAGCGAGAGCAAGGCGGAGCTCGACCGGTTCTGCGACGCCATGCTGCGCATCCGCGACGAGATCCGCGCGATCGAGGACGGCAGCGCGGACCGGCACAACAACCCGCTCAAGAACGCGCCCCACACCTCGCGCGACGTGTGCGCCAGCGAGTGGGCGCGGCCGTACAGCCGCGAGCAGGCGGCCTTCCCGGCGCCGTGGCTGCGCGAGCACAAGTTCTGGCCGCCCAGCGGGCGCATCGACAACGCCTACGGCGATCGTAATCTCATGTGCACGTGCCCGCCGATGGAGAGCTACTCGCTGGCTGGGTGAGGAGCGCGCGCCGGCGCAGCATCGCCCTCTACGCCGATCTGGCGCCGCCGGAGCGGCTCGGCCCGCTGCTCGCCATCGTCAACCCTCCGCTGTGGGAGCTCGGCCACGTCGGCTGGTTCCAGGAGCACTGGGTGCTGCGCACCGCCCGGGGGCAGGCGCCGCTCGCCGCCGGCGACGACGCGCTCTACGACTCGGCGGTGGTGGCGCACGACGATCGCTGGAGCCTGCCGCTGCGCGGCTGGGACGAGACCCTGGCCCACCTGGCCGAGATCGAGCGCCGCGTGATCGATGTGCTGGTCGGC
>DATFRY010000615.1:0-21257 GCA_035262925.1 Kofleriaceae bacterium | reverse complement strand
GGCGCGGGACGACCAGCGGCAAGGTGGCGACCGGATCGAGCGTCGCCGCGTCGAACACCTCGGCGTCGCCCGAGACGGCGCCGCCGGCGTCGACCCCGCCGGCCACGATCACATGGTGGGAGGTGGCCGCGATGGCCGCCTCGGTGCGCGGCGTGGCCAGAAAGTCGCCGAGCACGGCGAGCTCATCGTCGGCCGGGTCGTAGACCAGGGCGGAGCCGGCCGGCTCGCCCGTGTCGAGCGCGCCGCCGACCACCAGGGCGCGTCCGCCGGGCAGCGCGACCACCGCGTGGCCGCTGCGGCGCACCTCGTCCGGCGCCGACACGTCGCGGTAGGCGTCGCCGTCGTAGACCACCGCGCCGGTCTCGCCCACGCCGAGCCCGGCGACCAGCACCTCGGTCGCGCCGCTGTCGTCCGCGGTGAGGCGCGCGGCGGCGCCGTCGGCCAGCGGCGGGGCGTCGGGCCACTCTTTGACCCGCGAGGTCGCGCCGTTGACCTGCACCGCCGGTGCGCCGGTGACCAGGAAGGTCTCGTTGCCGACCGCCACGCCGGCGGCGCCGGCCCGCGCCAGGTCTCCCTCGATGGCGAGCTCGCCGTAGACGCCGGCCGGGGCCACGCCGGTGTCGAAGAACCAGCCGTCGCCGCGCGTCGTCCCGTCGGCGTCGAGCCCGCCGAACAGGTAGACGCGCCCGATGTCGCCGGCCACCGCGGTGGCGGCGGCGCGCGCCTCGGGCAGCGGCGCGCCATCCTGAAGATCGTGGTCGTAGACGTTGTAGACCACCACCTGGTCGCTCGGCTGGCCGCCGGCGTCGCGCCCGCCCAGCAGGATGGCCCCGTAGGGCAGGAGCGCGGCGCCGATCTCGGAGCGGGGCGGGTCGAGCGCGACCGGCGCCTCGGCGAAGCTGAGCGGCGGCGCCGCGTACATCGTGACCACGGCGTTGACCGCCGTGATCGGCAGCGGCCCGCTGCGGGCGATCGCGATGCGCTCGCCGTCGGCGTCGAAGCCCTCGACCACCAGGAACGCGGAGCCGTCCTCGGCCGGGATCTCGAGATCGAGGCGCAGCTGGCCGTCGGCCCCGCGCACGGCGTCGACCTCGGTGAGCGGCT
This sequence comes from Kofleriaceae bacterium, assembly GCA_035262925.1. GTDB lineage: Bacteria > Myxococcota_A > Polyangia > Haliangiales > Haliangiaceae > DATFRY01. The sequence continues at coordinate 20,153 of DATFRY010000615.1, read as the reverse complement.
CGCTCAGCACGGCGTGGACCCGCTCGATGCGCGAGAGGAGATCGCTGTCCGGCGCGGCCACCAGCCGGATCGCGATGACCCCGGTCTGGCCGCCGCAGCCGGCGGCGATCGCGAGGAGCGCGGCGGCGATGTACCTGGTCGCCCTCATCGCGCCAGCGCCTCCAGCGCCGCCTGGCTGGCGCCGCGCACGCGCAGGGTCTTCCGCCGCGACGACTCGCCGCGCACCACCTCGACCTGACCGCGCGCGACGTCGAGCGCGCCGGCCACCAGCTCCACGACCGCGCGGTTGGCGGCGCCGTCGACCGGAGGCGACGTGACCGCCACGACCAGGCGGTCCTGGCGCAAGGGGCCCAGGCGGCCGCGCGAGGCGCGCGGCTGCACCAGCACGTCGATGAGGAAGCCGTCGCTGCCGTCGCTGCGCAGGTTCATGGTCGACGTCATTCGCCGCCGCTCGAGCGGCCGAGCTCGCGCGAGCGCACGGTGGCGGCCTCGACCGCGTTGATGAGCGTGGTGCGCAGCCCGCCCTGCTCGAGCGTGTGCAGGCCGGCGATGGCTGTCCCGCCCGGCGAGGTGACCATGTCCTTGAGCTGGCCCGGGTGTCCGTCGGTGTCGAGCAGGAGCTTGGCCGACCCCATCACGGTCTGGGCGGCCAGCCTCTGGGCGGTGCGGCGCGACAGCCCGACCTTGACGCCGGCGTCGGCCAGCGCCTCGATGATGAGGAAGATGTAGGCCGGGCCGCTGCCGGACAGCCCGGTCACCGCGTCGAGATGCGACTCCTCCAGCACCACCGTGATGCCGACCGCGTCGAACACGAACTTTGCCTGGTCGAGATCGCCCGCCTCGGCGTGGCTGCCGCGCGCGATCGCGGTGGCGCCGGCGCCGACCACGGCCGGCGTGTTGGGCATCGCGCGCACCACCCGCGCGCCGCCCGGCAGCCGGCGCTCGATCGCCGCGGTCGGCACGCCGGCGGCGAGCGAGATGACCAGCGCGCCCGGCACCACCGCGTCGGCCACCTCGAGCAGCACGCGCTCCATGATCTGCGGCTTGACCGAGAGCACCAGGATCTGCGACTGGCGGGCCAGCTCGCAGTTGTCGCCGGTCACGCGGATGCCGTAGGTCCCGGCCAGCTCGGCCAGGCGCTCCGGCCGCGGCCCCGACGCCAGCACCCGCCCGGCCGCGACGTGCGCGCCCTTCACCAGCCCGCGGATGAGCGCCTCGGCCATGTTGCCGCCGCCGAGAAAGCCGATCGTCTTGCCCAGGTCCATCCGGCACAGCCTACCCGATGTTGAAGTCCTCGCGCTCCTCCGGCTCGGCGCCGGCGTCGGGGCCGAACGAGCGGCCGGGGCGGAAGCGGTCGAACATCTCGTGGCGCGGTCCGCCGGTCAGCCACTCGGCGTAGTGGACGCCCACCGCCGGCGCCATCATGAAGCCGTGTCCGACGAAGCCGCAGCACAGGTAGAAGTCGGGCGCGTCCGGCGGAGGGCCGAGGATGGGGTTGCCGTCGGGGCTCTGGTCGTAAGCGCCGGCCCACGCGCGCAGCACCTTGACGTTGCCCAGGCGCGGGACCAGCGCCACCAGCCGGCGCGCGTAGGTGGCGAGGAAGCGGAGCGTCGAGCCGGTCGAGTAGGTGATGGTCGGCGGCAGCGACACGCCGCCCACGATCTCGCCGCGCATCGACTGGCTGAAGTAGAGGCCGCTCTGGAGCTCCGACACCATCGGGCCGAGGAAGGGCTTGAGCGGCTCCGACGAGCAGATCTCGTGGCGGATGGGATGGGTCGGCACGCCGACGCCGACCATCCTCGCGACCTCGGGCGACCAGGCGCCGGCCGCGTCGATGACGCGGCGCGCGCGCACGGTGCCGGCCGCGCTGACGACGTCGTAGCCGCCGCCGGCTGCGCGCTCGATGCCGCGCACCGGGGTGAACGTGTAGATCTTGACGCCCATGGCGGCCGCGCGCTGGGCGTAGCCCCACAGGAACGGCCACGGGAACAGGATGCCGTCGGACGGGTTGAACACCGCCGCCAGGATTCCCGTCAGGTCCAGCTCCGGCACGATCTCCTGCGCGCCGGCCGGCTCCAGCACGCGGGTGGGCAGCCCGAGCCGCGCCTGCATGGCCGCGTTGCGCTCGAGCCGCGCCACCTCGGCCGCGCTGCGGGCCAGGAACAGATAGCCGCCCTGGCGGAACCACACGTTCACGCCCAGCTCCTGGGCGAAGCCGCGGCACAGCTCCACCGACTGCTGCATGAGGCGCACGTTGAGCTCGGTCGACCACTGCTGGCGCACGCCGCCGCCGTTGCGGCCCGACGCGCCCTCCGCGAGGTAGCCGCGCTCGAACACCACGACGTCGCTCATCCCGCGCGCGGCCAGGTTGTAGGCGATGGACAGGCCCATGACGCCCGCGCCGATCACGACCACCTCGGCGCGGGCCGGCGGCGGCCCGCCGGCGCCGATCGACTGGCCGCGCGCGGCGTCGGGGCGCGGACCGGCCAGGCCCACTAGTCGTGCTCCTCGGCGGTGTCGTCGTCGCCTTCGTCGCCTTCGTCGCCTTCGGGCTCCGGGTCGATGGCGGCGAGCAGGCGGAGCGGGGCGGGCGAGATCGGCGAGCGCGCGGTGAACGGATCGATCGACGCCGGATCGCGGCCGGCCTCGTCGGCGATGATCGCGGCGATGAGCGCGTGGCACTCCTTGCCCTGGCACGGGCCGGTGCCGAAGCCGGTGTAGCGCTTCACCTCCTCGATGTCGGCGTAGCCCAGCGCGATCGAGTGGCGGACGTCCTTGAGCGTGACGTCCTCGCAGCGGCAGACGATCACCTTGCCGCGGGCGCGCCCGGGCGCCGGCCCTCTGTCGCTCACGCCAGCGCCTCCGCGGCGGCGGCGCGGCCCGCGCGCGCGCCGTCGGCGGCCGCCCGCTCGGGCGTGGTCGCGCCGCACACGTCGCCGCAGGCGAGCACGCCGGCCGCGCTGGTGCGCCCGTCTCCGTCGGCCACGACCGCGAATCCTCCCGCCGCCGGGCGCAGCTCGACCGCGCAGCCGTGCTGGCGGGGCGCCTCCGACGCCGGCGCGGGCGGCGCCGCCACCGCGACGAGGTTGCACGGCACCCGCCGCACGCGCCCGCTCTGGTCGGCCACCTCGAGGCCGCTGACCCAGACCCGGCCGCGCGCGCGGACCACCGTCTCGCGGCGCTCGTCGACGGTCGTGACCTCGCAGCCGGCGGCGGCCAGCGCAGCGGCCAGCGCGGCCGCCGCGTCCGGATCGGCCCGGCGGCCGACCACCACGCACACCCGCTCGGCCGGCGCGATCCCGTAGCGCACGAGCAGGCGCCCGACCGCGCGCGCCGCCATGACCCCGGGGCGATCGTTGTTGGCGAACACCAGATTCTGCGCGTAGCCGCCGGTGGCGTAGACGATGCGGCGGGCGCGCGCGCGGGCCAGCCGCTCGGGGCCGGCCAGGAGCAGCACCCCGTCGTCCTCGGGGTAGTAGCCGATCGCGGTGGTGCGGAGCCGCGTGGCGGCGCCGGCCCGCGCGGCCGTCGCGGCCCGGCGGTCCGCCTCGCGCTGACCGTGGCGGGGATCGGCCAGCAGGCTCCCGCCCGGGCGGTCCTGCTCGTCGCACAGGAGCGTGCGCGCGCCGGCCTCCGCCGCCGCCTCGGCCGCGGCCAGACCGGCCGGCCCCGCGCCGATGACCAGCACGTCGACGTCGATCTCCTCGCACGCCGCTCGCTCGCGCGCCGCCGGGTCGACCGACTCCGGCAGGGTGCCGAGCCCGCTCAGCTGGCGCACCACCTTGCTGACCACGTTGTTCAGCAATCGAGACCCGGTCATGAGGGTGTGGTGATTCATGCCCTCGGGAAACAGCCAGTCGACCGCGCCCAGCACATCCATGTCGGGCGACGGATAGGCGTTCTGTCCCTCCACCGTCAGGTCGTCGGCGCACGGCTCCATGCACGCGCGCAGGTTGGGCACGCCGCCGATGCGCATGAGGCATGCTCCGCAGTGACCCTCGAGGCAGAAGAAGCTGCGCGGCCGGTGATACTTGAGCGAGCGCGACATGACGCCCTCGCCCGCGGCGTAGAGCGCGACGGCCACGCTCTCGCCGGAGTACGCGCGCAGCGGTTCCCCCTCACAGCGCAGGCTGACCGCCTTGCCGCGGCCGAACTCAGGGAGCCTCTGCCCTGCCATCGCTCGCCGTGTCGCGGTTCAGAACAGCGCAGACATAGCAGGCACGCGCTGCCCGCGAAAGCGCGATACAAAGGTTCCCGCGATTGAAAGTCGACACGGGGTCGGATACTGTCACACTCCCGAAAAACACTGGAGGAAGTCGAAATCATGGCGACTCCCACGAGGCCGTGTCCCTACTGCGGAGCGGCGGTCCTCACCACATCGCCGCATTGCGGGAACTGCGGACGGCCGGTCCCGCCCGCGCCTCAGGTTCAAGGTCAGGCACAGCCCGCAAAGACCATCTTCGGCTACCAGGCTCCGCGTGCGCCGAGCGGGCAGAGTGGGGCAACGCAGGGCGCCCCGACGCCGGCCACGGGTCATCCGGCGCACGCACCGGCAGGTCTGCCGGGTCCGCAGCGCCAACCCTCCAGCTCGCAGCCGGCGCCGTACGGTCAGCCGGGCCAGCAGGGCGGCTACGGTCAGTCGCCGTCGGCGCCGCAGCAGGGCGGCTACGGCCAGTCGCCGTCGGCGCCGCAGCAGGGCGGCTACGGCCAGTCGCCCGCGGGGCAGCAGGGCTACGGGCAGCAGGGCTACGGCGGCGAGCAATCGCCGGCCGGGTACGGCCAGCCGGCGCAGTCTGGCTATGGCCAGCCGGCCCAGCCGGGCTACGGTCAGGCGCCGTCGGCGGGGGGACAGGGCTACGGCCAGTCGCCGTCGGCGGGGGGGCAGGCTTACGGCCAGGCGCAGCAGCCCGGGCAGCCGGCGCAGCCGGGTTACGGGCAGGCGGCGCAGCCGGGCTACGGGCAGGCGCAGCAGGGCTACGGGCAGGCAGCGCAGCCGGGCTACGGCCAGCCGGCGCAGCCGGGCGCGGGCTACGGGCAAGCGCCGCCGTCCGCGGGACAGCAGGGTTACGGCCAGCCGGCGCAGCAGAGCTACGGGCAACCGGCGCAGCCGGGCTACGCGCAGCCGGCGCCGCAGGGCTACGGGCAGGCACCGCAGCAGGGCTACGGCCAGCAGGCGCAACCCGGCGCAGGGTACGGAGGGCAGCCGGCTTCGGCGGGATACGGCCAGCAGCCGGGCTACCCGCAGGCGCAGGGCTATGGCGGGCCGGGTGGAGGCTACGGCGGCGCGCCGGGCCACGATCCGCTCGCCGGGCTGGCGTCGAGGCTGCCGCAGTCGAAGCCGGGCACGCTGTTCGGCATCCCGCTGGCGACGCTGCGCGATCCGGGTGTCGAGCGCAAGGCGCTGCTCATCGCCGGCTTCGCGCTGCTCGCCACGCTGGTCCTGCCGATCAGCCTCAGCCCGCTCATCTTCATCTTCAAGTACCCGGAGAAGTTCCGGACCGTGGTGTGGCCGATCATCGCCGCGGCCGCCTATCTCCTGGTCGCGGCCGCGCCGCCCAACCTGCGCCAGAGCGTGCCTCCGCTGGTGCTCAAGTGGCTGCCGTTCGGTGTCGCGTTCCTGTCGCTCGGCATCATCGGCTGGGGCCTGGGCGGGATGGGCGGCTCGGTCGGCGGCGCGCTCGGCATCATGCAGTGGGGCTACCCGGTGCTGATCTTCGGGCTGCTGGCCCGGCTCAGCAACCCGGACGACGCGATCGCGCGGTGGATCATCGGAGCGGGCGCGCTGTCGTGCATATGGGCCTTCTTCTGGTGGCTCGACGTGGCGTTCCACTTCAGTGGGTTCTCGGCGCTGACCGTCGTGCACAACCTCCTCTTCTTCGTCGTCCTGCTCCTGGCGGTGGCGTGCATCGTGTTCGTGCCCACCCCGCAGCAGGTGCCGGCGCTGCGCTCGGTCGACGCCTTCGCGCCGCTGGTCACCGCGGTCCTCCTGGCCTGGATCCCGATCTCGCTGGTGCTGCAGGTGCTCGACGGGCTCGTGGCCGGGCTGGGCGCCCCGGCGCTCCTCATCGCGGTCCGCGCGGCGATCTACATCTTCGCGTTCTTCGGCATCCTCATGCTGACCGCGCCGGAGGCGTACGACACCGCCAAGCAGATGTTCGCCGGCGGCGGCGGCGGCGGTGGCGGCTATCCGCCGTCGGGACGAGGCTATCCGCCGCAGGGCGGAGGCTATCCGCCCCAGGGCGGAGGCTATCCGCCGCAGGGCGGAGGCTATCCCCCGCAGCAGGGCGGCTACGGTCAGCCGCAGGGCGGGGGCTATCCGCCGGCGGGGGGCGGGTGGCCTCCCCAGGGGCAGGGCCGCTGAGCCGGAGGGTCTGATATCGGGCCAGGCCAGGATTCTGGCCTGGCCTCGCCTCGCCGGGACAGCTCAGGGCGGCGCGCAGAACCCGCCCTGGCACCGGCCGAGCGGGCAGTCGTCCGGGCCCGCGCACCGCCTGGGCGCGCAGTAGCCGCCGTCCGAGGGCGGCTCGTCGACCGTGAAGCCGGCGCCGCCTGTCCCGCCGGCCGGCTCGCACGCCAGCCACGGGTCGGCGTCGCACGGCGTGTCGGCGTCGCAGCGGGCCAGGCAGGACGGCGACCCGCCGCGGTTGAAGGTGGCGCAGGCCGCGCTCGGCGGACAGGCGTCGTCGTCTCCGCAGCCCGCGCTGCACAGGCCGCGCAGGCCCTCGGCCAGGCACTCGCCGCTGGCGCACCGCCCGCCGTCGGGGGCGCCGCCGTCGCCGGCGCACGAGTCGCCGATGTCGCCGACCAGGCCGGCCGCGAAGCAGCCCTGCACCCAGCCGCCCCCCGCGCCCGGCAGCTCGCGGCACACGGTGCCGCCGGGGCATTCCGCGCCGCCGCCGCAGTCGGCCAGGCAGAGAGGCGCCTGCCACGGCGCCGGATCCGGAGGTGCGGTCGGCGCCAGGTCGGCGCACACGCCCTCGCCGCAAGCCGCGCCGGCGCACGGCTGGCTGCAGAACCCGGACGCGAGGCCCGTGCAGGGCTCGGCGCCGCACACGCACGCCCCGCTGGCGCACTGCTGGTCGGCAAAGCAGGCGCCGCCGAGCCCGCCCGGGCTCACATCGACGAGCGCCTGCCGGGTGACCGCCGCGGTGCCGCCCGGCCCCTCGGCGAACAGCGACACGTCGTAGACCCCGGGCGACGTGTACACGTGGTCGGGCGCGAACCGCTGATCGGGCCGGCTGCCGTCGCCGAAGCTCCACTCCACGAAGTCGACCTGGGCCGGCGCGATCGGGACGAACTCGAGACGGAGCGGCGCGGCGCCCGTGCACGGCTCACCCCCCGCACCCGCCGCGGCGCAGCCGGTCACCGAGAAGTCGATCCAGATGAGCGGTGCGCTGGCGTCGGCGGGCGCGGCCGCGTCGCCCGGGATGCCGCCATCGCCGACCGGCCCGGCGTCGCTGGCCGCCTCGCCCCCGCCGCACGAGCAGGCGGGCGCGGCGGTCATCGCCGCGAACGCGGCCGCGGCCACGACCGCGCTCGCGCCCGCCGCCGCGCTGCGCAGCCGCATTCGCCGAGCCTAACCCCGGAGCTCACTTCGGTCGAGCCTCAGTGAGCTCCGGGGTCAGGGGCTTCGCGCCTTCGCGCTCAGCCGGTCGATGTCGACGGGGCACCTTGGGTGGCCCCACAGGCAGAGTGGTCGCTCGACGGCGTGGGGGATTGAGCGGGGGTCCCCGCCGACACCGTCGGTACCGCCTTTGACCCACAGTTCGCCTGGTCGGGATCGACGCAAGCGAACCGTGGGTCCAGCACGCGGCGTTCTCAGCCGGACCGCTTACACTCCCCGGGTGGACCGACCCTCCGCTGACGGCAGGCTGATCCTGGCCTCCACCTCCCCGCGCCGCCGCGAGCTGCTCGAGCGAGTCGGCATGGCGATCCAGGTGATGGCGCCCGAGACCGACGAGACCGCGCGCCCCGGCGAGCAGCCGACCGCGTACGCCCGCCGGGTCGCGGCCGACAAGGCGCTGGCGGTGGCCGGGCGCGCGCCCGGTCGCTGGGTGCTCGCGGCCGACACCGTGGTCGAGATCGACGGCGACATCCTGGGCAAGCCCGCCGGCGCCGCCGGCGCCCAGGCCATGCTGGCCCGGCTGTCCGGCCGCACCCACCGGGTGGTCACCGCGTTCGCGCTGCACGCGCCGGCCGGCGCGCCGGTGGTGCGCGAGGTCGCCACCGAGGTCGCCTTCCGCGCCATCGACGGCGACGAGATCGCGGCCTACCTGCGCAGCGGCGAGTGGCGCGACAAGGCCGGCGCCTACGCCGCCCAGGGCATCGCCGGCGCGTTCGTGGCCAGCCTGCGCGGGTCCTTCAGCAACGTGGTCGGCCTGCCGCTGTGCGAGGTGATCGAGGAGCTCGCGCGCGCCGGCGGCCCGGCGCCCGACTACGCGCGGGGCGTGCCGGGATGAGCGACGCCGTGGTCAAGGTGGTCGCGGCGCGCGTGGCGGCGGTGCGCGAGCGCATCGCCCGCGCCGCCCAGGCCGCCGGCCGCGACCCGGCCTCGGTCGAGCTGCTCGCGGTCTCCAAGCTGCATCCGCCCGAGGCGGTCGCGGCCGCCTGCCGCGCGGGCGTGGGCCAGGTGGGCGAGAACTATGCCCAGGAGATGGTGGCCAAGATCGAGGCGCTGGCCGACGACCCGGCCTGCGCGTCGCTCGCCTGGCACTTCATCGGCCACCTGCAGCGCAACAAGGCCAAGCTGGTCGCGGGGCGGGCGGCGCTCATCCACGCGGTGGATTCGATCGAGCTGGCGCGCGAGATCGCGCGGCGCTCCGGCGACACGCCCCAGCCGATCCTGCTCGCGGTCAGCGCGGCCGGCGAGGAGCAGAAGACCGGGGCGGACCCGGAGCGCCTGCCGGAGCTGCTCGCGGAGGTGGCCGAGCTGGGCCCCGGCGTCGAGTGCCGCGGGCTGATGACCATGCCGCCCCTGCCGGAGCGGGCGGAGGACAGTCGGCCGTATTTCCGCGCGCTGCGCGAGCTTCGCGACCGCCTGGCGACCCCGGCTCGCCCCCTCGCGGTCCTGTCCATGGGCACCACGGTGGATCTGGAGGTCGCCATCGCCGAGGGGGCGACCCTGGTTCGCGTGGGGACGGCCATCTTCGGCCGGCGCCCCGGCGGTGACGGCTGATTCGGTTTTTCGTAGAATCGGGGCGCCATGTCGGGTCACAGCAAGTGGTCGACGATCAAGCGCAAGAAGGCCCTGGTCGACGCGAAGCGCTCGAAGATCTGGACCAAGGTCATCAAGGAGGTCCAGGTCGCCGCGCGCATGGGAGGCGGCGATCCATCGGGCAACCCGCGCCTTCGCCTCGCGCTGGACAAGGCGCGGGCCGCCAACATGACCAAGGACGCGATCAAGCGCGCCATCGAGAAGGGGACCGGCGGCGCCGGCGGTGAGAGCTACGAGGACGTCGTCTACGAGGGCTACGGCCCGGCCGGCGTGGCGCTGGTCGTCGAGTGCATGACCGACAACCGCAACCGGACGGTGGGCGAGGTGCGGCACGGGTTCGAGAAGTTCGGCGGCCACATGGGCGCGAGCGGCTCTGTGGCGTGGCTGTTCAAGAAGCGCGGCATCATCCACGTGCTCAAGGACAAGGCCGACGAGGACCGGCTCATGGAGGTCGCGATCGAGGCCGGCGCCGACGACGTGCGCGACGAGGAAGAGGTGTGGACGGTGGACTGCGACCCGCACACCTACCTGGCCGTGCAGGACGCCCTGGCCAGTGCCGACATCCCGGTCGAGAACGCCGAGGTCGACAACATCCCGGACACGCGGGTCGCGCTCGACGGCGACCGGGCCGAGACCATGTTCAAGCTGATCGGCTATCTCGAGGACCTGGACGACGTGCAGAACGTCTATGCCAACTTCGAGGTGTCCGAGGAAGTCGCGGCCCGGCTGGGCGGCTGATCCATCGGTCCGGTCCCGTCGGGTTTTTTGCCCCCGTCAGAGGGGAGAGGTAGCGTCGGCCCCATGCGCGTTCTCGGGGTCGACCCGGGCAGCCGCGTCTGCGGGTACGGAGTCATCGCGGTCGACGGGCCGCGGCGCTACCGGTACGTGGAGTGCGGGGTGCTCACCGCGCCGGCGAGGGCGCCGGCCGAGGTGCGGCTGGGCGAGATCGCGCGCTGCCTGCGCGAGCTGGTCGCCGAGGTGGGGCCGGACGCGCTCGCGGTCGAGGACGTGTTCAGCCACCTGAACGCGCGCTCGGCCCTGGCCCTGGCCCAGGCGCGCGGCACCGTGCTGGCCGTGGCGGGCATGGCCGGGCTGCCGGTCTTCTCGTACGCGCCGGCGCGGGTGAAGAAGGCGGTCACCGGGCGCGGGCGGGCCAGCAAGGACCAGGTCGCGCGCATGGTGCGCGTCCTCGTGGGCATGCGGCGGACGCCGGTCAGCGACGCGGCGGATGCCCTGGCCGTCGCCATCGCCCACGCACACGGAATGGAGCCAGCTCGATGATTGGACACCTGCGCGGCACCTTGCTCGAGCGCTCCGGCGCGGCCGTGATCGTCGACTGCGGCGGGGTCGGCTACGAGGTCATGCTGTCCGGCCACAGCCAGAGGGACGTCGGGTCGGTCGGCGACGAGGTCTCGCTGCGCGTCTTCACCCACGCGCAGGAGAACCGGATCGCGCTCTACGGCTTCACCTCGGCCGAGGAGCGGCAGCTGTTCGACCACCTCATCACCGTCAAGAACGTGGGTCCGGCCTCGGCGATGAAGATCCTGTCGGCGGGGGCGAACCCGGCCGACATCGCGCGCCTCATCGCCGGCGGCCAGACCAGCGCGCTGCAGGCTCTGCGCGGGGTGGGCAAGAAGACGGCAGAGCTGCTGGTGGTCGAGCTGCGCGACGCCTGCGAAGATCTGCTGCGGGGCTGGGGCGAGGTCGGCGTGTCGGGCGGGGCGGTGGTGGCGATCGGCGCGCGCCGCGCGGCCGCGGCCCCCGCGCGCTCGCCGCTCCTGGCCGACGTGGCCAGCGCGCTCGGCCAGCTCGGCTGGCGCCCGGCCGAGGTGGAGAAGGCGATGGCCGCCCTCGCGGTGGGGCAGGACGCCGGCTTCGAGGACCTCGTGCGCCAGGCCCTGCGCCACCTGGCCAACCACGCCGTGAGCCACGTGGGCAGCCCCTCCGGCAGCCACACCGGGGCCAAGTAAGGAGCCGACATGGCACGCCAGCGCCACGACGAGGGCCGGATCGAGAGCGACGTCACCCCCGCGGAGCGCGGGGGCGAGGCCGAGATCATGGCCGCGCTGCGCCCGCGCAACTTCGACGAGTACGTCGGGCAGCGCGAGGTGGTCGACAACCTGAAGGTCGCGGTCGCGGCGGCGCGGCGCGGCGGCTGGACCCTGGACCACTTCCTGTTCGTCGGCCCGCCCGGGCTGGGCAAGACCACGCTGGCCCACGTGATCGGCAACGAGCTGGGCGTGCGCGTGGTGACCACCAGCGGCCCTGCCATCGACCACAAGGGCACCCTGGCCGGCCTCCTGACCCAGCTGGAGCCGGGCGAGGTCCTCTTCATCGACGAGATCCACCGGCTCTCCGCCGTGGTCGAGGAGAACCTGTACCCCGCGATGGAGGACTACCGCATCGACCTCTTCGTCGGCGACGGGCCGCACGCCCGCTCCGTCGCGATGGCGCTGCCGCGCTTCACCCTGCTGGGCGCCACGACCCGGATGGGCCTCCTGAGCTCGCCGCTCCTCGACCGCTTCGGGTTTCACTGGCAGCTGGGCTACTACAGCTGCGACGAGCTGACGTCGATCGTCGACCGCTCGGCCCGGCTGCTCGAGCTGGCCATCCAGCACGACGGGGCCGTCGAGATCGCGCGCCGCTCGCGCGGCACCCCTCGCATCGCCAACCGGCTGCTGCGCCGTGTTCGCGACTTCGCCGAGGTCGAGGGCAGCGGCGTCATCGACCGCGCCATCGCGTCCTTCGCCCTGGAGCGGCTGCGCGTCGACCAGCAGGGCCTCGACGCGCTCGACCGCGCCTATCTGTCCGTCATCATCGACCGCTTCGACGGCGGGCCCGTGGGCGTCGAGGCCATCGCCGCCTCGCTCAGCGAGGAGCGCGGCACGCTCGAGGACGTGGTCGAGCCCTTCCTGCTACAGGCCGGATTTCTGGCCCGGACGCCGCGAGGCCGGGTCGCGACCAGGGCGGCCTATGACCATCTCGGGCTGCCTTGTCCGCAGGGAGCGCCGTCGGGGGCCCAGGGCCGGCTGTTCTGAAAAGCCAGAGAGGAGGCCGGGGCCCGGTCTCCGGTCTCTCTCGAGCCCTCGCGCCTCAGCTCGCGTCCGGTTCGCCTTCGGGCGGCGGAGCCGAAGGAGGCCTCCGGGTGATCCGCGTCCGGCTCACGCCGTGGCCCTCGACGGCGATCACCTGGAAATCCAGCCCGCCCCACGAGACGCGGTCGCCCACGGCCGGCGGCCGATCCAGCAGGGCCAGGACGAGGCCGCTCACCGTGTCCACCTCCTCGTGCTCGAGTGACAGCTCGAAGTGCTCGCCCACCTCCTCGACGCGGACGGTGCCGGACGCGACGAGGGCGCCGTCGGCCTCGGCGCTGCGGTCGGGGGGCTGGGCGCTGACCTCGTCCTCGATGTCCCCCACCACCTCCTCGAAGAGGTCCTCGGTCGTGATGATGCCGTCGGTGCCGCCGTGCTCGTCCATCACCACGGCGATCTGCGAGCGCGTGCGGCGCAGCGTCTCCAGCACGGTGTCGAGGGTCGCGCTGCCCGGCACGTAGGGGATCGGGCGCACGTCGCTCTGGCGGAAGGGGCGGCCCTCCGACAGGCGGCGCACCAGGTCCTTGATGTGGATGGTGCCCACGATGTGGTCCAGGTCGTGCGAGTAGACCGGGTAGCGCGTGTGCGGCGCGGCCTTCACCACCCGCGTCACCTCGGCCAGCGAGGCGCCCGTCTCGATGCCGAGGATCTGCACGCGCGGGATCATCGCCTCGCGCGCGGTCAGCTGGCCGAAGTCGACCAGCTCGGCCAGGACCTGGGCCGACTGCGATCCGATGAGGCCCTCCTCCTCGCTCTCCCACACGATGTCCTGCAGCTCCCCCGCCGTGTGGCGGTTGGCCCCGAACCGGCGCTCGATGCCGAACAGGCCGAGGAGGCCGTTGCCGATCAGGTTCAGCGTCACGACCACCGGGTAGAAGAGCAGCTCGAAGCCGCGCATGAGCGCGGCCAGGCGCAGCGCGGCGCGCAGCGGATCGGCCAGCGCGATCGCCTTGGGCACCATCTCGCCCAGCACGATGTGGAGGTAGCTGAGCAGAAAGACCGCGATGATGCCGGCGGCGCCGTGCGAGATCAGCCAGCCGGGCCCGCCCGTCTCGCCGAGTCGAGCGTGGATCCAGTCGGCCAGCTGCGCCTCGCCGTACATCCCGAGCGCGAGGCTGGCCCCGGTGATCCCGAGCTGCGCGGTGGCGATGTAGCGGTCCTGGCGGCGCGGATCGCGCACGACACGGGCCACCTCGGCCGCCCAGCGCTGGCCGCCGCGCGCGCGCTCCTGCGCGGCGACCGGCGTCGCGCCGACCACCGCGAACTCGGCCGCCACGAACAGCGCGTTGAGCGCGATCAGGACCGCGATGACGAGGATGGCGATGGGATCCACGGCTCTCGATCAGCGGCCGCGCCGGCGCCGCTCCCCCTTGAGCTCGTCGGTGACCGCGCCGAAGACCTCGCTGAGGACGTCCTCGAGCGAGATCAGGCCGACCGTGACCTCGCCTTCGCCCACCACCACCGCCAGCTGCGTGCGGCGCTCGCGCAGGAGGACCAGGACGTGATCGGCCGGCGCGTGAGCCGGCACCTTGCAGACCGGCCGCACCAGATCGGTGAGCGTATCGATCGGCCCGCCCTCCATCTGGCGCAGGAGGACGTCCTTGGTGTGGAGGATGCCGATCGTCTGGTCGAGCGAGCCGCCGCGGTAGACCGGGAAGCGAGTGAAGGGCGACTCGGCGACCAGCCTCAGCACCTCGGCCACCGGCGTGCCGATGTCGAGCGCGACGATCTGCGAGCGCGGCACCATGAGGTCGCGCGCGCGCCGCGCGCCCAGGCGCAGCGCGCGGCGCAGCCGGCGCCGGTCCTCCACGTCCAGCTCCCCGTCGCTGGTGCTCTCGGTCAAGAGGAGATCGATCTCGCCAGGCGAGTGCACGTGGTGGTGGCGGGTCGCGCGCACGCCCAGGATCTTGAGCAGCAGCAGGCCGCTGCCGTTGAACAGGTAGAGCAGGGGAGAGAACAGGCGCAGCGACCAGCCGAGCGGCAGGCTGGCCACGAGCGCGGTCTGGGTCGGGAACTGCAGCGCGATCGACTTGGGCAGGAGCTCGCCCAGGATCATGTGCAGGACGGTCAGGCCGACCAGGACGGCCGCCGCCGCCGACGACTGGGCCGCCGCGTCGCTCCACCCGCCCAGCCTGGTGAACAGCGGCGCCAGGATGGGGGCCAGCGTGGCCTGGCCGTAGGCGCCGAGCACGAGGCTCGAGACCGTGATGCCGATCTGGCTGGCGGCGATCGAGCGGTCGAGCTCGGCGGGCTGCTCGACGATGGGCAGCAGGCGCGCGGCCAGCCAGTTGCCGTCCTCGGCCATCTGCCGCACGCGCCCGCGCCGCACCGCCACCACACCCAGCTCGGCGGCCACGTAGAGCGCGGTCACCGCGATGAGAAAGACGATGACGAGGAGGATCGAGAGGATCACGTCAGCGCTCCGGCCGGAGCCCCTCGCCGGCGATGTGGCGCGTCAGGTGACACGCCGTGGCGGCGGCGCGAGCTGGTCCGGATCCACGTCCAGGTCGAAGAGGTGCCGGGCCGGTCCGCGCATCACCACCCCGCTCAGGTCGGGCGCGACCCGGATGGACAGGTCGCCGCCGAGGAGCTCGACCGCGACGTGGTCGCCGGCCGGCGCGCGCCCGGTGAGGCTCGCCGCCACCGCGGTCGCGCTGGCCCCGGTGCCGCACGCCAGGGTGATGCCGCAGCCGCGCTCCCACACCACGAGCTCGATCCGGTCGGGGGCGTGCACGTGGGCGAACTCGATGTTGGCCTTGCGCGGGAACCACTCGTGGACCTCGAGCGCGGGTCCGAGCCGGCGCGCGAGCGCGAGCAGCGCCGGGCCGCTCTCGTCGACGAAGATGACGGCGTGGGGATTCCCCATCGACACGCCGGTCACGCGCAGCTCGCGGCCACCGGCGACGAGCGGGGCCTGCACGCAGCTCTCGTCGGGCGGCCCCATCATCGGGATCTCGCCTCGCGTCAGGCGAGGCCTCCCCATGTCCACCGACACGCTCTCGACCACGCCGCCGGTCGCCTCGACCCGGCAGGTGAGGGGGCCGGCTCCGGTGTCGATGGTGAGCTCGTCCCGGGGCAGCGCCGGGTCGCGCTCGCACAGGAACTTCACGAAACAGCGGAGGCCGTTGCCGCACATCTCGGCCTCGCTGCCGTCGGCGTTGAGCACGCGCATCGCGGCGCTCGCGCCGCGCGTGCGGGCCGGCAGCGCCGCGATGACGCCGTCCGCGCCCACGCCGAAGTGGCGGTCGCACAGCCGGCGCACCACATCCGGATCCTGCGCCGAGGGCTGGCCCGGGGGCTCACCCGCGCGCAGATCGATCATCAAGAAGTCGTTGCCCAGCCCGTGGTACTTGGCGAATCGCATGGCGCGTTGGCTCGACGCCTCTTCGATTCCCGGGCCGAGCACTACTTCGAGTCGGACGACTTCGTGGGCTTGTCGTCGGCCGGCTTGTCGGCCGCGGCCTTGTCGTCGGCGCTCTTGTCGGCCGGCTTGTCAGCCGCGCTCTTGTCGGCCGCGCTCTTGTCGTCGGTGCTCTTGTCGGCCGGCTTGTCGGCCGCGCTCTTGTCGGCCTTGCCCTCGGCCTTGTCGGCCGCGGACTTGTCGTCCCCTGGCTTGGCGGCGCCCGCCTCGTCCTTGCCCTTCTCGGGCGCGGTCGCCGCGCCGCTGGCCGGCGCGGTCCCGGCACCCTGGCTGTCCAGCGTGCTCTGGCCCTCGTCCGCCGCCGGCGTCGCCGCGCCCTTGCGCGCCTCCGGCTTGCCCTCGGCGCCCTTGGTCTTCAGCGCCTCCCGGTGCGCGCTCTCGCGCTCGGTGGCGGCGGCCTGCTGCCGCGCCCAGTACTCCTTCAGCGGATCCGTCGACGGCGTGGCCATCCAGGCCAGGGTCATCGACGTCACCATGAAGATGATCGCCGCCGTGACGGTGAGCCGGCGCAGGAAGTTGCCGGCCCCCGATCCGCCGAACACCGTGCCCATGCTCGACCCGCCGCCAAAGGCCGCGCCCATGCCGCCGCCCTTGCCCGCCTGAAGCAGGACGGTCAGCATCAAGAAGACGCAGACCAACACATGAAGCACGGTCACCAGGGTTTCCATGACCCGAGGGTTCTAGCAGCCCTGGCCGGCAAAGTCTATCCGCTGCGCGGCCGTGCCGCCTTCACGATGCCAGCGAAATCCTCGGCCTTGAGCGACGCCCCGCCGACCAGCGCGCCATCGACGTCCGCCTGCCGCATGAGCTCGGTCGCGTTGTCCGGCTTGACCGATCCGCCGTACTGGATGCGCACCCCGTCGGCCGCGCCCGCGAACCGGTCGCGCAGGAGGCCGCGCACCAGCGCGTGGACCTCCTGCGCCTGGGCGGGGGACGCGGTGCGGCCGGTGCCGATGGCCCACACCGGCTCGTAGGCCAGCACCAGCCGGTCCAGGTCGCCGGCGGTGACGGGCGCCAGGGCCGCGGCCACCTGGGTCGTGACCCGGCTCTCGGTCTGCCCGGCGTCGCGCTCCGCCTCGGTCTCGCCCACGCACGCGATCACCCGCAGCCCGGCGTCGAGCGCGGCCCGCAGCTTGCGGGCCACCGCCTCGTCGCTCTCGCCGAACAGCGCGCGCCGCTCGCTGTGCCCGACGATGACACCGCTCGCCCCGGCGTCGCGCAGGAGCGACGGCGACACCTCGCCGGTGAAGGCGCCGCGCTCCTCGAAGTGGCAGTCCTGCCCCCAGACCGAGACGCTGGTGTCATCGAGCCGGCGCGCCACCGCGTGGAGCGCTGTGAAGACCGGAGCGACGCCGAACTCGACGTCGCGCACCGAGCCCAGCAGGTTCTTGAGCTCGGTGACCAGCGCCAGCGACTCGGCGATGGTCTTGTGGAGCTTCCAGTTGCCGACGACGATCGGGACACGGCCTGCCATGGCCTCGGCCAGTACCACATCCCGTGCGGGCGCGACCAGCCCGAACTGTCGGATCAGCCGGGCGCGCCGCTTCGCAGCGCCTCGATGCCGGGCAGGGTGAGGCCCTGGACGAACTCGAGCGACGCGCCGCCGCCGGTGGAGACGTGCGAGATCTTGTCCGCCACCCCGGCCTGGTTGACCGCCGCGACGCTGTCTCCGCCACCCACCACGCTGTAGCCCATCCGGTTCTGCGCCACCGCCCGCGCGACCGCGAGGGTCCCGCCGGCGAAGGCCGGGCTCTCGAACACGCCCATCGGCCCGTTCCAGAAGATGGTGCGCGCGCGCGCCACCTCCTCGGCGAAGGCGCGCGCCGACTCCGGCCCGATGTCGAGCGCCATCTCGCCGGCCGGCACCGAGTCGAGCCCGACCACATTCCCTCGGGTCGCGCGTATGCCGTCGGCGACCATGAGATCGACCGGCAGCCTGACCTGCACCTTGTGCTCGGCCGCCTTGCGCAGGAAGTTGCGCGCCACCGGCAGCTTGTCCTCCTCGACCAGGCTCTTGCCCAGCTCGTGGCCGCGCGCGCGCAGGAACGTGTTGGCCATGGCGCCGCCGATGGCGATCACGTTGACCCGATCGAGCAGCGCCTCGAGCACCTCGATCTTGTCCGACACCTTTGCGCCGCCCAGGATGGCCAGGTAGGGCCGGTCCACGTCGCCCAGCAGCCGGCTCAGGCTCTGCACCTCCTGGTACATGAGGAAGCCGGCCGCCGCGTCGGCCACGTGCGGGATCATGCCGACGGTGGAGGCGTGGGCCCGGTGTGCGGTGCCGAACGCGTCGTTGACGTAGACGTCGGCGTAGGAGGCGAGGGCGCGCGCGAACCCGTCGTCGTCGGCCTCCTCGCCCGGGTTGAAGCGCAGGTTCTCCAGCATCGCGACCTGGCCGTCGCGCAGGTCGGCCACCACCTTGCGCGCGCCGTCGCCCACCGGCTCGTCGGTGAGCGCGACCTCGATGTCGAGCAGGCCGGCCAGGTGGCCCGCCACCGGCTCGAGCGAGTACTCGGCCGCGTGCTTGCCCTTGGGCCGGCCGAGGTGCGAGGCCAGGACCAGGCGCGCGCCGCGCTCGAGGCAGTGGCGGATGGTGGGCAGCGCCGCGCGGACGCGCGAGTCGTCGCCGACCCGCCGATCGTCGCCGTCCTTCTCGAGCGGCACGTTGAAGTCGACGCGCAGGAAGACCCGCTTGCCCTCGACCGGCACATCCTTGACGTGCCGGATGGTCGCGGTCGCCGCGCTCTTGGGGCCGGGATTGGTTGTCATGGTCTCGTCATTTCGGCGTCACCGCGGCATCACTTCGACATCTGGCCGGCGACGAACACCGTCAGGTCGAACAGCCGCTGGGCGTAGGCCGCCTCGTTGTCGTACCAGGCCATCACCTTGGCCAGGTCGCCGATCGAGTTGGTCTGCTCGGCGTCGACGACCGCCGAGTGCAGGTCGCCGTTGAAGTCGTGCGACACCAGCGGCTCGTCGGAGACAGCCAGGATGCCCTTCAGCGGGCCGGCGGCCGCCTTGCGATAGGCGTCGTTGATCTGCTCGCGCGTGGCCGCCTTCTCGGTGCGCGCGGTGAAGTCGACCAGCGACACGTTCGGCGTCGGCACGCGGATGGAGATGCCGTCCAGCTTGCCGGCCAGCGCGGGCAGGACCTCCTTGAGCGCCTTGGCCGCGCCCGTCGAGGTCGGGATCATCGAGAGCGCGGCGGCGCGCGCGCGGCGCAGATCCTTGTGCGGGAGATCGAGGATGCGCTGGTCGTTGGTGTAGCTGTGGATCGTCGTCATGAGGCCGCTGACGATGCCGAAGCTGTCCATGAGCACCTTGGCCACCGGGGCCAGGCAGTTCGTGCTGCAGGACGCGTTGGAGATGATGTGGTGCTCGGCCGGCTTGTAGGCCTCGAGGTTGATGCCGCAGGCCAGCGTGATGTCGGGGTTCTTGGCCGGCGCGCTGATGAGCACCTTCTTGACGCCGGCTGCCAGGTGCTTGCCCGCGTCCTCGCGACTGGTGAACAGCCCGGTCGATTCGACGACGATGTCGACCCCGTGCTGCTTCCACGGGATCTTGGTCGGATCGCGCTCGGCCGAGATGTGCATGGCGTTGCGGTCGACGACGATCTGGTTGTCCCGCTCCTCGACCTTGCCGGGGAAGCGCCCGTGAATCGAGTCGTAGCGCAGGAGGTGCGCCAGGGTCTCGACGTCGGTGATGTCGTTCACGAGGACGACGTCGATCGCCCCGGCCGCCCCGGCGCTGCCGAGCAGCGAGCGGACGTAGCTCCGCCCGATGCGACCAAATCCATTGATGCCGACGCGCACTTTGGCCATGTCCTTGTCTCCCTGACAGCAGGCTGGCTGTCGCCGGGGAGGGTAGACCAAGGCGCGGGATCTGTCGATGCAGCGCGCGGTTCAGGCGCCGCGATTCGCGATCGACGTGTTCCCGGGACGGCGTTGCTGGGCGGTTTCTAGACGGCGCGCGACGAGGTGCGGCGCGCGGCCGCAGGCGGGCGCGCCGATTCGCGGCTCATGTCGTCGGTGACCTCGCTGAGGAGCTCGGTGGCCAGCGCGACGATCTGTCGGTCGCCATAGCCCTGTGACTTGAGCTCTCGGTAGATCGACTTGGCGAGGATCCGCACCGAGCGATTCTTCTGGATGAGCGGGTCGGCCTGACCGCGCGTGCGGTCAGGCTGGTTCTTTTCTGTCTGCACGTTCTGCACGCTGTTTTCCTCGCGGCAAGTCCGCAGGATTCGCGGCGGAGGGCTGCAGCGCCCGTGCCACGTGCAACCCCTTGAATCCCGCCGGGCCGTGGCCGGGGTCGCGCAGTCCCTTCTGCACCCAGGTGCGTAACCCGAGGCGTCCTGCGAATCGATCTGCGCAGGTGCGATCTCGGGGTCGGGAGTGAACCGCGCGAACCATGTGGATGCATGGCTCCG
>DATFRY010000614.1:0-3960 GCA_035262925.1 Kofleriaceae bacterium | reverse complement strand
AGCACCGTGCCGTAGAGATCCATCCCGCCCCCCCTCGCCCTTCGTCAGGCCGCGGCGCGCGCGCTGTGCGCGACCGGCGGCGGTGGGATGACGTGATCGCGGTACTGGCCGGGATCGCCGGCCCGCCCCTCCATCGCCGCCACCGCGATGTTGAACATCTCGCGCGCGGTCACGTAGTGCAGCCGCCAGCGCGCCCCGTCGTTGAAGTCGCGCGTGAGCGCCTGGTGCATGGCGCGCGTCTCCTCGCCCAGCAGCACGCCGGCGTTGCGCTCGGGCGCGCCGTGGGTGTGCACCTTGACGAAGATCCACTCCGGGCGGCCGAGCACGTGGATGTTCTGGCCGGCCCAGGTGCGCACCCGCCGCGCCGACGGCGGATCGCTGTGATCGAGCGCCGCGTTCTCGATGCGCAGGCGGGCGCGCCGGGCGCCCGGGTCGCGCCGCACGGTCAGGCCGAGCGGCCCGGTGATCATGAGCAGGCGATCGCGCCGCACCTCGCCCACCCGCGCGGTCTCCCCGGTGGCGTACGCCTTGCGCCGGCGCAGGTCGCCGGTCGGCCAGTAGATCTCGTTGACCCGGTTGGGCTGGCACTCGTCGGGCGCCGACGGAAACGTGAAGTCGGCGTAGCAGCCGGCCTGGTGGAGGAGCTCGACCTCCTCGTCCACGCCGCACCAGCGCCCGTCGCCGCGCGCGTTGGCCAGGCACCAGTTGCCGTGGATGAAGGCGAAGCGGTAGCCGCCGTCCGGGCCGCGGCTCACGTGCCCGTGCTCGGCGAACAGGCCGAGGTAGCGGTCGATGTCGCGCCGCAGCCCATCGGCGCTGTCGGCGTCGTGGTGGAGGTGGAGCTCGACCTCGCCGTGTCCGGCGGCGCACAGGCGGGCCAGGCGCTCCAGATAGCGCGGGTCGTACTCCTCGCCGGGAAAGAAGAAGCTGTGGCGCGGCGACAGCCCGTCGGCGTCGCGGAAGCCGTTCACCAGGGCGGGATAGCCCTCCTCCCACGCCGCCACCCGCGCGTCACCGACGTCGCGCGGCGTGCCCTTGCCCCACAGCGGCTCGTAGTGGTCGCAGAGGGCGAAGAGGAGGTGGCGCGGCCCGGCGCCGCCGCCCGTCCGCTCCACCGCGAGGCGGCCGAGGTGTCGCGCGTACCCGCCGAGCCACGTGTGCAGGTTCTTCTTCTTCAGCCTGGCGAGCACGGGCGAATCTTAGTAGGCCGCGCGCTACCCGACCAGCAGGACGCCGAGAAAGCGGCTGCTCGGCATCTCGCGCAGGAAGCGGAGGAGGTCGCGCTCGCGCGTCTTGTGGGTCTGGCCGACCAGCACCACGGCGTCCATGCAGGCGGCCGCGCTGGCGTGCTCGCCCAGCACATCGAAGCCGGTGAGATCGACCAGCACGTACTCGAACAGATCGACGCCGTCGAGCAGGAGGCGCGCGAGGGCGGGCACCGCCTCACCGGCCAGCTCGGCCGCCGGCGGGGTGAGGACGGCGAGCGAGCCGCGCAGCCAGCGGGTGCGGAACACGCGGTGCTGCGGGAGGTCGTCCGCTGTCGCGTCGGCGGGCGGCGGCGGCGGATCGGGCGGCCCCAGGTCCGCGTCCTCGGCCATGGCCGACAGGGCCGGGTAGCGCACGTTGGCGTCGACGAAGGCGACCGTCGCGCCGGTCAGCTCGACCAGCGCGCTGCCCAGCTGGAGGGCGACCGGCGGCACGGCGACGCGCTGGGTGGCCGGGATGAAGCCGATCACCTTCTGCTTGGCGGCGTGCATCCGGCGGGCGATGCGCACGCACTCGGAGTGCACCTTGCCGTCGGTGCGGCCGATGTGGCCCAGCCCGAGGGCGTTGAGGCGCGCCTCCTCGCGCAGCGCCATCTTCTCTGCCGCCGGGCTGTCCAGCTCCGGCAATCCGCTGGGTCGCACCTCAGCGCCTCACTTGCCGCTGGCCAGCTGCCGGCGCTCCGTCTCGCGGCGCTCGCGCCGCAGTCGCTTCTGGGCCGCCCGCGCGCTCTCGCCCGGCAGGCGGGTGGAGATGGCGAAGCCGCCCATGAAGGCAAAGCCGGTCACGCGCAGGAGCGGGGCGTCGGGATCCGATCTGGACGGCGCGCGGTCCACCTGCTGGAAGCCGCCCATGATGGCGACGCCGTCGCACTCGACCGCCAGATCGGGCGGCACGATGATCTCGGCGCCGCCCAGCATGCACACCACGTGGACCTCGGTGACGCCGGGCGGCAGCTCCACCTCGCGGAAGTCGATCTCGGCGCCGCCCATCACGCACACGACCTTGAGCTTCTCCGGCACGCGCCAGCCGCCCTTGCGCTCCACGCCGCCCATCACCGCCACCGCCCAGCGCCTCGGGGCGCGGTGGGTGGACAGCGCCGCGGCCGGCGTGCGGGTCGGGTGGAGCTCGAGCGACTTCTCGGGCGACAGCGGCGGCGCCGAGGCCTCGCGGGGCTCGAGGTCGACGACCACCTTCTCGAGCGCCTCGATCGAGGCGGCGCGATGGGCCTGGTCGACCCGCATCTCGAACTCGTCGACCTCGATGACGTCGCGCGCGAAGTCGTCCGTGAGGCGATCGATGACCTGCTGCCGGCGCTCGCGCAGCGCGACCAGAGCGCCCTTCCTCGGCTCTTCGGACATGTGGCCGAGAGCATAACTCAGTCATGTCGGGTAGGCTCGGCCGTATGCGGCTGGACCTGCACTGCCATTCGACGGCCTCGGATGGCAGAGAGGAGCCCGGGGCCATGGGGCGCCGGGCCGCCGATCTGGGCCTCGCGATCTTCAGCTTGACCGATCACGACACCTGCGACGGCTGGGCGGCCGCCTCGGCGGCGCTGGATCCGGCCATCACCGCGCCGGTCGCCGGCGTCGAGATCTCCGCGGTGGAGTCGGGCAAGACGGTTCACTTGCTCGCCTACGATGGCGCGCGCGACGGGCGCTGGAGCGGGCTGGTCGACGCGCTGGCCGGCCAGGCGCGCGCGCGGCGCGCCCGCATGCGCGACATGGTCGCCCGCCTGGTCCAGCGCGGCGTGAGCATCGCGTGGGAGGACGTGCTCGCCGAGGCCGGCCCCGGCAGCGCGGTGCTCGGCCGCCCCCACCTCGCGCGCGCCCTGGTCCGGCGCGGCGCCGTGTCGAGCGTGAGCGAGGCGTTCGGCCGCTACCTGGGCGACGGCGGCCCGGTCGACGTGCCGATCTCTCGCCTCGGCGTCGCGGACGCGCTCGAGGTGGCGCGCGCGGCGGGCGCCCGCGTCTCGCTCGCCCACCCCCACACCCTCGGCCCGGTCATCGCCGCGGACCTCCTCCGCCGCCACGCGGCCGGCGGCCTCGACGGCATCGAGGCCGCGTACGGCGCCTACGGACCGCGCGAGCGCGACTCGTGGCTGGAGCTGGCCGCGTCTTTCGACGCCACCGTCACCGGCGGGTCCGACTATCACGGCTTCGATGCGTCGGATAGCGGCGGGCCTGGTGTCGAGATGGACGAGCCGCACGCGAGCCGCCTGCGCGAGTGGCTCGGGCTGGGATAGCGCGGGCCGCGTCCCGGCGGCCTGGAGTCGCTGGCGTCGAGGCGGCCAGGCGGGGCTCCGGTGGCTGAGCGGGTCGGCGGCCTGCATCCCGGATGTCCGCCGCGCGGCGCGGTGCGGCGCGGCGCAGCGCGGCATCCGCGGGGAGCGGCCGGCCGCTGCCCGGGTGGGTCGGCGCCCGGTGGCGGAGGAGCGTCGGGCAGTGCTCGTCGGCGACGACGAGAACGCCAGGGACGGCGGCGCCCGCCCGCCGTGCGTCCATCCGTGCGCCGGGAGGCTGCAACCAGCCGCGCCAGGGGGCTGCACGCGGGACGTCGAGGGCGATGTCCGCGGCGCCGGAAGCCGGGCGGATGTGGATTGGCGGGACGATGTGGCGCGCGGCGTTCGGTTGCGCCCGGCGTGGTCGAGGAGCTGCCGTCACCGGCGATGGTGCCGGCCGTGGCGGGCCGAGCCGG
>DATFRY010000613.1:0-3831 GCA_035262925.1 Kofleriaceae bacterium | reverse complement strand
AAATGCAGCGAGTCCGATCCGGGCGAGTCGATTCACCATACAGGCACCTCTCGTTGGGCAGTTTTCGCACGTCCAGACGCACGCGGGCGACTTCGGGCCCCCCAAACCGCACAAGTTTCTGATCTCAGGGGGTAACCCCTGGACCGCGAAGGGCCACCCCGCTCGTGGCATGCTGCCTACATGGCCGCTGCGCCCAAGGTGCCCGGGGCAACCTTCGCCGACCTCGCCAGGCTCGAAGACGCGAGGGCAGAGATCATCCACGGCTCGATCGTCGAGAAGGCGAGCCCGAGCTTCGGGCACGGAGACGCGCAGGCTGCTCTCGTCGAGTTCGCGCGGCGGCGCTATCACCGGCGTCCCGGTGGACGATGGCCCGGCGGATGGTGGATCGGCACCGAGGTCCACGTGGAGTACGGCGCCAACGAGCTCTTCTGCCACGATGTGGTTGGCTGGCGACGAGAGCGCCTGCCCGAGCGACCGAAAGAACGACCGGTCCGCCTCCGGCCCGACTGGGTCTGCGAGATCCTGTCCCCTTCGAACGAGAAGCGCGACCTGGTCGACAAGATGCGCGTCCTGCGCGAATCCGGCGTGCCGCACTACTGGATTCTCAACCCGGACGAGAAGGTCCTCGTCGTCCACCGCCTGCAGGAGAACGGCTATCTCGTGGCCCTGACCGCCAGCTCCGGCGAGACCGTGCGGGCGGAGCCCTTCGATGCGGTCGGCCTCCCGGTCGGCGTGCTTTTCGGCGACGAGGACGAGGAAGAGTGAACGGGGAGTGAAGCCGGGCCCTTGACTCGCGGGTCGGCAGGGCGTAACCCACGCCCACATGTCGCGGGTCTCGCTGGCGTTTCGCTGCTTCTTCCGCCTCCTCACCGGGCGCGGCCTGCCGCGCGAGGCGGCCGCGTTCCTGCCCGAGGGGCCGCCGCCGCCCGCCGCGCTGCCGGCCCCGAAACCGGAGGCGGCGAAGGCGAAGGAGACGGAGGTGCCGCCCATCAAGCCGGTGCCGCCGCCGCGGCCGGCGCCGTCGGCCATGGACCTCGCCGCGCACCACCGCGACGGCGCGCTCGCGCTCCTGGCTTTGCTCCAGCGCGAGGGCCGGCTGGTCGACTTCCTGCGCGAGTCGGTCGACGACTACGGCGACGCCGACATCGGCGCGGCCGCGCGCGACATCCACCGCGGCTGCCGCAAGGTGATCGAGGAGCACTTCGTGATGGAGGCGGTCATGCCCGGCGAGGAGGAGGCGCGCGTGGTGGTGCCGGCCGGCTTCGACCCGGGCGAGGTGCGGCTGGTCGGCAAGGTGTCGGGCCAGCCGCCGTTCACCGGGACCTTGCGCCACCACGGCTGGCGTGTGCTCGAGGTCAAGCTGCCGACCCTGACCGACGGCGTCGACCGGCGCGTGGTGGCGCCGGCCGAGGTCGAGATCGCGGCCCCGTGAACTGACAGGCACTGGATTTCGCGTAGGCTTCGCTGGACTCATGGCTCGCTTCGTCGTCGGCATCGATCTCGGCACCACCAACTCCGCGCTCGCCTTCGCGCCCGCCGAACCGGAGGCCGAGGCGGGGCCCGCGGGAGCCGACGACGGCGGCGCGGCCGGCATCCGCGCGTGGCCTGTTCCCCAGATCATCGCGCCCGGCGAGGTCGAGGAGCGGCCCACCCTGCCCTCGTTCCTGCTCCTGCCCACCGCGCTCGAGATGAAGCCGGAGGCGATGGCGCTGCCGTGGAGCGAGCCGCGCGGGTGGGCGGTCGGCGAGATGGCGCGCGAGCGCGGCGGTGAGCTGCCGCTGCGCCTGGTCTCGTCCGCCAAGTCATGGCTGTCGCACGGCGGGGTGGACCGCACGGCCGCGATCCTGCCCTGGCGCGGCGCCGATCAAGAGGAGGGCGGCGGCGAGGCCGGCGAGGCCGAGCGCGTGTCCCCGGTCGAGGCGTCGGCGCGCTACCTCGGCCACCTGCGCGCGGCGTGGGACCAGGCGCACCCCGACGCGCCGCTGGCCGACCAGGAGGTGCTGCTCACCGTGCCGGCGTCGTTCGACGCGGCGGCGCGCGAACTGACCGTGACGGCAGCGCGCCAGGCCGGCATCGAGAAGCTGAGCCTGCTCGAGGAGCCGCAGGCCGCCTTCTACTCCTTTCTCGCGCGCGCCGGCGACCAGTGGCGCAGGCGCCTGCACCCGGGCGACGTGGTCCTGGTCGTGGACGTGGGCGGCGGCACGTGCGACTTCTCGCTCATCGCGGTCAGCGATCAGGGCGGGGACCTCGCGCTCGAGCGGGTCGCGGTCGGCGACCACATCCTGCTCGGCGGCGACAACATGGATCTCACGCTGGCGCACGCGGTCGCGCAGCGGGTGGCCGAGGGCGGCAAGAAGCTGTCGCCGGCGCAGTTCCGCGGGCTGGTGCACGCGTGCCGGCGCGGCAAGGAGGTGCTGCTCGGCGAGAAGCCGCCGGCCAGCGTCCCCATCACGATCCTGGGCGGCGGCTCGCGGCTCATCGGCGGGACCATCAAGACCGCGCTCGAGCGCGCCGACGTCGAGAAGCTCCTGGTCGACGGCTTCGCGCCCGAGGTGGCCGCCGACGCGGCGCCGCGGGCCCAGCGCGCGCTCGGCCTGCGCGAGCTCGGCCTGCCCTACGCGGCCGATCCGGCCATGACCCGCCACCTGGCCAGCTTTCTGGCCCGGCACGGCCGCCGCCCGACCGCCATCCTGTTCAACGGCGGCGTCATGAAGGGGGCGGCGCTGGCCCGCCGTGTCACCGACGTGGTGTCGAGCTGGGTCGGCGGCGACGCCATCCCGGTTCTCGAGGGCAGCGACCTCGACCTCGCGGTCGCCCACGGCGCGGCCTACTTCGGCCTGGTGCGGCGCGGGCGAGGCATCCGCATCCGCGGCGGCACCGCGCGCGCCTACTACATCGGCGTGGAGAGCGCGACGCCGGCGATTCCCGGCTTCGCCCCGCCGGTCAAGGCGCTGTGCGTGGCGCCGTTCGGGATGGAGGAGGGCACCGAGGTGGGCGTGCCGGGGCGCCAGCTCGGCCTCCTGGTCGGCGAGCCGACCGTGTTCCGCTTCTTCGCCTCGTCGAGCCGCAAGCAGGACCGGCCGGGCCAGGTGGTCGATCCCGATGAGGCGGAGCTGGTCGAGCTGGCGCCGGTCGAGACCCACCTGCCGGCCGACTCGCCCGAGGCCGCCGGGGCCGGCCAGGGCCAGGTGGTGCCGGTCTCGCTCGAGGCGCACGTGACCGCCATCGGCACCCTCGAGCTGTGGAGCTCGGCGGCGAGCGGGGCGGGGCGCTGGAAGCTGGAGTACTCGCTGCGCGAGGACCCGGATCGCGGCGCGTGACGGCGGCGGCGCCATGACGAGCTCGGCCCGCTACCTCATCGGGATCGACCTCGGCACCACCAACAGCGCGGTGGCGTTCGTCGACAGCCGCTCGGCCGACAAGCGGGTCGCCCTGTTCGAGGTGCCGCAGCTGGTGGCGCCCGGCGAGGTGGCGCCGCGGCGGCAGCTCCCCTCCTTTATATACCTGGCAGGCGAGCACGACCTGGCGCCGGGCGAGACCGCCCTGCCCTGGCGCGGCGCGGGCGACGAGCCGCGCCTGGTGGCGGGCGAGCTGGCCCGCGCGCAGGGCGCGCGCATGGCCGAGCGCATGATCGCGTCGGCCAAGTCGTGGCTGTGCCACGGCGGCGTCGATCGCGAGGCCGCGATCCTGCCGTGGGGCAACCACGAGCCGGACGCGCCCCGCATGTCGCCGGTCGACGCGCAGGCGGCGATCCTGCGCCACATCCGCGAGGCGTGGGACGATCGCCACCGCGACGCCGGCGCCCGCTTCGCCGATCAGGAGGTGATGGTG
>DATFRY010000612.1:0-9163 GCA_035262925.1 Kofleriaceae bacterium | reverse complement strand
GACGCGCTCGCCCACCGTCTGCTCCGGCGCCATGTAGCCGGGCGTGCCGACCGCCAGGCCCGAGGTCACCGAGTTCTCGTCGCGCAGCTTGGCCAGGCCGAAGTCGAGGATGCGCACGTGCTCGCCGTGGCCCTCGACCGGCGACACGACGATGTTCTCCGGCTTGACGTCGCGGTGCACGATGCCCTGGCCGTGCGCGTGGGTGAGGCCGGCCAGGACCTGGCGCACGATCGCCACCGCGCGCGTCGGCCGCATGCGGATGTCCTCTTCCAGCACGTCGCGCAGGCTGTTGCCGGTCACGAAGTCCATGACCAGGTAGGGCGCGCCGTTGTCGACGCCGAAGTCGGTCACCGCGACGCAGTTCGGGTGAGCCAGCCGGCTCATCGCGCGGGCCTCGACCTCGAAGCGGCGCAGCCCGTCCTCCGACGAGGCATAGGACTCGTGCAGGAACTTGATGGCCACCTGCCGCTTGAGGCCGATCCTCTCGCCGCGGTAGACGACCGCCATGGCTCCCTCGGCCAGCCGCTCGGAGACCAGGTAGCGATCGTGCAGCACCGTCCCGAGGTGCGGGTCCGGGCCGACCATGCGCCCCAGACTACCAGACGCAGGTCGTCACGGTATACTGTTCCACCCGCTCATGGAGGACCGCCGACGGGGGATGCGGCACGATCCGGAGAGTCGGCCCGGCCGGATGGCCGCGCCGGACGCGCGGATCGGCAAGGTGCTCGACAGTCGCTACCGGCTGGTCGAGCGCCTCGCGGCCGGCGGCATGGGCGTGGTGTACCGGGCCGAGCGGATCGGCCTGGCCCGGCAGGTGGCGGTCAAGTTCCTGCATCGGAGCTCGGCCCACGTGCCCGGACATCGGGCCCGCTTCGAGCGCGAGGCGGCGGCCATGAGCCGGGTGACGCACCCGAACCTGGTATCGATCATCGACTTCGGATCGACCGACGGGGTGCCGTACCTGGTCATGGACTACCACCCGGGCATGTCGCTTCGGCAGGCGCTCAAGCAGGGATCGATGGAGGGGCGGCGCGCGGTGTTCGTCGCCCGCCAGATCCTGGCCGGGATCGGCAGCGCGCACGCGAGCGGCGTGGTGCACCGCGATCTCAAGCCGGGCAACGTCCTCCTGGTCGGCAGCCCCGGTGAGGACCTGGTCAAGATCCTCGACTTCGGCGTGGCCAAGCTGCTCGAGGGAGACGGCGGTCCGAGCGACCTCAGCGCGGTGGCGGGCTACGTGCTCGGCACGCCCGAGTACATGTCGCCCGAGCAGGCTCGCTGCGAACGCATCGATCAGCGGACCGACATCTATGCGGTCGGCGTCCTGCTCTACGAGATGCTGACCGGTCGGCTCCCGTTCCAGGCCGAGGGAGACCTGGCCATCCTGCACAAGCACATCGAGGAGGCGCCGCCGGCGCTGCGCGAGCTGGTGCCGGAGGTGAGCCCGGAGCTCGAGGCCGCGACCATGTGCGCGCTCGAGAAGGCGCCGGAGCGGCGCTGGAAATCGGCCGCCGAGTTCTCCAAGGCGCTCGCCGCCGTGCCCGAGGGAGGCGCCGCGCTCATGGCGGGCGAGGTCGCCGCCGGGGCGGCCCCGGCGCGCGCCGACATGACGCCGCGCGCGCTGCCGCCGCGCCCGCCGCCGGGCCGCGTGACGCCGCCGCCCATGGACGCGCAGCCGCGCCCGCGCCTGGACACGCCCGGGATGCCGACGGTGGCGGCGCGGCCGCAGGCCATGGGCCGGGTCAACGGCGCGACCAGCAGGGCGCGGCCGCCGAGGCGCCGGCCGCGCGTGCTGCTGCTGGTGTGCCTCATCCTCGGAGCGGCCGCGCTCGCCGGGGTCGGCTACGCCGCGATGGCGGGGGCGATCGAGTGGCCGTCGTGGGTGCCGTGGGCGTGATCGCGCGGCGGTGGTCCGCGGTCGGTTCGCGCGCGAGCGCCGCGAGCGCCGCGAGCGCCGCGCTGCTTCTCGGCGCGCTCCTGGCCGCGTGCGCCGGCGGCGACGACGCTGACCAGGGTGACGGCGGCGACGGCAGCGACGGGGTCGAGGTACGATGCCCGCTGGTGCGCGGCTGCCCCGACTGGCTCGAGGCCTACGAGCGCGAGGTCATCGGCACCCTGTCGGGCGAGCGCCCCATCGACGGCGACGTGTCGCTGTCGGAGCGCTTCAGCGAGGACGAGCGGGCCATGACGCGCGCGTACATCTCGGACCAGCTGGCCGGCTTCGGCCTCGAGCCGCGCCTCGACGAGTACCCCGGCGGCGCGAACGTGATCGCCGAGCTGGCGGGGACCGGCGAGGACGACGCGCTGGTGGTGGTCGGTGCCCACCTCGACACGGTGCGGGTCGCCCCGGGCGCGGCCGACGACGGCACCGGCGTGGCGCTGGTCCTGGCCGCGGCCCGCTACCTGTCGGAGCTCGAGCGGCGCGACCACACGGTGGTGTTCGCGCTGTTCGATGGCGAGGAGGTCGGATTCAAGGGCAGCTCCGCGTTCGCGAACGAGCTGCGCCTGGACGGCGCGTCGGTGCTCGCCATGCACCAGTTCGACATGCTGAGCTGGGACCTCGACGGCGACCGCGGCGTGGAGCTGTGGGCGCCGGCGCCGGCGCTGGAGGCGCTCTATCGCGACGCCGCCGACGAGGTGGGCGTGCCGGTCGCGTCGTTCGAGTTCTACTCCAGCGACCACTCGTCGTTCATCGGCGCCGGCTTCGCTGCGATCGGCGTGGGCGAGCAGTACGTGGAGGGCGACTCGACGCCCTTCTATCACCAGCCCAGCGACACGTACGACAAGATCGACTTCGACTACGTGACGTCGACGACGGTGCTCGGCCTGCGCGCGCTGGAGCGCCAGCTCGGCGCGTCCGGCTCCGCGCCGTAGAGTCGGTCGAGGGGGGCGCGGCGCGCCGCGGTCACTTGAGGGTGGTGGGCGTCTCGTCGTCGATCGCCTGGCCGCGTTCGTCGTACTTGACCGGCGGAGGCGGCGCGGGTGGCCCGGGCTCGGGGCGCGCGGTGGGTGGCGTCGCCGCCGCGGACGCGCGCGCGGTGCGCGGAGGCGCCGGCTCCTCGCGCGCCGGTGGCTCCGCCGCGGCCGCCGGGGCCGGAGCAGGCGGCGATGCGGGCCTGGCGCGCAGGGCCGGCTCGGGCGGGGTCGGCGCGACGGACGCGAGCAGGCGGCGCTCGAGCGCGGCCTCGCTGCGCGCGGCCGGCCGGCCGCGGCCCAGCCGCACGCGGTGCTTCTCGACCACGCGGCCGCTGTGGCCGTCGCGCACGTAGATCGTGACGACCTGGTGGCGCTTCTTCCCGCTCAGCCGCCCGTGCACCACCGCCGACGCGCCCAGGGATGCGGCGACGCGCGCCACGTTGCGCGCGGTCAGCGGCTCGGCGCGGAGCCGGCGGGCCATCACCCAGTAGCGGTCGGCCGGGATGACGTCGATGCGGCGCGCGGTCGCCAGCTCCTCGACGCGCTCCTGCCAGCGCGCGTCCTGCGCGCCCCGGACCTCGAGCACGACGACCGCCGGCGCCTGCTCCTCACCGCCTCGCTGCGCGCCCGCACAGCCGGCGCCCGTGATCGCCACCGCCGCCGTCGCCGCCAGCGCGGCCGCCGCGGTCGCCGAGCGCAGCCACGCGGGCACCATCGTGCAAGGATAGCCCATCATGTACGTGGTCAGGACGTTCGAGATCGCGCTCGACCGGGCCGAGAGCGTCGGCGATGCGATGCGGCGAGCGCGCTCCGGGCTGACCGCGGCGGGGTGCGAGCTCGCGCCACTGCGCCTGCTCCTGTCCGACACCTTCAGCGGCGCGAGCAAGGGCTGCGCGCGCGCGGTCAAGGCGCTCCCGGAGCTGGCCGACCTCCTCGTGGTGGTCGAGGGAGGGCAGATGCTGTCCAGCTTCGACGAGGGCGTGCCCGGCTCGCGCGCACACCTCGAGTCCGCGCTCGCGCCCGAGCGCGCGCAGAAGCTGGCCGACGGCGTGCCGCGCTCCTTTCCGCTCAACGAGTCGCACTTCTTCTTCGCGCCGGTGCCGGCGCTGCTGGGCGGCGCAGACGATGTGCCGCCGCGCGCGAGCGGGCGGCACACCCACGATGTGATGCCCGGCGAGGTCGCGCTCTACAGTCAGTGGTGGATCACGGGCCGGCGGACGCGCCTGTTCGCCGCCGCGCGCGACGACCTGCCGCCGCGCGACGCGCGCGAGCTGCCGCCGGTGGCCGACGAGGTCGGCGCGCTGCTCGCCGCGATGGGCGCGATCCGGCGCGAGCGGAGGCGGCTCGAGCCCTCATCGCCCGACGAGCGCTCACAGGTGGATGGGCAGGTCGCGGCGGCCGAGGCGCGGCTGGCCGGGCTCAGGTCGGAGTGGACCGGCGACGCGCGCGAGCTCGAGTTTCCCCACCCGCTGGCGCCCGACCCGGCGAGCGGCGGCTTCCTGCCGGTGCGCGACGCGCTCCGCGACGTGCTCGGTCCGGCCGGCTATCGCCAGCGCTCGGCGCCGCGCCCGCGCCCCGGCGGCGTGTGGGTGCTGGTCAAGCGGACCCGGCGCGGCAACGAGCTCGAGCTGCGGCTCAGCCGCGGTCCCATCAACGGCCGCCTGTCGGCGCGACTCATCCTGTGCGGGCCGATGTGGCGCCACGATCTGGGCGCGCTGCCGCTGGCGCCCGGCGAGCTCGAGCCGTGCGTGGGCAGTCAGCCGACCCTGCGCCGCGCGCTCGCCAACCTTGCGTTCGCCGCGGCCGCAGCCGAGCGCCTCCTGGTCCCGCCGCTCGAGGAGATCCACGGCGAAGGCTTCGAGTGGCTGACCGCGGTCACCGCCGCGAGCTGACCGCTCACTCGCCGCCGCGCGACTGATGGGCGCCCGACACCGCGGCGTCGCGGAAGGCGTCCGTCGAGCCGACCACGAACAGGCGGTAGTCGCCGCTGAGCGGGGAGGGGAAGCCGCTCTCCGCCGACCAGCTCGACACCGAGGTCACGCGCGCCGCCAGCTGCGCGCCGGCCGGCACGCGGGCGTGGATCCAGTCGACTCGCGAGTCGCTGCTCGAGCGCGCCAGGGTCCGGCCGTCGCCGCCGACCAGCTCGAGGTCGAAGTCGTCGGTCAGCTGCGGCCAGCCCGGGGCCAGCGCGGGCGTGTCGTAGTCGATGGCGGACGCGGCGAAGAGGACGCCCATGGCCTGGGGGAGAAACAGGAGCCCCGACTCGGGCACCACGGCGATGGTGACGAACTGATCGGCCGCGGAGGTGAAGGCATACTCGTCGCTCTCGCCCACCCGGGCCCGCCCGCGCACCAGGAAGGAGGTGTCATTGCCCTCCATGTCGAGCGCGGCCTCCTCGGTGTAGCTCTCGAACAGCTCGTAGGTGCGGGTCTCGTCCTCGTCCCATCCCGCCTCGACCGAGCGCACGACCGCGCCGTCGCCATCGACGTAGCGGCCGTCTCCGTCGGTGGCGAAGCCGTGCGCGCCGACCGGGCCGAGCGGGCCCAGCGGACCGAGGGGACCCAGCGGGCCGAGCGGACCGAGCGCGGCGAAGAGTCCGCCCGCCTGGAGCTGCGGTGCGAAGTCCTCGACCGACGACAGCCCGTCCCAGTAGGCCTGGCCGAGCGGGCCGTTCGCGCCCAGCGGTCCGTCCGCGCCGAGCGGTCCGCCCAGCCGCGTGAGCTCGTCCGACCAGTCGGCCCACGCCACGCTGCCGTCGCCCGAGACGTACACGCTCGGGTTCCACGCGCCGTCGCCGACCGGCCCGAGCAGGCCGAGCGGTCCCCAGGGCCCGAGCGGCCCGTAGAAGCCGAGGCAGCTCATGTCCTTCAGGTAGACCTCGGGCGCGAGCGGGTCGCCGGGGAACATCTGCTCCGGCGTCGGCTCGACCGAGGAGAGATCGCCGCCGAGGCCGGACACGCTCGAGGCCGTCACCACCAGGAGCGCATCGCCGGTGCTGCCGAGGTCGTCCGCCTTGCCGCCGATGCCGTCACCGGCGCCGGTCCCGTCGCCCGACGGATCGGGATCGTTCGCACCGAGGCCGGCGGTGCAGCCGAGGGACAGAGGGAGCGCGATGGCTGCGAGGAGGAGGCGCGGCACGAGCCGGCGGTCAAGCAAGCGAGGTGCCGGCACGAGGGGACGCCGGCCTGGCATCAAGTCGTCGGGATCGCGGTGGGGCACGGGACTCCGGTCAGGTCAGACGAGCTGTCAGGCAGGCGCGGCAGCCGCCTGAGCGCCCGGCCGGGACGCTAATCGAGCGCTCATTTAAAAGTCAAGGACCGGGGTGCCTGTCACGAAGCTGGCCGATAAGAATGGATCTTGCGCTTCAGACCCGTTACAAAATGAGCGACCGTTCACACTCGCCGAGGGACCTGATCATGCCTCGACTCCGCCAGGAGACCCTGGACGCCATCCAGCGACGGATCGAGTCCGCCGCTCTGGCTCACTTCATCAAGGCCGGCTACACGGCGACCACAACGCGCGACATCGCGCAGTCGGTGGGCCTGACCCCCGGCGCGCTCTACAGCCACTACGAGTCGAAGGAGGCGCTGTTCGCCGCCGTCGTGCTCCGCTACCAGCGCGAGCTGGTCGGCAACCACGCCGACAACGCGCTGACCCGCGTGCTCAAGAGCAGCCAGTTCCCGCACGACATCCCCGAGCTGGCCGCCGCGATCCGCGAGCTGGTGAGCAACAACAAGCCCTACTGGCTGCTCTGGTACATCGACATCGTCGAGTTCGAGGGCAAGCACTTCCGCACGCAGGTGGCGCCCAAGGCGCTGCTCGGCGCGCCCGAGCTCAAGCAGCGCTTCGAGGAGCTGCGCACGGCCGGCGCACTTCGCATGGAGCCAGAGCTGGCCTTCGTCATGGTCTACATGCACCTCTTCAACTACTTCTGCGTCGAGGCGCTGTTCGGCGGAAGCGACCACTACGGCGTGCCCGAGGACAAGGCGGTGACGACCGTGACCGACGCGTTCCTGCACGGCATCCTGGCCGCGCCGGCGCCCGCGCTGGCGGACGAGCCCGCGAGCTGACCGCGCCGCCGCGCGAACGCGGCGCCCGAGCCCGCGGACCGGGCCGGCCGATCAGTTGGTGGCGCCGGCGGCGGTGACCCGCAGCCCGGTGAACGCGGCCGTGAAGGGCACCTCGACGCCGTCGACGAACACCACGGTCTGCCAGCTGCCCTGCTCGAGCAGGTCCATGATGCCGTCATCGGCGCTGGCGGTCTCGCTGTCGAGCATGTCGGCGTCGCCGGACTGGAAGCGGATCTCTGCGAAGTTGATCGCCGCGACCCGGTCCTCGAGCTGGGCCACCACCTGGTCGAGCCCCGCCTCGCAGAACTGCTCGATCTCGTCACGGTGGCCGATGCAGAGGAGCGGGGCGGCCAGGCACTTCTGCGACACCTCGTCGGCCATCTCGGAGCAGCCGACCAGCGCGCCCAGCGTGTCGCGCAGGCCGGAGAGCGAGCCGCCGCTGGCCAGCACCTGATCGAGCCCGTCGAGGACGAGGTCGCCGAGCGGCAGGCCGAACGCATGGTCGCCGACCTCGATGTGTCCTTCGTCCCCCGACAGCGCGATCGAGCAGCCGACTCCCGTCGCGGCTGTGATCTGATCGACGATGTCCGGCGTGTCGACCACGATGTTCTGACCGCGGAACGGGAGCGACAGCCCGGCCAGGCGGTGGGAGGCCGAGGTCGCGCCGCCGCCCGGGTCGAGGTGGGCCAGGTCGAGCACGGTCAGGAGCTGGAACTGGGTCAAGACGTTGGTGACCTCGTCGACCAGCCCGAGCAGCTGCTGGGTGAGCGCGAGGCCGCCGACCACGCGATTGAGGATGAACTCGTCGACGAAGTTCTGGAACGGGTCGAGCAGATCGAGCGGCAGGAGCCCGAGCAGGTCGTCGACGATCGGGATGTTGGCCGCCTCGAGCAGGTTGATGAGCGTGTCGGCCGGATTCGCAGCCAGCTGGTTGAGCACCGACACCGCGCTCGGCACCAGGTTGTCGGCGACCGACGTCGACGTCAGGTCCATCATGCTGCTCAGCTGGTACTGGCCTGCGATCGGATCGGCGGTCGCCCCGTCGCCGCTGCCGTCGTCACCGCCGCCGCCGACGCCGGTGTCTCCACCCCCAGGGCTGTCGGTGCCGCTCCCATCCCCGCCGCCCGGGCCGCCCTCGTCGTCATCGCCCAGCGACGAGCAGCCGGTGAGCAGGGCCGCGACGAAGAGTGAGGAAAGAGCCAGGCGAACCGAAGCGCGCATGAGGCGAGACGGTAGCAAGCGACATACCACGCGAGCCACACCTCACGCCCGTGTGATGCTCTGTTCCGGCGCGATCCATCCTACACTGTGCGCCCATGGCGTCCTTCGTTGTCGGCGCGACCGGATTCACCGGTCGTGAGGTCGTTCGAGTGCTGGTGGCGCGCGGAGAGCGCGCGATCGCCCATGTGCGTCCGGACTCGAGTCGCGTCGGCGAGTGGCGTGAACGCTTCACCGGCCTGGGCGCCGAGGTCGACACCGCCGAGTGGGACGCGGGGGCGATGACCGCGGCCCTGCGGCGCGCTGCTCCGGACCGCGTGTTCGCGCTGCTCGGCACCACCGGCAAGCGCGCGCGCGGCGAGGGCATGTCGCGCGCCCTGGGCTACCAGCGCGTCGACGTCGGGCTGACCTTGCTCCTGCTCGAGGCGGTGCGCGCCGCCGAGCTCTCGCCGCGCTTCGTGTATCTCTCGTCGGTCGGCACCAGCGAGCGCTCCTCGTCCACCTATCTCAAGGCGCGCGCCCAGGTCGAGGCCGCGTTGCGCGCCAGCGGCGTGCACTTCACGATCGCGCGGCCGTCGATCATCACCGGCGAGCCGCGCGACGACGGCCGCCCGCTCGAGCGCGTGAGCGCCGCCGTCGCCGGCGGAGTGCTCGCGGTGGCAGGCGCGTTCGGCGCGCGGCGGCTGCAGGCGAAGTACCGGCCGACCACCAACGTGGGCCTCGCCCAGGCGCTGGTGCGCGCGGCCTTCGATCCGGCGGCGCAGGACCGCGTGCTCGAGGGACGGTCGCTGTTTCCCGACTGAGCCTGCCGATCCTCTCTCGCTCGCCGCGCGCCGCCTGCTGACACGACGCTGTCGGCAGCCACCTGGCAGTCTGCCCTCGTCAACCCGAACGAGAGGAACGAGAGGGAGCGCCATGTCACATCGGTCACGCTCGGCGCCCGCGCGCTCGTCACCGCGCGC
>DATFRY010000611.1:0-4263 GCA_035262925.1 Kofleriaceae bacterium | reverse complement strand
CGCTCGACCGGCGTGGACACGGCGCGCGGCATCACTCGTGGCGCAGCGCGACCATCGGAGCCACGCGCAGGGCGCGGCGCGCCGGCAGGTAGCAGGCGACCAGCGCGACCGCGGCCAGACCGGCCGCGACCACGGTGAAGGTGAGCGGATCGGTCGCGCCCACGCCGTAGAGCTGGTGGGCCAGGAGGCGGGTGAGCGCGAGCGCGGCGGCGAGCCCGAGCGCGATGCCGGCGAACGTCACCATGAGGCCGTGGCCCAGGATCAGCCGGAGCACGTCGCCGCGCCGCGCTCCCAGCGCCACCCGGATCCCGATCTCCTGGGTCCTCTGGCCGACGACGTACGAGATGACGCCGTAGATGCCCACGCTGGCCAGGATGAGCGCGAGCGCCGCGAAGGCCGACAGGAGCAGCATCGAGAAGCGGCGGGCGGCCAGCGAGCGCGCGATCACGTCGTCCATGGCCAGCGGCTCGAAGGCGACCTGCTCCGGGCTCATCGCCTGGAGGGCGGCGCGGATGGTGTCGAACGGGACCGGCCGCGCCCCGCCCGAGCGGACGATGACGTCGATGCCGGAGGTGCCCGCCAGCTGGTCGTCCTCGATCTGCGCGAGCGAGAAGTAGAGCTGGGCGCGGAGCGGCTGCGCGTCGTCGCTGTCGACGCCCCACTGCCTGACGTGGCCGACCACACCGACGATCTCCGCCGGCCGATCGGTGCCGTCGAGCTGGATGCGCTTGCCGATCGGATCGGCGTCGCCGTAGTACTGGCGGGCGAAGACCTCGTCGGCGACGACGGCGAGCGGGCCGCCCTGCACGTCCTGCGGGCCGAGGAAGCGGCCGCGCCGGAGCGGGATGCCCATCGCCTCCCGGAACGGCGGCTCCACCACGTACCACAGGGTCCAGCTCATCTCGCTGGTCGTCGCCGGCCTGGGCTGCCCGGCCGGCCAGAACTGGCGCTCGTCGTCGGACAGGAGCGGGATCGCGCCGGCCGACATCGAGACCTGCTCGATGCCGGGGATGGCCTCGAGCCGCGCGTTCACCCGGCGCATGTGGGCGCGGATGGCCTGCGGCGGCGACTTGCCGACCGACGGCGGAAACGACATGCCGAAGGTCATCACGCCCGCCGGCTCGATGCCGGGAGAGACCTGCCACAGGCGTGACAGGGTGCGGACCATGAGCCCGGCGCCGATGAGGAGGACCAGCACCATGGCCATCTGCAGCGCGATCAGGACGTCGCGGCCGCGGTGGCGCGCGCCGCTGGCTCCGCGCCCGCCGTCGCGCAGCGCCTGCTGGAGGTTGGGCTCGGTGGCCCTGAGCGCGGGCGCCAGGCCGAAGACGATCCCGCTGGCCAGCGACAGGGCGAGGGCGAAGAGCAGCACGCCGGCGTCGAGCGAGATCTGGTCGGCGCGCGGCAGCTGGTCGGGCAGGAGCGAGAGCGCGGCCGGCGTGCCCCAGGCGGCCACGACCAGGCCGAGCGCGCCGCCGGCCATGGCGAGCAGCATGCTCTCGGTCAGGAGCTGGCGCAGGAGGCGGGGCCGGCTGGCTCCCAGCGCCATGCGGGTGGCGATCTCGCGGGCGCGGCCGGTCGCGCGCGCGAGGAGGAGGTTGGCGACGTTCACGCACGCGATGAGGAGCACCAGCGCGACCGCGCCGGACAGGACCAGCAATGTCGGCCGCACCTGGCCGACCACGGCGTTGCGGAACGGTCTCAGCCTGGCGCCGATGCCGCGGTCCTTGTCCGGATAGATCGCGGCCAGGCGGGCGGTGACCCGGTCCATGTCGGCCTGGGCCTGCTCGATCGACACGCCCGGCCGCAGACGGCCGACGCCGTGGATCCCGAGCCCGGCCCCGCGGTCGAGGAGGAGGTTGTTGTCCCACTGGCCGATGGGCAGATAGACGTCGCGCGGGCGGCCCTGGAGGAAGAGATCGAAGCCGGCGGGCATCACGCCGACCACGCTGTAGCCGCGGCCGTCGAGCACGATGGTCTCGCCGAGGACCGCCGGCGAGCCGTGGAACCTTCGCTGCCACAGGGCGGCGCCGATGAGGGCGATCGGCGCGCGGCCGACCTCGTCCTCGCCGCGCGCGAACGTGCGCCCGAGGACCGGAACGACCCCGAGCAGCGAGAACAGATCCGAGGTGATGAGGAGCGCGTTCACCTGCTCGGCCGCGCCCGCGCCGGTCAAGCTGAAGCTGATCGGCCGGTAGATCGCCATCGCCTCGATGGAGCGGTTGTCCGCCTGCCAGTCGCGGAAGTTGGGAAACGAGATCGAGCCGGTGGCGAAGTTGGGCTTGCTCTCGTGGATCGTCACCAGCCGGTCGGCGTCGCGGTAGGGCAGCGGATGGAGCAGGACGCCGCTCACGACCGAGAACAGCGCCGTGTTGACGCCCATGCCGAGCGCGAGGATGAGGAGGACGGCGGCGGTGAAGCCGGGCGCCCTGCGCAGGACGCGCGCCCCGTAGCGCACGTCGTGGACCAGGTCCTCGACCAGGGTGACGCCGCGCGCGTCGCGGCACTCCTCCTTCACGCGGCTCATGCCGCCGAGGTCGAGGTGGGCGAGCCGGGCGGCCTCCTCGCGCGAGCGGCCGGCCGCGACGTGCTTCTCGATCTGGCGCTCGAGGTGGAAGCGCAGCTCGTCGTCCAGCTCTCGCTCGATGGCGCGGCGGCTCAGGATGGCGCGGACGCGGTACGCGAGGTCGCGCAGCATGGCGTCATCCCTCCTCGAGCACCTGCGCCACGGCGGCGGCCAGCACGCGCCACGCGTTCTCCTCGACCTCGAGCTGCTTGCGGCCGCTGCGGGTCAGCGCGTAGTACTTCGCGCGCCGGTTGTTGTCGGAGGTGCCCCACTCCGCCTTGATCCAGCCGCGCCGCTCGAGCCGGTGGAGCGCCGGGTAGAGCGAGCCCTGCTGGATGCGCAGCACGCTGCTCGAGATCTGGTGGATGCGCTCCGAGATGGCCCAGCCGTGGCGCGGCCCGGGGGCCAGCGTCCTCAGGATGAGCAGGTCGAGCGTGCCCTGCGGGAGATCGATGCTCCGATCGGCCATGGCGCCTTCCCCTTCTGCTTCGACAGGGGAGACCATACGCCCACTCTTGTCGAAGGGCAAGGGGAAGCTCGGAGGACGGCGGGCCCGGCGCGGGCCTCGCGTCGGCCAGGTCGAGCACCGCGTCGACCGCGTCCTGCGCGGGAGCGGCGTGACGCGCGCACTCCCGGCGGCCGCGCCGACGATCGCGCGACGCCGCCGTCGCGGACATGTTCCCCGCTGGACATCGGCGCGCGGCGGGTGTTCTAGCGTGGTAGGCGGACGGGACGGATGGGACGTCCGCACAGGGGAGGATGACCAGATGACCATGGACCGACCACGAGTGATCGCCCGCGCCGCAGATCCTCGATCGCCACGGCGGGCGGGCCGGTCCCGGGCGCGACGACCTCGATCGACCGCGACGCCCGGGGCGCCGCGCAGCGGGGTCAGGGAGACGCGGGCCAGACGGCCTCCGCCCCGTCCCCTGGTGCCGTCGTGCCAGGGGCGTGCCGCGCCGCAGATCCTCGATCGCCACGGCGAGCGAGCCGGTCCCGGGCGCGACGACCTCGAGCGACCGCGACGCCCGGGGCGCCGCGCAGCAGGGTCAGGGAGACGCGGGCCAGACGGCGTCCGCCCCGTCCCCTGGCGCCGTCGTGCCAGGCGCCCGCCGCGCCGCAGCTCCTCGATCGCCACGGCGGGCGGGCCGGTGCACACCGAGAGGATCTCGATCAACCGCCAATTGTCTGGCGCGGCGCAGCCGGGTCGGAGACGCGGGCCACCGCCGCATACGTCGTGCGCCCCAGCACGAGCAGCGCCTGTCGCAGCAGGTCCTCGATCGCCACTGCACCCGACGTGGCGGCCTCGGCAACCGCTCGCCGCGCATCGGGCGCAGGCACGCCCATCCGACGCAAGCCGGCGACCGCGTCCGCCACGTCCGCGTCGTCGGCGCGCGGCTGCCCGTACAGCCTTCCGTCCGCATGCCGGAAGACCAGGTCGGGTGCGCTCCCCTCCACGACGAGCAGCCCGCGATGGACCAGGTCGTGGTGGATCGAGCACGCCACGGCGAGGTTCAACGGGTCATGTCCGCCTCCGTCCGAGCGCCAGCGCACGCGGTGCACTTCCAAGAATTTCGCCGCCCGGCACCCGGGCACCTGACAGCGGCCGTGGTCGCGGCGCCAGACCAGCCGGCGAATCCGCGGCGGAATGGTCTGCGTCGCCGGAGCCGGCGCGCCAGCGCCCACGTGGGTGAGGT
>DATFRY010000610.1:0-39010 GCA_035262925.1 Kofleriaceae bacterium | reverse complement strand
CGTCGCCTGACCACGCGGGCGATTCTGGCCGGTCCCGTCGGAGGCGAGCGCATCTGTCGGGTGGACGCGCCGGGTGTGGGCGCCGCGCCGACGGAAGC
Organism: Kofleriaceae bacterium; assembly: GCA_035262925.1. GTDB lineage: Bacteria > Myxococcota_A > Polyangia > Haliangiales > Haliangiaceae > DATFRY01. The sequence goes on along the minus strand of DATFRY010000610.1, from coordinate 38,912 downwards.
GGCGCGGTCAAGCGAGGGTCTGATCAGTTTGCTGATCAGTTTGTCGATCAGTTTGAGGAATCGACTCATCGGCGAGCATGGCAATTGGAACAGGCACTTTCCGCGATGTAGTCTGGCCGCGATGAAAGCGCGAATCGCCCCCGCCGCCCACGCCGCCGTCCACGCCGCACTCCTCGCCGCCGCCGCCCTCGCCTCCGCCCCGGCGCTCTCCGCCTGCGGAGACGACCGGGTGCCGCGCCAGTCCGACGACGGTGCCGGCTCGGGAGCCGACGACGACGGCGGAGGCGACGACGACGGCGGCGATGACGGGACGACGACGCCGCCCGACATGGCCAACGAGCTGCCGTCCTTCATCGCCGGCGAGGTCCGCGTCACCAGCTACGACGGCGACGCCGATGATCTCCTGACCGCCGGCCTCGGCCGGACCGGGCTGGCCGGTCCCGCGCCGCTGCCCGCCGACCCGGCCAGCCCGACCGCCGCCGAGCTGCGCCGTCTCGCCATCTACAGCAACTACCGCGCGCTGGTCGACATGTCGGCCAACGGCGGCTATGGCCGCTTCTGGGGCCCGAACGTCGACCTCGACGGCAACGACACGCTCGGCGAGGGCAAGATCGCGGGCACCGAGTACCTGGCCTTCTCCGACGACGGCACCGGCACCCGGAACGCGACCCTTCTGGTGCAGATCCCGGACAGCCTGGATCCGGATCACCCGTGCATCGTGACCGCGACATCGTCCGGCTCGCGCGGCGTGTACGGCGGCATCTCGGCGGCGGGCGAGTGGGGGCTGAAGCGCGGCTGCGCCGTGGCCTACACCGACAAGGGCACCGGCAACGGCGGGCACGAGCTCATGACCGACACCGTCACGCTCATCGACGGCGCCCTGTCGCCGCGCGGCGACGCGGGGACGACGAGCCTGTTCGGCGCCGCCCTGTCGGCCGACGAGCTGGCCGCCTTCAACGCCGACTCGCCGTACCGCTACGCGTACAAGCACGCCCACTCGCAGCAGAACCCGGAGGCGAGCTGGGGCCTCTACACGCTGCAGGCCGTCCAGTTCGCGACGTGGGCGCTGAACGAGGCCTACGGCGCGCCGCTCGAGAGCGGCGATGGCGTGGCCATCCGCTACCCGGCCGGCTCGGTGAGGACGATCGCCGCGGCGGTCTCCAACGGCGGCGGCGCCGCGCTCGCCGCGGCCGAGCTCGACACCGAGGGATGGATCACCGCGGTCGTCGTCGGCGAGCCGCAGATCAACCTCGACGTCCCGGCCGGCCTGTCGATCGAGCAAGGCGCGGCCGCGGTCGCCGCCTTCGGCGACCCGCTCTACGACTACGTGACCACCGCGAACCTCTTCGAGCCGTGCGCGGCGTACGCCGCGGCGGCCGCCGGCGCGCCCTTCCTCGCCGCGGTGCCGCAGGCCACGGCGCAGGCCCGCTGCGCCGCGCTGGCCGCCGACGGCCTCGTCGCGGGCGCCGACTTCCAGAGCCAGGCCGACGACGCGCTGGCCCGGCTGCACGCGGCCGGCTTCCTCCCCGACTCCGATCTCCTGCACGCCGCGATGTGGGGCACGCAGGCGGTGCCCGCCGTGGCGGTGACCTACGCCAACGCCTACGCGAAGGCGAGCGTCCTCGATCGGCTGTGCCAGTTCACGTTCGGGCCGACCGCCATGGGCACCGGCCTGGCCGGTGTGCCGCCCGCGGCGCCCCCCATGCCGACCCTGTTCGGCCTGGGCAACGGCGTCCCACCGACTGGAGGCATCGATCTGGTGTACGAGGCGGGCACCTCCGGGCCGACCATCCACTCGCGCGCGACCCCCGACGCCAGCTACGCCGGCGCCGTCTGCCTGCGCGACCTCTTCACCGGCGCAGGCGATCTCGCGGACCGACTGCGCGACGGCGTCGACGCCGTGCGCCACGGCGGCGACCTGCACGGCAAGCCGGCCATCATCGTGCAGGGCCGCAGCGACGCGCTGGTCCCCATCAACCACGCCTCGCGGCCCTACTTCGGCATGAACCGCATGGCCGAGGGCGCGGACAGCGGCCTCTCGTTCTACGAGATCGCGAACGGCCAGCACTTCGACGCCTTCCTGGGCCTGGCCGGCTTCGACACCCGCTTCGTCCCGGTCCACTACTACGACATCCAGGCGCTCAACCTCATGTGGGAGCACCTCGAGTCCGGGGCGCCGCTGCCGCCGTCGCAGGTCGTTCACGCCACCCCGCGCGGAGGCACCGACGGGGCCGCTCCGCCGCTCACGACCGACAACCTGCCCGACCTGCAGGCGCGACCGGGGGTCGACGAGATCACCTTCTCCGCCGAGACCGCCACCGTGCACGTGCCCGACTGATAGACTGCGACCGGGGAGATGGCGCAGATCGTCCTGGTCCACGGGGCGTGGCACGGCAGCTGGTGCTGGGACGACTTCGCCGCGCGCCTGGCCGGGCGCGGGCACGGCGTGCGCGCGGCCGAGCTGCGCGGCCATGCCCGCCCGAGCGGGCGCATCTGGCACCGCATCCGCGACTACGTCGCCGACCTCGAGAGCGCGGTGGCCGACCTCGCCGAGCCGCCCATCCTGGTCGGGCACTCGATGGGCGGATTCGTGGTGCAGAAGTTCCTCGAGCGCGGCGACGCGGCCGGCGCCGTGCTCATGGCCCCGACCCCGCCCTGGGGCGTCATCCGCACGACCGCCCGCATCGCGCTCCGCCACCCGCTCGCGTTCCTGGCGGCGAACCTGCGCCTGCGGCTGCGCCCGCTGGTGGCCACGCCGGCGCTCGTGCGCGACCTCCTGTTCACCGCAGCCACCCCGGCCGACATCATCGAGCGCGCCTGCGCCCGCGTCTGGGACGAGTCCTACCGCGCGTACCTCGACATGCTGCTGTTCGTGCGCGCGCGGCCGCGGCGCGTGCGGGCCCCGCTCCTGGTCCTCGGCGGCGAGCGCGACGTCGTCTTCACCGCGGCCCAGGTCCGGCGGACCGCCCGCGCCTACGGCACCGAGGCCGAGATCTTCGACGGCCTCGGCCACGACCTCATGCTCGACGCCGGCTGGGAGCGCGTGGCCGATCGCATCGACGCCTGGGCGCGCGACCCCCGCGCCCGTCCCGCCGACCAGACCCGGCCTACTCGTCGCGCGGGCGGAGCGGCAGGATCACCCTGAACGTCGAGCCGGCTCCGACCGCGCTCTCGCACAGGAGGGTCCCGCCGTGCGCGCGCACGATGCTGTCGGTGATCCACAGGCCGAGGCCGGTCCCCTCGCCCACCCCCTTGGTGGTGAAGAACGGGTCGGTGATGCGCTCGAGCACGTCGGGCGCCATGCCCTCGCCGGTGTCGCTGATCGACACCTCGATGACAGGGCGGCCGTCCTCGTCGCGGCTGGTCACCGCGATGCGGATGGTGCCGGGGCCGCGGATCGCCTGGGCCGCGTTGGCCAGGAGGTTCATGAACACCTGGTTGAGGTGGCCGGCGTTGGCCACCAGCCTGGGCAGCCCCGCCTGGTAGTCGCGCTCGATCGAGATGCGGTCGCGGTGGAGCGGCGAGATGAGGTTGAGCGTGGTCTCGATGCCGGAGACCACGTCGGTCTCGACCATGTCGCTGGCGCCGGTGCGCGAGAAGTTCTTGAGGTCGCGCACGATGGCGGCGGTGCGCTCGGCGCCGGTGCGGATCGACTTGAGCAGCTTGTGCGAGTCCTCGACCAGGTAGTCGAACTCGATGCGCTGCTTGACCGCGTCGAGCTCCGCGCGCAGCGCCGGCGACAGGTCCGGCGACTCGTCGGCCGTGCGCACCAGCGTCAGGAGATCCTCGACGTACTGGGCCAGGAAGTCGACGTTGCCGTAGACGAAGTTGATGGGGTTGTTGAGCTCGTGCGCGATGCCGGCGACCAGCCGGCCCAGGGTCGACATCTTCTCCTGCAGGACCAGCTGGGCCTGGGCCTGGCGCAGCTCGCGCGTGCGCTCCTCGACCATCTCCTCCAGGTCGCCCTTGGCCCGGCGCTCGGTCTCGAGCAGCACCTTGAGCCGGCGCTGGATGCGCATCTCGGCGGTGACGTCGCGGTACGACTCGACGATGTAGTCGTCGCCCAGCGGCACCGCGCTGACGATGAAGGTGAGCTCCTCGCCGTCGCCGCGCACCGCGCGGATCTCGTCCACCCGCAGCGGCCGCCTGGCCTCGCGCGCGCGGCAGCCGACGCAGGCGCTCGCGCACACCTCGAGCGAGAACAGCTCGTAGCAGCGCGCGCCGTCGGCCACGCGCCGGGCCAGCTCGCGCCCGCGCAGGCGGCAGGTCGCCTCGTAGGCGCGGTTGTAATAGAGGACGCGGCGCTCGCGGTCGAGGATGACCGCCGCGTCGATGCTGCCCTCGAGCAGCTCGCGGACCGGCTCGAGCAGGGCGCGCAGAGCTACGCCTCCGACAGGAAGGAGAGGTATCGCTCCGGCAGATCGTCGAACTCGAGCGGGCGCTGGCACCTCTCACACAGGAACTGGGGCGGCAGGGCGCCGGCGCCGCCGGGGAAATGAGTGTCGACGTCGAGCAGCCGCTCCTCCTCGTTGTTGCACGACTCGCACACGTACGGCGCGTAGAACGAGCGCACCGAGGCCCGACCCCGGAAATTGTCGATCATGTTGAGCTGCGTGACGAACGCGGGCGAGCAGTGGCTGAACACCAGCTCGCCCACGTTGGGCAGGTCGCGCACGAAGTTGACCCACTCGCGCACGCCGCACGAGTTGATGCGCTTGATGCCGTTCAGGCGGAACACGACCGATCCGCGCAGGTGGCGGCGCAGCTCCGAGAAGTCGGCGTTCTCGTCGATCTCGCCCGTGAACTCGACGGTGGTGAATCCCGGGCGCTCCTTGATGCGCCAGGACAGAGGGACTGACTCGCCCACGTGAACACCTCCCGGCCGCCCTCGCCCGCCAGACCTCCCGGCGGAGACGGCAGCGGGATCTTAGGTCGGCGGGTGGGAACGGTCAACTCGACCCACACGCCCGCTGATGTGGGAATGCGCTCCGCCGCCGGCGCGCGCGCGCCGCGATGTACAATCGCCGCGCAATGTCCGACCCCCTCGGCACGTTTCTCCAGGAGTTCAAGCGGGTCGCGCCCGCCATCGTCGACAGCTACTTCATCGTCGACCGCGAGCGGCGCATCGTCGACTTCAACCGCGCCTTCTACGCCCTCCTGCCCCGCCAGATGGCGCGCGGCCTCAAGGGCAAGAAGTGCTACGAGGTCGTCGAGCTCAACATCTGCCGGGAGAACTGCATCGCCCAGCAGTGCTGGCGCGACAATCGCCACGTCAGGCTCGACGAGATCAGCGGCAGCGTGATCGGCGATACCGAACCCAAGAAGCTTCGCTTCATCCTGTCGGCCATCCCCATCACCGACGAGGCCGGCCAGCACGTGGGCGCGCTCGAGATCCAGCGCAACGTCACCGACGAGGCCGAGGTCCAGGGCAAGTACCAGGAGATGCTCGAGACCGAGGCGCGCGAGCGCGAGCGCCTGGCCACCCAGATCCGCGCCCGCACCAAGGAGCTGCTGGAGACCAACCAGCTCCTGCTCAAGACCCAGAAGGAGCTCCTGGCCTACAAGAAGGGCCTCGTGGTGTGAACCCGTGAGCCGGCGAGCGCCGCCCGCGGCCCGCCGGCCGCGCTCGACGATCACGGCCAGGCGCGCGCGGCTCAGTTCGACAGGAGCAGCACGGCCAGCGCGGCGATCGCGACCAGCAGCACCGCCACCAGGGCGAAGACCAGCGGCCCGCTGCTGCGCACCATCACGGCCCCGCCGCCGCGCATCTCGGGCGGCAGGCCGATGCCGCTCGAGCTCGACGCCATGCCCGGCGTGCTGCCGATGTGACTGAACGACGTGCTGGGGCGGCTGCCCGGCGTGCTGGTGCGCGAGATCGACGGCAGCGACGGCACGGTGGGCAACGACTGTGACGATAGATTCGCCCCCGACAGGCTGCCGCTCCCCACGCGCGAGCGGATCTTCGACTTCTCGTCGTCGCCCGGATTGAACTCGTCGAGCAGCGACTGGATGCGCTCCGGCTTCACGATGCGCCGCTGGTTGGCGAGGAAGGCGAAGTACGAGTCCGGCATGTCGTCGAAGTCCATGACCAGGTCGCACTCGTCGCAGCGGCAGATCGGCGGCTCGTGCGGCGGCGGACCCATGTCGCCGGTCTCGCACAGGAGCACCTTCTCCTCATCGCACTCCGGGCAGAAGTACGGCACGTAGAAGCTCTTCACCACACCGCTGCCGGTGAAGTTGTTGACCAGGTTGATCTGCGCGACGATCGCCGGCGAGCACTCCACGAGCACGACGTCGACGTTCTTGGCCTCGACGCGGCCGAGCCAGTTGACCCAGTCGCGGACACCGCACGAGTTGATGCGATCGACCTCGCCGAGATCGATCACGACCGTGCTGCCGTGGATCTTGTCGGTCAGCTCGGTGAGCTCATTGTCTTCATCGATGACGCCCGCCAGCTTCACGAAGCTGAGGTCGTCTCGATGGTGAACCGATGCCTGGAACTTCTGGCTCATGGGAGGAACAGAAGGCTGTAAATCGTGTATCGTGCCCTACAATCGGTCAACTGCGTTCGGGACTGAGTCTATCCGAAGAAATGTCGGGCCCCCAAGCTGTCGACGACCCAAAACCGCGCTCGATTGGAGGCGAACGTGAACGTTACTTCAAAACTCCTGGCGGGCCAACCACATGGTCACGACACCGCCGGGAGAGACCGGCTCAGCGACTCGCGCAGGCGGTGATACTCGTCGGAGAGATAGAACCTGACCAGGTCCTCGCCGCACAGAACCAGGGCCAGCGCCTGGATGTCCGAGGCGCCCAGATGGTCGCCGCTCAGGCGCGCGATCATGCGCGCCGCGGCGGCGAAGTCGTCGCAGGCGAACAGCCCGGCGCGCCGGTCGGTCGCCAGCATCCCGTCGATCCATTCCTCGCTGTCGGCCAGGCGCGCGGTGCCCTGCAGCCGCTCGATGACGCGCAGCGGCGTGCGCGGCAAGGTGCGCATGAACTCGGTGGTCGGACCCGGCCGCTCGTTCTCGGGCAAGAGCATCGACTTGAGGAGCCCGCCCAGCTCGGCGCGCTCGCGCCGGCCCAGCACCTGGAGCAGCGCGTAGCCGCCGCGGATCGCGTCGAACGCCCAGCCCATGACGAAGCGGCGCGCCGACTCGGTCTCGCCCAGGAGCTCGCGGTCGATGACCACGACCGGCTGCGGATGCGAGAGGGCGACCACGCCGCGCGGCACGCCGTGCGCGACGTACAGCTCCGGCTCGACCCCGAACAGCCGCACCGAGTCGGCCGCGACCAGCTTGATGGCGGCATCCTCGTATGCGGCCATGGGCACCAGGTTGGTGCCGACCGGCGGCTCGGGGAAGAGCGCCGTCAGATAGGGCACCACCGCCTCGAAGAGCTCGCCGAGCGGCGAGGTGGAGTGCGCCGTGAGCAGGAAGCGGCGGCGCAGCTCGTCGCTCATCGGGTGGCGGATGGGCAGGAGCATCTGCTGCTCGGCGCGGGCCTTGGCCGCCGCGCGCCGGTCGGGATCCTCGGCGTAGCCCAGGCACTCCATCGCGGTCAGCACGCGCACGGCTCGCTCGGTCTCGCCGGCGCGGGCGTAGAACGACGCCATCAGGCGGTAGGCGGGCGCGTGGCGCAGGTCGTGCTGGATGACCTGCTTGACCTCCTCGACCGCGCGCGGCAGGTCCTCGTGCGCGTAGATCTCGGCCAGCGCCAGGCGGTCGTCGGCGTTGTGCTGCTCGACCGCCAGGATGCCGCGATAGGCCTCGATGGCGGCCGGGCGGTCGCCGACGGTGAGGAGGATGCGGGCCAGCCCGCGCTGCATCGGCACCGCGGCGTGCTCGCCGCCGCGCTGCATGGCGGCGTGGGCCGCGTCGATGAGCAGGGTCTCCGCGGCGGCCTGGTCGCCCAGGTCGGCGGCGCGCGCGGCCAGCGCCAGCGCGGGCGGCGCGTAGCCCGGGTCGTACTCGGCCGCGCGGCGGTAGTGCGAGGTGGCGGCGCGCGCGTCGCCGCCGGCCTCGATGATGCGGCCGAGGTAGTAGTAGTAGCGGGCGAGCTGCTCGGGCGAGACGCCGAGCCCGGGCGCCGCGGCCAGCTCGATCACGCGCTCGATCGCGGTGCGGGCCTCGACGAAGCGGCCCAGCGAGTAGTACTCCTGCGCGAGCAGGTAGTGGGCCTCGACCACCGCCTCGTCGAGGCGGATGATCTCGGCCAGCACGCGGATGGCCTTGTGCGGCTCCATCTCGCCGTCGGCGGTGATCTCGGCGACGCGCATGAGCGCCTTGATGCGCACGTCGCCCGGCGGCGGCGGGTCGCTGGCCATGAAGGCCATCAGGGTCTCGACCGCCTGCTTCCAGCGGCGCATCGACACGTAGAGATCGACGCGGGCCGACACCACGCCGAAATCGCCGGGTGAGCGCGTCGCCGCCTCGGCGTAGAGCCGCTCGGCCTCGTCGAGGTCGCCCTCGCGCTCGACCATGCCGGCCTGCGCCACCATCACGCGCGAGAGCAGGCCGATCGCGTCCTCGCGCTTGCGGTAGATCTTCTCCAGCTCGCGGTAGGTGGCGGGGAAGTCGTAGGCGTGCGGGAACTCGCGGCCCAGCTCGCCGAGCGCGTCGAGCGCCGCCACGTTGTTGGGCCGGATCTCGAGCGCGATGATGATGCTCTCGGCGGCGGCGCGCGGATCGCCGGTCCGCCAGATGACCACGCCGCGCTTGCGGTAGAACTCCGAGCGCGCGGTCGGATCGCCGTCGCGCATCGCCTTCTGGGCCAGCGCCTGGGCCAGGGGCAGCGCCCGCTCCCACTCGCCGGCGTCGAAGTACTGGTCGAACAGCGCGCGGTTGGCCGGGACGCAGTCGGGATCGACCGCCAGCGCGCTCTCGTAGTAGTGGAGGCCGCGCTCGGGCTGGACCAGCTCGTCGGTGTAGATGCGCCCGATCTGGGCGAACACCCCCGCGCGCTCCTTGTCGTCCTGCCACAGCTTGACCTCGAGCTCGAGGGTCTGGATGACGCGCGGCCAGTCCTCGCGCCGGCGGTAGAGGTCGCGCAGGCCGTGCACGGCCGGCAGGCATGCGGGCGAGGTCTTGATCGCCGCGTCGTAGTAGCGGATGGCGTCGTCCTCCTTGCCGAACTTCGCCTCCATGACCGAGCCGCACTTGAAGTAGAGGAGCGCCTTCACGTTGCGGTCGGTCGCGATCTTGATCTGCCGGCGCGTCACGTCGACGAAGTCGGCCCAGCGCTCGGTCGACTCGTAGATGCGGCCGAGCGCCTCGAGCGACGGCTTGTGGGCCGGCGCGATGGTGAGGATGCGCTGGTAGTGCTCGATCGCCTTGTCGTCGTCGTGCAGCCCCTCCTCGCAGATCTGCGCGATGCGCGAGAGGAGCGCCACCGCCTCGTCGCCGGCCGGGACGATCGAGATGCGCGAGCGGAGGACGTCGACCAGCTCCTGCCACTCGCCCAGCTTCTCGTGGTGGCGCTCGAGGGCGAGCAGCGCCTCCTGATCGGTCTGGTCGACCTCGAGCAGGCCGCGGAACAGGCGCACGGTCTCGTCGGAGTCGAGCAGGCGCCCGGCCGCGATGCGGGCGGCGCCGCGCAGCGCCGCCGACTTGCGCGCCGGATCCTTGATCAGCGCGGCGCGCTTCTCGTACGCGCCGATGAGGCCGCGCCAGTCCTCCTGCTGGGCGAAGATGGCCTCCAGGTGGGCCAGCGCCTCGTCGTTCTCCGGCTCCAGCTCGAGGACGCGCAGGTACGACACCGCCGCCTCGCCCAGCTCGTGCAGGTAGCGCAGCTGGACCTCGCCGCGCCGGGCGTACAGGTCGGCCAGGCGATAGGCCCGCGACTGTCCGCCCTCGACCATGCGGATGGCCTGGGCGTAGAGCTCCATCACCGGCGCCCAGCGCTCGTGGCGGTAGGCCAGCTTCTCGAGCGCGTTGAACACGTCGCGGCTGTCGGGCTCCTCTGTAAACGCTTTCTGGTAGGCAGCCAGCGAGCCGTCCACGTCGCCGGTGCGCTCGCGCAGCCCGGCGACCCGGGCCTGCAGGAGCGCGCGATCGGTGGTCCGCTCCGCCACCTCGACCTTGCGCTGCAGGACGCGCAGCACGTCGGCCGGTCGGTTGAGCGCGCCGTAGAGCTCCTCGAGCGCGTCGAGCGACGCCGCGTGACCCGGGCGGCGCTCGAGCACCAGCTCGAACGCCTGGGCCGCCTCGGCCGGCTTGCCCAGGTGCTCGCGGCGGAGATCGCCCAGCCGCTCGAGCAGCGCCAGCTGGCGATCGAGCTCGTCGGCGGGCACGATGCCGAGCTCGCGCTCGAGCGCGAAGGCCAGCTCGCGCCAGCGCCCGCCGCTCTCGAGCAGGCGCACCAGGGCGCGCTGCGACTCGGCGTCCATCGGCTCGAGCTGGAGCGCGCGCTGGTACATGCGCACCGCGTCCTCGGCGCTCTTGAGCCGGTTCTGGTAGAGATCGGCCAGGCTGCGGGCCAGCTCCGCCTTCTCCGCCTTGCCCGGGACGGTGGCGATCTGCTTGAGCCTGACGTCGGCGAGCTCGGGCCAGGCCTTCTTCTCGCCGAGCGCGCGGGCCAGCGCGTTCAGGTTGGCCGGGGTCTCGGGCGCGCGCCGGAACGCCTCGACCAGCGCGTCCCAGCGCCCGGCCCCGCCCGCGATGGCCTCGACCGCGCGCAGCGCCTCGTCGTTGTCGGGCTCGATGGCCAGTGCGTCGTTGAAGCCGGCCAGCACCGAGTCGACGTCCTCGCCCACCTTGTGCGCGATCTGCGCGATCTCGAGGTGAATCGCGACCAGCCGCTCCGGCTCGCTCACCGCCGCGCGCTGCTGGCGCAGGACGCCGAGCAGCTTCTCGCTGTCCTGCCCTCGCCGGTACAGGCGCGCGCAGGCCTCGAGGGCCGCCGGCGTGGAGGCGTCGAGCTCGAGCACGCGGTTGTAGGCGGCCAGGGCGGCAGCGTCGTCGCGCCGCTGGCTCTCCTCGATGCCGCCGATCTCGAGCAGGAGCTCGCCGACGCGGGCGGTGTCGGGCGCGAGCTCGACCGCGCGCTGGCGCAGCTCGACCGCGCGCGCCCAGTCGCGCTCCTGGTCGCACAGCCGGGCCAGGTCGTGCAGCACCTGCACGTCGTCGGGCCGGAGGGTGAGCATCCGCTCCAGCGCGGCGCGCGCGCGGGCGCGGTCGCCGAGCGGGCCGGCCGACAGCGCCGAGAGCTCGCGGAGGAGCTCGAACCGGTTGCCCTCGCTCGCACACAGCGCGATGAGCTCGTCGAGCACGACGGCGAGGTCGGCCGGGCGCTGGGAGCGCCGCATGATGGCGGCGATTCCGGCGCGGGCCGCGAAGTCGTCGGGCGAGCGGCGCGCCGCGCGGTGGAAGACCTCCTCGGCGCGGCGGTGCTGGCCGAGCACCAGCTCCAGCGCGCCGCACGCGCACAGGAGCGCGCCGGCCACGCGCGAGTTCTCGTGGGCGTCGGCCAGCTCGCGGTAGAGCTCGGCCAGCTGCGGGCGGTCGTGGGCGCGGCGGGCCAGGCGCACGAGGTCGACGTGGCGCGCGACGACGTCGCCGTCTGCCGTGAGCGCGGCGCGGCGCAGGCGCAGCGCGCCGGCCAGATCGCGGCAGCGAGTCTCGGCCACCGCCGAGGCGCGGCGCAGCATCGCGGTCTCGAGCCGCCGGTCGCGGCGCGCCACCGCCTCCAGGTGAGCGGCCAGGCCGGCCGGATCGCCCGCCATCATGTGGCGCTCGATGGCTCGCTCGGCCTGATCGTCTCCCGCCGGCGACGGCCCCGCCGACGCGGACGGATCGGCGTAGACCTGGCGCCAGAGGTCGAGCGCGAGGGCCGGCGCGTCGGCGCGCGCGTCGCAGAGCTCGGCCGCGCGCCGCCGGTACGACATCGCCATGCGGCCGGCCCCCGGCTGCTCGGCCAGCTCGCGGGCCAGCTCGGCCGCCTGCGGCCACATCTCCTGGCGCAGGAGCAGCCGCCAGCGCATGAGCAGGGCCAGGCGCGCGCCCCATGCGGCCCCCTCGCCCTCGGCCGCGGCCGGCGCGAGCAGCGCGGCGAGAGCGGCGCCGGCCGCCTCGACGTCGCCCAGCTCGGCCAGGTGATGGACGAGGAGGTAGCGGGTCGCGGACGCCTCGCGCGCCGCGGCCGGATCGGTGTCGAGCAGGGCCAGGCGCTGGGCCATCGCGTCGCCCATGTCGACCGCGCCCAGGCTCGGATCGGCCAGCGCGATCTCGCTGACCAGCCCCGCCACGTGGAAGACGACGTCGGCGCTGGCCTGGTCGACGCGGGCGCACAGCCCGGCCGCCGCCTCGCGGTCGCCGATGCGATCGAGCATGACGTGCGCGGCCTCGGCCAGCGTGAGCGGCGACGGGCCGGCCGGCGGCGCGTTGAGCGCGTCGGCCAGACCCTGCCAGTCCTCGACCATCGCGAGCGCGAGGCAGAGGACGTGGTGCAGATCGGCGGCGACCTGCGGCTCCGGTGCGACGCGCAGCCCGTCGCGCGCGCAGTCGATCGCGCGCGACGGCTGGGCGAAGCGATACATCCAGCCCTCGGCCAGATCGAGCGCCAGCAGCGCGCGCTCGGCCGGCGCGGAGTCGGCCGCGACCAGCCGCTCGATCGCAGCCTGCGCGGCGTCGAGCTGTTCGGGGCTGCCGGACGAGAGCGCCTGGGCGAGGAGCAGACGAGGCGTGAGCGGGTGGCGCTCGGCCTGCTCGAGGTAGTGCGCGACGCCGCCCTGATCGTCGACCAGGTCCCAGGACAGCAGCGCCATCACCAGATAGATGTCGGCGACCGCCGCCTCGGGATCGGCGCGACCCGATGCGCCGAGCAGCGCCTCGGCCTCGGCGGAGAGCAGCTCGACCACCTCCTCGACGAACGAGAGATCGCCGAGCGGGGTGACGCGCTGGGTCGATTCGTCGCTGCCGGGCGCACCGAACTCTCGTTGCGTCGATCGCTGCGCCACGCGCGGCGTGGTCGTGCGCCGCGCAGTGGCGGCGTGCGAGGGCGGGACGGGCGGCGGCTTCGCGACGCGGCTCTCGCTGCCGGGGGGTTCCGACATGCGGCGCTATCGTAACATCGATATCTTGGGGTTCGAGATGCCCCGGCGGTTTTTCCCCCGGCGCGCGTACCTCATCCGACAACGGGAAAGCGACAAACGCGATCACGTGCGCTTTGGTTTCGCGCGATCACGACGATATGCTCCGGCGCGAATGTCGACGGGTGTTGCGACATCTGCGCGCGCCATATGTGTCGTGCGGGATCCGATCCTGCGACGCACACTTCGCCGATCCCTGTGCGGCGGCGGCGGCCTCGTCGAGTTTCGCGAGTCGCTGGAGGGCGCCCTGCCCCCGGATTCGATCCTGTTCGTCCACCACGACTCGGCGCCGGGCAGAGAGCTGGCCGCCCTGACGCGCGGCATGGGCGAGCGCGGGCGCGTGGTCGTGCTGGGCGGATCGCTCGACGACCGCGAGCTGGTCGCCATGCTGCGCGAGCGCGCGCTCGACCACGTGATCGCCGACAGCGGGGCGCCCGACGAGCACGAGCTCGCGGTCACCTCGGCCAAGCTCCACTCGGGCGACATCTTCGGGCTGGAGAAGTACCTGGCCTGGGGCGTGGCGGTGACCGAGATCGAGGTGTCCGGCTACGACGAAAAGGTCCACGCCATCGACGAGCTGGGGCGCGCGGCCGACTCGCTGGGCGCGCGGCGGCGGCTGGTCACCCGCATCCAGAGCACGGCCGACGAGCTCCTCATGAACGCGCTCTACGACGCCCCGGCGGCGGGCGCGGCGTCGGCGGCGCGCAGCGCGCGCGGCACCGGCCGCACGCCCGCGGTGGCGCCCGAGCCCGCCGGCAGCCCGCCGAACGGGAATGCGCACGGCCACGGGGCGGCGAGCGCGAACGGGGGCGCCAGCCCGGCCGGGAACGCGAACGCGAGCGGGACCGCGAACGCGGACCGAAGCGCGGCCGCCCCGACCGCGCTCCTGCGCTACGCGTGCGACGGGCGGCACATGGCGGTGTCGGTGCTCGACCGCTTCGGGTCGCTCGACAAGCGCGAGGTGCTGGACGCCGTCCTGCGCGCCCGCGCCGAGCTGGGCCGGCCGCGCGCCCAGGGGGGAGCCGGTCTCGGCCTCTACTTCGTGCTGTCGTCGGTGACCCGCTTCATCGTCAACCTCCAGCCGGGCCGGCAGACCGAGGTGGTGTGCCTGTTCGATCTGCGAGAGCGGGGACGCGACGCCGCCGGGTGGGCGCGATCCCTGCACGTCTTCACCGCGGAGGAGTGAGGCCTACACCTCGTCGCGCGCGGCCACGATGCCGCCGGCCGCGGCGATCGCGGTCGCGATGACGACGATCACCCACGCCGCCAGCGGCTCGGGCGAGCGCAGCGCGAAGGGCGCGCCGCCGAGCGCGGTCCAGGTGACCGCGCGGAGCAGCACCGCGGCGCGCTTGGCGGTCGCGACCTCGGCGGGCGCGACGGGGAGCGCGCGGAGCAGGCGCGGCAGCTCGACCGGTGGCGCCACCAGGCGGCGGGCGATGATCACGGCGTAGGCGGCGAGGCCGAGGAGGATGGCGCCGGCCCATGTCAGTGCGCCGTCGCCGCCGGTCGCGGCCAGGATCCAGAGGACCAGGACTCCGATCGGCCCGAGGAAGTAGGGGCTCGGGTAGCGCCGCCGGGTGAGGCGCGCGTCCTTGTCGGCCAGGTGGCGCGCGCGCGGCGAGAGGGCGGCGAACCAGCCGCGCTCGAGTCGCGAGGCGCGGCTGAGGTCGACGTGGGCGAGCCGCACCTGGTCGAGGGCCGACACCTCGCGCAGGGCGGCCGGCATGACGCGGTCGGCGGCGGTGAGCGCCCACGCCGCGGCGATGAGCGGCAGGCCGAGGCCGATCGCCAGCGCGAGCGGCGCGCTGGGCGCGGCCGCGGCCGGATTCACGGCCCACGGCTGGACCGCGATGAGGAGCAGGATGAGGCCGGCGGCGGCCGCGCCGGGCAGGATCCCGAGCCACGAGGTGCGGGGCGCCCTGAACTCGCCCGTCATCTGCCCGATCAGCGCCTGCGTCTTGTCGGAGGCGACCACCGCGCCGGCGGCGAGCGCCACCGACGGGCCCAGTAGGCCCGCGCACAGCGCCGCGGCCGCGACCAGCGCGACCAGGCGCGCGGCCGCGGGCCAGCCGAGCGCCGGGCCGAAGGCGAGCGCGCCCAGCGCGCAGGGCAGCGCGGCCCGGGCCGCGCCGCGCGCGCTCCGCACCAGCGCCGCGCGGAAGAGCGGCCCGCCCGCGATGGGGAGGCGGCCGACCAGCGCCGCGTCTCGCCGCCAGTAGAGTCGGTGCGGGCTGCCGAACAGGACCAGCACGTGCGCGGCGGCGGTCGCGGCCAGCCACAGGCGCAGCGCCCCGGGCAGGCCGGGACCGGCATGGCCGAGGCCGGTGCGGCGCAGCATCTCGGCCGCGAAGACCGCGCCCGCGAGCCAGGAAACCAGCCAGGGCGGTATCCTGGCCAGGGCGTGGCGCGCGGCGCGGCGGCGGCGCTCCTCCAGGTCGCCCCACTCGAGCAGGCGGCGGGCGCTGATCATGTCGGATCCGCGTCGGCCACCTCGGCCAGGTAGAGGTCCTCGATCGCGCCCGGGCCGCGATCGATCAGGCTGCGCAGCTCGTCGCCCGAGAGATCGACCTTGAGCTGGCCGCGGTCGATGATGAGGATGCGCTGGCACAGCCTCTCGGCCACGCCGAGCAGGTGGGTGGACAGGACCACCGCGGCGCCGCCGGCCGCGGCGCGGGTCAGGACCTCGCGCGCGGTCACCGCGGCGCGTGGGTCGAGCCCGTTCAGGGTCTCGTCGAGGAGGATCACCCGCGCGCCGCCGACCAGCGCCGCGGCCAGACCGACACGCTGGCGCATGCCGAAGGACAGCTCGCGGCACAGCCGGTCAGCCACGCCGGCGAGTCCGAGATCGGCGAGCAGGGCGCGCTGCTCGCCCGGATCGGCGCCGGCTCCTGCCGGGCCCTCGCCTGCGCCCGCGCCCTCGCCTGTGCCCGCGCCCCCGCCGCCGCCGTTGACCCCGCCCTTGCCAGCGACGCCGTCGGCGCCCGCGCGCCCGCCCGCGCGCGACTCCGCGATGAAGGCGACGTGCTCCGCCACGGTGAAGAAGTCGTACAGCGCGGGTGGTTGGTCCGCGAATCCTACACGCGAACGGGCCGCGAGCGGCTCGCGCGCCAGATCCGCGCCGCCCACCGCGATGGTGCCGCCGGCCGGCGCGATCGCCCCCGCGACGGCGGCCAGCGCGGTGCTCTTGCCCGCGCCGTTGGGCCCGAGCAGCCCGACGATCTCGCCGGCCCTCACGGTCAGCGTCAGTCGATCGACCGCGACGCGCTTGTCGTAGCGCACCACCAGGTCGCGGATGTCGAGGGCGGGGTGTTCACCGCTCGCGTGCTCTTGACTCGATCGCGCTCGCTCGCTCACAGCCCGCGCATCCTACCGCGGTATAGTGGGCGCGTGCCGGCCACGACCTACCCCGGGACGGTCACACCGCTGCGCGGCCTGAACGCATTCGCCGAGTCGGAGCGGGACGTCCTGTTCGGGCGCGAGAGCGAGCGCGACGAGCTGGCCCGTCTGGTCAGCACCGAGGGCTACCGCGCCGGCCTGCTCTACGGCGAGTCGGGGGTGGGCAAGACCTCGCTCCTGCGCGCCGGGCTGGTGCCGCACCTGCGCGATCACGGCGTCGTCGCGCTCCTGTGCGAGGACATTCACCACCCGGAGGAGTCGTTCGCCCGCGCGCTGGGGCGCGTGACCGGCTCGATGCGCGGCGGCAACGAGCAGGTGGTCCAGTTCCTCGGCCGCGTGCTGGGCGACGCCGTCGGCCAGATCTTCCTCTTCATCGTCGACGAGGCGGACGTGGCGCTGAGCGGCCCGCGCGCGGGCGCCGCCGGCGCGGTGGGCAGCGCCGACGACCGCGTGGTGAGCGAGCTCGGCGAGCTCTTCGCCCGCGTGGTGGCGCGCTCGTCGGGCCGCGCCCGCTTCCTGTTCTCGTGCGCCAGCGAGCGCCTGCACGTGTTCGGCGCCCTCGAGCGGCGCACCGGCTCGCTGTTCCCGCCGTCGACCCGCTACGAGCTCGGCCGCTTCCAGCTCGATCAGGCCGCGTTCGTGCTCGAGCGCACCCTGGCGCTGGCCGGCGCGTCGGCCGATCCGCACCTCGCCCGCGTCATCGCCGCCGGCCTGGCCGAGGGCGGCGCCGCCGTGCTGCCGGCCGATCTGCAGATCGCCGCGCTCGCGGTGGTGCAGCTCGGGGTGACGACGCCGTCGGCCCTGGACAAGCTGGGCGGCGCGCGCGAGCTGGAGGCGGAGTGGCTGCGCCGCGCGGCCGCCAGCACCGGCGACGAGCGGGCCGCGCTGCGACTCCTGGCCGAGCTGGCCCACCCGGCCGGGGCGCAGGCTCCCAACCAGCCCCAGGCCGTTGCCATGGCGGCCGCGCGCGCCAGCGTCGATCCGAGCTTCGCGCGCCACGCGCTCGGCGTCCTCCAGGACAAGGGCATCACCCGCGCGGGGCCCGCCGCCGGCGACGGCGAGCCGCAGTTCCAGCTGGTCCACGAGATCATGGCCGCGCGCGTGCGCGAGGTGGCGGCGCCGGCGCGCGCCGCGGCCCGGCGCGCCTTCGAGCTGCTCGGCTCCAAGGCCGCGCACAGCCGCCGCCTCGGCCTGCGCGAGTGGCGCGCGGTGCGGCGCGAGGGGCTCTCGCCCAGCACGCCGGCGGAGCGCGCGGTCATCGATCGCACGCGCCGGTTCGCGCTGGTCGCGCTCGGCGTCGCGCTGGGCGTGCCGCTCGCGCTCCTCATCGCGGTGTGGGTGTCTCTGTCCGGCCGCTACTACCTCGATGCGACGGCGGGCGGCGACGGCGCGCCGCGCGCGGTGGTGCGCGAGGGGCGCGCCGGGCTATCGGCCTTTCACTGGCTGCCGGGCGGATTCGGCGACGTCGTGGCCGACACCGGCTTCACGCGCGCGATGATCGACGCCGACGGATGGAAGCAGATCGCGGGGCGCCAGCTCGGCGGCGATCTCGGCGCCGGCAACTTCGCGCGCCAGGCATTCGCGCTCCTGCGCCCCGGCCGGCGCGGCCTCATCGAGTACGCCGCCACCGGCAGCGAGACCGCGCTCGACGGCCTGGTCAAGGGGGCGCGCACGCCCGACGACGTCGCCGCGCTGCTCGCCGGGCTCACGCCGATCGCGCGCGGGTTGCCCCAGGAGCTGTCGCTGGTCGAGAGCGCGCTGGCCGACGTCTCGCCTGCCGTGCAGTCGAGCGGGCTGGCGCTGGCGGCGTCGGCCGAGAGGCGGCGGCCCGGCCTCTATCGCGCCTCGCTGGCGCGCGCGCTCACCGCGCCGTCGGCGGAGCTGCGCCGCCTCGCGGTCGCGGCGCTGCGCGGGCTGCCCGACGACGCGGCCCAGGCCATCCTCAAGGAGGCGATCGCGCTCGGGCCGGAGCCGGCCGCGCAGCGCGAGCTCGGCGCCCTGCTCGCCGCCTCCGATCCGGCGACCGGCAGCGCCGCGCCGTCGGCCACGAGCGCCCTCGGCCTGCTCGCCCAGGCCAGCGGCACCCCCGCCCCCGCCGCCGTCGACGGCAAGGCGGCGCGCGGCGCGGGCGCGGCCCGGAAGCCCGCCGGCGCGGACCGCAAGGCGGCTGCCGCCGCGGCGCGCAGCAGCAGCCTCGAGCTGCGCGAGCGCGCCCGCTCGCTCCTGCGCCGCGCGTTTGCCAGCGCGCCCGGCGACGCGGCGACCGCCACGGCCAGGCTGGTCGGCGACGAGAGCGCGCCGGCCGACGACCGCGTGTTCGCGATCGACCTCCTGCTCGAGATGGCCCCGGCGAAGAGCCACGCGGCGCTGGTCGAGCCGGCCAAGCAGGCGCGCGACAGCAAGACCGAGGCCGTTCGCGCCGCGGCGCTGCCGCTCTACGCGCGGGTCGATCCCCAGGAGGCGGCGGGAGACCTGGCGCTCATGCTCGAGAACCAGGCCCTGTCGTCGGGCATGAAGGTGGCGATGGCGCTGGCCTGGGGCGAGGTCGCCGCGCGCGGCAAGAACCGCGCGGCCCAGGGCGCGCTCGAGACCTTGATCAAGGATCCCAGCCCGCGCGTGCGCTCCGCCGCGGCCGAGGCCTACGGCAGCGTGGGGCGCGCCGCGCAGCCGACCCTGGCCAGGATGATCAAGGGCGAGCGCAACGAGGTGGCGCTCGGCGCCGCCGTCGGCCTGGCCCGCAGCGTCGAGAGCGGCGGCTCCACCTCGTCGGCGCTGAGCGGCCTCTACCAGCTGTGGAAGCAGAAGGGCAAGCCGCGGCGCGACGCGGCCCGCATCTACGCCCGCGTGGCGCGCAGCAAGCCGTCGGCGGTGCTCGGCCTGCTCGCCACCGCGGCGCGCAGCGACGAGGACCCGGCGCTGCACCCGATCGGCGTCGAGGGCCTGTGCAACGCCATGGTGGCCGGCGATCGCGACGCGGTCGGCGAGCTGAGCAAGGCGGCCAGGGCCGGCGACGCAGAGGTGCGGCGCCTGGTCATCCAGTGCCTGTCCGACAATCCGAGGCTCCTGGCCGCGGCCGCGCGCGTCGCGCTCGAGCTGGCAGCGGACGCGGACCGCCAGAACCGGGCGGAGGCGGCGCGCCTGGTCGCCGCGCTGGCCGCGACCGGCAAGCCCAGGCCCGACGTGGGCGAGGCGCTGGCCCGCATGGCGCGCGACGACGATCGCGAGGTGCGCATCATCGCGATCCGCGCGCTGTCTGCGCTCGGCGAGGCGGCGCCGCGTCAGGCGCTGGAGTCGCTGCCGCGCGCGTACGACGGCGCCGACGAGACCGAGCGCCTCGCCATCCTCGAGGCCGCCCGCCACATCGGGGCCGGCGAGCTCGCGCGCATCGGCATGTCCGATCCGTCGCCGCTGGTGCGCGTCGCGGCGCTCGACACGGCGATGGCGACTCGGACCGAGGTCGCCACCGTCGTGCACTCGGCGCTGAGCGATCCGGATCCGTCGGTGCGGCGCGCGGCGATCGAGCGGCTGGCCGCCGGCAACCACGGGCTGGCCGCCGAGGAGGTGGACCGCGCGCTCGCCCTGGCGGTGCGCGATCGCGACGACGCGCTGAGCGTCCTCGCGCTGGGCGCGCTGGCGCGCGTGGGCGAGCCGGGTCAGGTGGAGGACCGGCTGCGCCGACTGCTCGCGTCGCCGTCGGAGCGCGAGCGCGCCCGCGCCGCGCAGGCCGCGCGCGGGCTGGCCCAGCGCGACCCGAAGCGCGCGGCCGCGCTGCTCGAGCCGCTGTTCGCCGATCCGTCGCGCGACGTGCGGGTCGCGCTCCTGCCCTCGCTCGCCACCGCCTACGCGGCGAGCCGCAAGCCGCTCGAGCTGGTCGCCATGCTCGACGGCTCGGAGACGCAGCCGACCCGCCGGCTGGTGGTCGTCGCGGCCTTCGTCATGCTCGCCGAGAATCGCGCGACCCGCGACGGCGCGGTGGCCGCGCTCGAGAAGGTGACGCGCGAAGGGCCTCCGCTCGCCAGGCTGTTCGGCCAGCTGGGACGCGGGCTCATCTCGTCGTCGGCCGACGGCCTCGCCTTCCTGGCCGAGCTCGTCCCGTAGTACGGCGCCACAGAGATGATGACGGGTTGCGTTGAGCTGGTCGTCGACGGCGACGGCGCCGTGGACGTGAGCGCCACCGGTGTCGTATCAGGTTGACGAGTCGATCGCTCGAGGCGCGGACACCGCGTCGAGTCAACGACCATGGTGGCGCTCACATCCACGGCGCCATCAACGTTTCACGACCAGGCCGACGTCGACGTCAACGATCCCTGAACCAGCGCAGCAATCGACGCCGAAAAAGAGAAGGGGCCCCAAAGGGCCCCTTCGGATCTGTCTTCTTCTGGACTACGCCAGAGGATTAGACGTGGCGAACCTCCGTGAGAGTAAAGCAGCTACATTGTTCCGTCATGTCTTCTCTGACCTCCCCTGGCGATGAGCCAGCGCCCAACCAAGACGGCCCGCTCGGTCGCATCGACCGCGGCCGGCCGACGGCAGCGGTTCCCGAGTTGAGCGTTCGTTGTGGGCCATTCGTCGACCCTGCCTCGGACCACCTTTGCGTCAGCCCGGAATTCGAGCTCGTCACGCGGTTGAAATCCGGCGACCTCTAGTGTGGATCGCTCTCTGATTCTAGACTCCTCTTTCCAAACGCGCCAGAAAACCTGGATCGGAAAACGCGCGATGAGCACACGGCCCTCGAAAACCCTGGAGACCTTCCCGAATCCAAACCCGGGGCGAGACTACGAGATCCGCTTCGAGTGCCCGGAGTTCACGTGCCTCTGCCCGATGACCGGGCAGCCCGACTTTGCCGTCATCCGCATCGACTACGTGCCCGATCGACTCTGCGTCGAGCTCAAGTCTCTCAAGCTCTACCTGTGGAGTTACCGCGATGAAGGCGCGTTTCACGAGGCCGTCACCAACCGCATCGCCGACGATCTTCTGGCCGCACTCGCGCCCAGACGCCTGACCGTCACGGGGACCTTCCACGTGCGCGGCGGCATCAAGACCGAGGTCGTCGTCCGGCATCCCTGACGCCCCGGTTCTCCTCCTCGAGTGGGGTGCGGGGTTGACGGGCGGGCATCGCTCGGCTACCGTGGCGAACAGAACTGACATATCAGTTCTGTATTAATCAAATGAGTTACATGCGATCCGACGACCGGCAGCGCCAGATCCTGGCCTGCGCCAAGCGGGTCTTCGCCGAGCGCGGGTTCCACGCCGCCAACATCAGCCACATCTGCGCCGCCGCCGGAATCGGCCGCGGCACGCTCTACCAGTACTTCACCAGCAAGAAGGCCGTCTTCGCCGCGCTCATGAGGCAGGTGCTCGGCCGGGTGCAGGCCCAGGTAGGCGCGCCGCACGAGCCCTTTCCGCCGCCCGAGAAGCTGCGCCGCCGGCAGGTCGTGCGGTGGGCCGCCGGAGAGCTGCGCCGCCTGTTCGAGGTCGTGTTCGAGGACGAGCCCACCCTGCGCATCCTCCTGCGCGAGGCGGTCGGCCTCGACGTCGACATCGAGAAGCTGCTCGGCGAGATCGACGACACGCTCATCGGCCTGGTCGCCGACGACCTGCGCCGCTCGCAGGAGGCCGGCTACGTGCGCGAGGACCTCGAGCCGCGCCTCACCGCCACGCTCATGGTCGGCGGCGTCGAGAAGCTGGCCCTCGCGGCGCTGCGCAGCGCCGAGCCGATCGATCTCGACCGCCTCGCCACCGAGACCGCCCGCCTCCACCTCGTCGGCACGCTGTCCAGCCACGTGCCCGAGTGAATCGCGCCACGAAAGGACCAGACATGCACGAGCCCTCGCACGAGCACGAGCACGAGCACGAGCACGATCGGCAGCGCGCCGCGCAATGGACCCGGCCGCGCCGCCCTCGCGATCACTTCCCGCCCTACGAGCTGGCCGATCGCGACATCGTCGCCCGCACCGAGAAGCGCACGCGCAAGCTGGCCCGCCTCTACCATGTGGCCCAGGACCAGGCGTGGGATGGCCGTGCCGTGCTCGCCGAGCTCGTCGCCAAGCACGGCGGCATTCACTTCCCGGAGGACAAGAAGGAGGCGATGGGCCGGCTCGCCGCAGTCCTCCTGTGGGGCGAGCTCGCCGCCTGGTCGATCAGCGCCGACCTCGCGCTCCAGCTCGAGGACCCGGCGGCCAAGATGGCGGCCACCAGCCAGGTGTTCGACGAGGCGCGCCACTTCTACGTGCTGCGCGACTACCTGTGGCAGGCCGGCATCCCGCTGCCGCGCCTCGGCGGCTACAGCCGCGCGCTGCTGGTCGACCTGCTCGAGACCGACAACCTCCTGCACAAGCTCGTCGGCATGCAGCTCATGGTCGAGAACGCGGCGCTGGTCCTGTTCAAGATGGTCGCGGATGCCAGGCTGGAGCCGGTCCTGTCCGAGCTGCTCTACTACTACGAGCGCGACGAGGCGCGCCACGTCGGGCTCGGCGCGCTCGCGCTGCCCAGCATCCTGCCGCAGCTCTCGCCCCTCGACGCCGGCCGACTCTGGCTGTTCCAGCTGCGCGTCGAGCTGTTCATGCTGGCCGGCGGGCTCACCATGCGCGACGCCTTCGCCGCGCTCGGCATGGACCAGGCCGCCATGCAGCTCTACAGCTTCGAGCTGCAGCGCGACGTCTACAAGCGCATGGGAGCAGACAAGCTCCGCCGCGAGAGCCGCGCCGGCGCGACGCGCGGCCTGTTCAAGATCTCCCGCGCGGGACAGGACCGCCTCAATCGATTCCTGTTCCCACCTGCCGGTGACGCGCCGCGGTCTCGATGGCAAAGCGAGGCGCTGCGGGCGCTCCTGTCACTGGCAGAGCGCGGCGACCGCTGGCTCGCCGCTCGGGCGTGACGCCGCGGTCGATCGCGCGGGACCGATCCTAGAACGTGAAGATCTGATCGGGCCGGAGCTTGGCGGGCGGCGGCGCGGCCGGCGCCGGGCGGTGCACGATGGCCTGGCGCGTCGGCGCGGGCGCGGCCGGCGCGGCCGACATCACGACCGGCGCCGGCGCCGCCGAGGCAGGCGCAGGCGCTGCCGCGCGCACCTCGAGGTCTGCGCTCTTGACCGGGCTCTTGACGGGCTCGGCCGCCGGCGCGGAGAGAACTGCGTCGCGCCGATCGTCCAGGGACGGCGAGGTCGGCGACGATGTCATCGGGGCGCCCATGGAGGCTCCCGCGGGGGCTCCGGGGCGGAGGATCGAGCGACCGAGGTAATCCCCGACGCGATGCTCGACGAACTGGCTCATCGAGATGCCGTTGGTCTCGCAGTAGGCCCGGAGCCGCTCGTACGTCGAACGGCTCACGCTGATGCTGCGCCTTGTCTGCCTCTTTGCCATGTCCTTCTCGATACCCCAAAGGTAGGGGTCCGTCAAGACTGACCTACTAGACCTGGTAGGCGCAAAGACCGAGGCCGGCTACTCCACTCCCGCGTCGGAGCCCAGCCAGTCCACGGGGTTGCGCAGCACGTGGACCAGCTCCGCCTCGCGCGATCCGCGCGGCGGATCACCTGGGTCGTAGTCCCAGCGGCACAGCGGCGGCAGGCTCATGAGCACCGATTCGATGCGCCCGCCGGTCTTGAGCCCGAACACGGTGCCGCGATCGTAGACCAGATTGAACTCGACATAGCGGCCGCGCCGCACGAGCTGCCACTGGCGCTCGCGCTCGCCGTATGGCTCGCCGGATCGGCGCGCCGCGATCGGCCGGTACGCGGGCAGAAACGCGCGGCCGGCGCCCGCCACGAACGCGAGCACCGCATCGAGCCCGCCCTCCACCCCGGCGCCGTCGAGGTAGTCGAAGAAGATGCCGCCCACCCCGCGCCGCTCGCCCCGGTGCGGCAGCATGAAGTAGTCGTCGCACCATGCCTTGAACTTGCCGTGGTCGGCCACGCCCGGATGGCCGGCGCACGCGTCCTGCCACGTGCGGTGAAAGTGAGCCGCGTCCTCGCGGAAGAGATAGTACGGGGTGAGATCGGAGCCGCCGCCGAACCATGCGCGCTCGCCCTTGGCGAGGAAGCGAAAGTTGGCGTGAACGGTCGGCACCATCGGCGAGCCCGGGTGAAGGACCAGCGACACGCCGGTGGCCGAGAACGCGGTGCCGCCTCCGGGGATCTGCGCGGCGAACTCCGCCGGCAGCTCGCCCTCCACCTTCGACCAGTTCACGCCCGCCTTCTCGAACACTCTTCCGCCGGCGAGCACGCGCGACAGCCCGCCGCCGCCGCCCTGCCGCTCCCACGGATCGCTGGTGAAGCGGCCGACACCGTCGAGCTCCTCGAGGCCGGCGCAGATCGCTTCCTGCAGCGAGGCGAACAGCGCGGCGGCGCGCTCGAAGATGGGTCCCTCGCTCATCGCGGCCGATGATACCTTTTGTGGACCGTGTGGGCAGCGGTCCGTCTCATCCGGGCGCTCTGGCTTTTCGGGCGCATCCTGGGCAGCTACCTGGTCCAGCTCGGCCTCGTGCGGCTGTTCGGCCGCGCCCGGATGCGGCGGCGCGGGCGCGCGCTCCACCGGCGCAACGCGCGCCGCCTGTACCGCGGCTTCGTCGGCCTGCGCGGCGTCTACATCAAGCTGGGACAGATCCTGTCGATCATGGGCAACTTCCTGCCCCGGGCGTACGCCGAGGAGCTGGAGAAACTACAAGATACGGTGCCTCCGCGCCGCTTCCGCGTGATCGCCCGCTCGGTCGTCGCGTCGCTGGGCAAGCCGCCGCGCGAGCTCTACCGCTCCTTCGCGGAGGTGCCGATCGCCGCCGCCTCGCTCGGGCAGGTGCACGAGGCGGTCACCCTGTCCGGCGAGCGCGTGGCGGTCAAGGTGCTGTATCCCAACATCGCGGCGATCATCCGCGTCGATCTCGTCGTCCTGGGCTGGGCGCTCGCGGTGTACCGCCGCTTCGTGCCGGTCCAGCAGCTCGATCGCGTGCACGAGCAGCTCACCGATCTCCTGCGGCGCGAGACCGACTACGACAACGAGGCGCGCTGCATGGAGCGGATGGCCGAGAACTTCGCCGCCGACCCCGACGTCCTGTTCCCGCGCGTGTATCGCGCGCTGTCGACCGACCAGGTGCTGACCATGTCGTTCATGGACGGCGTCAAGATCACGCGGGTCGACGCGCTCGAGCAGCTCGGCCTCGATCCGTACGCGGTCGCGACCAAGCTGGTGCAGGTGTTCTACAAGCAGCTCTTCGCCGACAAGTTCTTCCACGCCGACCCGCACCCCGGGAACTTCTTCGTCCAGCGCGGCCCGGCCGGCCAGGTGCGTCTGGTCGTGCTCGACTTCGGCTCGGCCAGCGAGGTGCCCGACAACCTGGTGGACGGCATGCTCGACATCCTGACCGGGCTCATGACACGGCAGGACCAGCTGTTCGTGCGCGGCGTCGAGCTCATGGGCTTCGTGGCGGACAGCGGCGACCGCGAGCTGCTCGAGCGGGTCACGCGCTCCTACTTCGAGAAGCTGCTCAACCTCCACATCTCCGACTTCGGCCGCATCTCGCCCGAGGTGGCGCAGTCGCTGGCCGACCCCGGCGTCAAGAAGGAGGAGCTGCGGCGGCTCATGCGATCGATCCAGTACCCGCTCGGCTGGTTCTTCGTCGAGCGCGCGGTCATCATCCTGTTCGGGCTCTCGGCCCAGCTCGCGCCCCGGCTCAACACCGTGCACGTCGGCTTCCCGTACATCATGAAGTTCCTGTCCGAGCACCGGCGCGCCACGCCCACGCCTACACCCACTCCCACGCCCGCCGCCGCTCCCTGACGGCGGGCGGGCCGCCACGCGATCAGGGCAGGTCGCGCACCATGCGGATGGCTCGCTGTCCGCCGTCGTAGTGGCCGTGGTCCTCGTCGAGCACGCGGAAGCCGAACGAGGCGAAGAAGCGCCGCCCGACCTGGTTGGTATCCGCCACGGTCAGGCGCATCTCCATCGCACGCCGGCCGTCTGCCGCCAGGCCGGCCAGGTGAATGGCGTGCTCGAGCAGCCGGGTGCCCACGCCCTTGCGCTGGTGCGCACGGCTCACCGCGATGGCCAGAAGGTCGGCGACGTATGGCCCGGACTGCCCGGCGCTCGGCTCGTAGAACCCCAGCAGGGTGAAGCCGCGGAAGATGTCACCGCGCCTGCCGTGTTCGCGGACCTCGTCGAGATAGGTCAACACGCCCGGGTGGGCCAGCCACGACCGGATGATGCTGCCGTAGTCGCCGAGGTCGCCGTAGACGTCGGCCGCCACGTCCGCAATCCAGGTGTGGTCCGCCACCGTTGCACGGCGAATCACGAATCCACGTTAGATCGGATCCGCCCGCAAGTCGATGTGGGCGGATCCTTCCCGTTGCGAGGGCCAGAATTTGGCCCGTTTCGCGGGTCGCGGAGCAGCGGCGGACGGTCGACCGAGCGCCCCGAACGTCAGGCAGACATCGGCGTGTCTTCGCTGTTCGTCTGCGGCTTGGCCGGCACCGCGCGGACGCCGCTGCGATCGTGCTGCAGTGTCTGCCCGACCAGCGGCGTCGGCGCGCCGGCTGCGTCGTTCAGGCTGGGCGGTGGCGCCGGCAACGTCGCCGCGATCGGCAGCGCCGGAGTTGCTGGCGCTGTCGCGGTCGACGAGACGGCCGCGCTCTCGGCCGCCGTCCCCGCGTCCGGCGCCACCGCCATCTCGCGGATGGCGTAGCGGCCGGGCGACGTGCGGACGAAGGTCGACCCGTCGGACTTCTTCTTGATGTCCATTGACAGGTCACGGGCTACCACCGTGTCAGGCGTCTTCGATTTCGTCGGTAGCGCGTCGCCAGCACGCTCGACGATCTCGCGCACGGAAAGCGGCATCGCGGCTTCGCGCAGGATTGCTTCCACCACTGCCAGCGTGCTCATTCCGTATTCCTCCCCCAAGGTTCGGATTCGCCGCCGTTCACATCGATGGCGTTTCCGCCCTCAACAGAAACGATGCCGTGATTTCGGCTCGCGGGCACCGATCCTAACGAGGAAATTCTCCGGTGCCAGTCTTGACATCATTTTTTTCACGGACGCATCGAGAGTGCTCGTTGCAAGTCCTCGTTCTCCGTCGGAGCGACTTGGCACGAGCCTTGGACAATGGTCGCGCGACCGCGTGTCGAATGTGAAACGCCGGCAGCGCGTTGGAGTTTCTCGCGAGCGGAGCGGCGCGGCGCAGAGCGGAGCAGCTCAGCGATTGAAGTCGTGAATGCGCGTGAGGTCGGCGACCTCGCCGAGCTCCTGGGCAAGCGACTCGAGCTCGGTCGCCAGCTCGGAGATCTCGATGACCATGTCCTCGTCCACCAGCGGCGCCGTGTCCTGGGCGCAGAGGGTGTGAGCGATGGGGGCCGCGCAGGCTCCTGCGGCCGTGCCCGCCGCCAGCGCGCGCACCCGCCTCTCGCCGCGGCGCCGCTCGACGGGCGCGAGGCGGAGGTCCGGGCGGCCCACGCGGCGGTCGCGCTGGCGTCGCTCGCGGCGCAGCGCCTGGCGCACCTCGGCCAGGACGCGCGGCATCGGCGTGAGAGTGGCGACGCGGGCCGAGCAGTCGTGACAGACCGGCGCCCACGAGCCCAGAAGCTCGATGCTGCGCAGATGGCCGCGCCGGCGCTCACCGCAGATCTGGCAGGACGCGCCGAACCCGACCGGCCGCGACTCGACCCAGCGGCTGTAGCAACCCCAGCATCGACCGCGCCGGAGCTCGCGAACCGGGGCGCTGCACACTTCGCACTTGTCCATGGATGCTCCTCGCAAACGGATCGTCTCGCGCTGTCGGTGTCGCCGTCGGTGTCGCCGTCGTCGTCGCTTCGGCTCGGGCCCGCCCCCTCTCCCCCCATATCCCCGCGGGCGGCCGGCGGGCAACTTTTCGGCGAGCGGCGCTGCTACCCTTGCCGGGTGGCGTCGAACCGTGCGCTCAGCCACGCTCCGTGGTCTTCATCGAAGATCCAGGCCGCCCTGCGCTGCCCGCGCCTGTTTCACTACCGGTACGTGGAGAGGCTGCCCGAGCCGGAGGTGATGCCCGAGACGCGCATCGGCAAGGCGGTGCACGACGCGCTCGAGCGCGCCCTGGCCGGCGCCACGCCGGTCATGGCGCTCGCCGCGGCGCGCGAGCTCGTGCCCGAGGGGATCGAGCGGGCGCGCTTCGATCACCTGACCGAGGGGATGCCGCGCTTCCTCGAGCGCATCGAGGCCTTCCGCCGCCGCCGGCGGGTGGGCCGCGAGCTGGTCGAGTTCTCGCTCGCCGTGCGCGAGAACCTGACCTCGACCCAGTTCTACGCCGGCGATGCCCTGTTCCGCGGCGTGTTCGACCTCGGGTTCCTGTACGACGACGGCAACGTGGCGGTCATCGATCACAAGACGGGCGCGCGCGTGCCCAACCTCAACATCACGGAGCAGCTGGAGGGCTACGCGGTCCTGGCCGCGGCCTGGTTCCGGCCGGTGCGGCGGGTGTGGCTGGGCGTTCACTGGGTCGGCGACGCCGAGGTCGACTGGGTGCGCCCGCTGGCCGCGGCCGACGTCCTGCACGACCTGGTGCCGCGCGTGCTGGCCAACATCGAGGCGGCCGCGCTGGCGGTCGACGACGGGCCACGCGCCAACCCTGGCGTGTGGTGCGAGCGCTGCAGCTACCGGTCGGTGTGTCCGAGCGGCATCGAGTTCCGCTTCGAGCCGGTCGACGACGACGAGCCGGATCAGGAGTAGCGGCGAGAGGCGCGCGGCCGGGGACGCGACGCGCGGCGGGGTCAGCGCCGGCGCGGCGGCACGCGACGGGCGCGCGCGAGCGCGGCGCGCTGCACTCGCTGGGCGAGCGAGGGGGCGGCGGCGAGCGAGCCGCGCGCCAGCTTGTCGGTGGCGGCCAGCGCCCGGCGCGCCAGCGCGCGGACCCGCCGCTTCTCGCCCGCCAGCGCCTCCGGCACCTCCCAGAAGGCGGACACCTCGCGGCCGCGATAGGGGCGAAACGGCCCCGCGCCGCGGCGCGCCAGATCGCGCCGCATCCCGTCGTCGGCGCGCAGGTAGAGCGTGCCGCGGTAGACCAGGCCGAACAGGCGCCGCCCGCTGTACAGGCCGACGCCGCCGAACACGCGGCCCACGGCCAGCCGGGCCAGCCCCGCGAGGTGCTCGAGCACACGGCCAGCCAGCTCCTCGCCCGCATCGCGGCCCATCCGATCATTGAAGCGCCAAAGCGCCGCGGCCGCCAGCGGAGGGCGAGCCGAAGGCCGGTCTGGCTGGAGCACCGACCAATCGCTACCTCACCGCCCGCGTGCGCACCTTCGTCGATCTCGCGGTCTCGCGCCCTGGCCGCGCGCCGTGGGCGTCGCCGCCGCACGCGGTCCGCGCGATCGAACCAGGCGCAGCCTACGCGTCGCGCCAGCGCAGCACGCGGTGGGGCCACGGCGGCAGCTGGTCGGCGCGCCGGCGCTCCGCCGCGCGGGCGGTCTGGCGCGCGTGGGCCGCCAGGCGATCCTGCAGCTCGGGCGGCGCCGGCGGGCCGACCGGCGTGAGCTCGGCGCTGCCGTCGAGGCGCAGGACCGCCTCGTAGTCGAAGCGCCGATCGGGCGTGATGATCGACCCGCGATAGGTCGCGCTCGACAGGTCGGGTGCGATCGCGCGGCGCTCGAGGAGGAGCCGCGCGCCCTGGCCGGGGGCGAGCGGCCCGGTCACGCGCGCACCCCGGGCCGCACCACCGCGGTCACTCGCCCATGTCGGCCGCGAACGCTGCCGTGACGTTGGCCGGGTTGCCCCAGCGGCTCTTGCGCCACGCGGCGTTGTTGGCGCGCAGGAGCCACAGCGCGTCGGAGACCAGGCGCAGCGCCATCGGCTTGTCCGCCGCGCGGTCGGTCTTCTCCTCCGGCTCGTCGACCAGGTCGTAGAGCTCCGAGCGGCCGCCCGAGCTGTACACCTTCCAGCGCCCCATGCGGGCCGCGTGCGCGAGCTCGTACTTCGAGGCCATCGACAGCCGCGGGTAGCCGCGCCCCACGCCCTGGGCCAGCGGGATGAGCGACTCGCCCTGCCAGTGCTCGTCCGCCTCGACGCCGAGCGCGTCGGCGATGGTCGGCACGATGTCGACCACCTCGACGCCCTCGCTCACCCGGCCGGCCGGGAACAGCGGCGGGAAGCGGATGACGAACGGGACGTGGACCAGCGTCTCGAGCACGCTGCCGCCGTGTCCGACTCGCCCGGCCTCGAACAGCTCGTCGCCGTGGTCGGCCACCACGATGACCATGGTCTCGTCGGCGATGCCCCACTCGTCCAGCTTGTCGAGCAGGAGGCCGAGCTGCTGGTCCTGGTACGACACGTTCGAGTCGTAGAGGGCGATGATGCGCTGGATGTCGCGCGCGTTCACCTTGAGCTTGCCGAGCGACACCTTGCCCATGTCGACGCCCGAGGCCTCGAGCTTGAAGCGCCCGCTGTACGGCTTCTTGTCGTACTGCGACAGCCACGGCTGCTTGCCGCGCCACGACACGTGGGTGTCGATGCTGCCCAGGTAGAGGAAGAACGGATCCTTCGGCCGCGTGATCGACTCGATGCCCTTCTTGAGGATGTCCTCGGCCCGCAGGCCCCCGCCCTCGTGGATGTGGTTGCGGTACTTGTCCCACTTCTCGCCGAAGCCGCGCTTGATCGTGATGTAGCCGTTGCCCGACACGCCGCTGGTGAACAGGCCCGCCGACTTCGCCACCTCGTCCACCGTCACCCACTTCGTGTCGATGTGCTCGCTGGGCGGGATCATCCCGTGATTGATCGGATAGAGCGACGTCCAGATCGACGCGTGCGAGCACTTGGTCTCGTTGCCCTGCACGTAGGCCTGCGTGAAGACGGTCGACGTCTCGAGCAGCTTGTCGAAGGTCGGCGTCTCGGGCACCGCCCTCTCGTTGATGACGTGGACGCGATCCGCGCGCAGCGCGTCCATGATCCACAGGACCACGTGCTTGGGCGCGGCCTTGCGCGCCACCTCGGGCGCCTTGCCCGCGACACGCAGCTCGGCGCCCGACAGGCGCGCGACCGGGCAGCCCGCCGCGCTGAGCTCGAGCCGCGCCGCCTTCCCCGCCGCCGCGCCCAGGTCGACGGCCGAGCCGCGCCCGACCAGCTTGCCCTGGATCGCCTCTCCCCCCTCGGGGGTGAGGCGCACCGCGACCTGGCAGGCGCCGTCGTCGATATCGCCGGTCACGAGCCCGCGCTCCGGCACCACCACGTACCAGGCCATGCCTCCGCCCTGGGGCAGGAGCAGGCTCTTCGTGGCCGCGTCGTGGAACGCGGTGGCGTCGTCGCCGGCGGGCTCGCCGCCCACCTGCACCCAGTCCACGTCGAGCCCGGGCTGGCCGGCGAAGAAGACGATGTCGTTCTCGCCCGCGACCAGCGCCCCGGGCGGCACCGCGAGCTCGGCGGTCGACCAGCCGGCCGCCAGCTGCACGGTGACCTCGCTGTCGCGCCGGTTGTTGACGCGCACGCCCAGGCGCTGCGCGGCGCCGGAGCGCGCGCGCACGCGGATCGCCGGTGAGCCGGTTACTTGATGCTCCGTGAGCGGCACGCGGATGCCGGCCACCTTGCTCTTCATGGTCGCGAACTTGACGCCGCCCGCACTGCGTCGCATCTGCCAGGCCGGGCTCGAGCCGCCGAAGCGCAGATACTTGGCGAAGCCGGCCGAGCCGGCGGGCACGACGAGCCCGCCGCCGCGCTGGAGGTGACCGCCCAGCCGGTTGTCGACCAGAGAGAACACGGCGTGCTCGGGCCCGCGCGCCGGCGCCTGGGGCGCGGGGGCCGCCTTGCCACCGGGCTGGGCGGTCTTCCCCGCGCCGGGCGCCCTGCTCTCGCCGGGCACGACACCGGTGGCGGCCTTTCCGTCGGTGTCCTGCTTCCCGCAGGCGGCGGCCGCGACGAATACGGCCAGCGCGGCCGCGCTGGCCTGCGAAGCTGTGCCGGCTTTCATTTGCCCTTGCGCGAGCCCCTGGCCTTGGACGCGGCCGCCTTGCGCCCGGGTGCCGCCTTGCGCCCGGGTGCCGCCTTGCGCGCCGGTGCCGCCTTGCGACCGGTCGCCGGCTTGCGAGCGGTGCTGGCCTTGCGCGCCGGCGCCGCCTTGCGCGCCGCTGCGGCGGGCTTGCGCCCGGCTGCCGCGGCGGGCTTGCGCGCCGGCGCCGACTTGCGTCCAGCTGCCGCCTTGCCCTTGCGAGCTGCGCCAGCCTTTGCTGCCGCGGGCTTGCGCGCGGGCGCCGCCTTGCTCGGCGCGGCCTTCGCGGGGGGCTTGCGCGCCGGGGCCGCCTTCCGCGCCGGGGGCTTGGGCGCCGCCGGGCGGGATGGCCGGCTGCGCGCGGGCGGGGGCGGCACGCGGTTGGCGCCGTTGCTCTCACCCGTGATCGCGGGCTCCTCGTCCGGCTCGATCTCGGCCTCGACGTCCTCGGCCTCGTGGACGACCACTTCCTCGTGGGCCTCGGGGCCGTGCGCCGCCTCCTCCTCCTCGTCTTCGTCCGCATCGTCGTCGTCGTCGTCCGCGTCGTCGTCGTCGTCCGCGTCGTCGTCGTCGCCGTTCTCGTCCTCAGCAACCTCGTCCTGGTCGCGGTCCTCCGGTTCACCCGCGCGCTCGTCTTCGTCCGCCTCAGCCTCGAGCTCGTCGTCGTCGTCTTCGACTACCTTCACGTGCTCTGCCTCCTCGTTGCGTACTGCGTCGTCGTCGCTGTCGCCGTCACCATCGTCGTCGTCTTCGTCATCGCTCGCGCCGCCCCATCGGGGCGCCGGCGGGCGAATCCGCTCCTCGGACTCGAGATTATCGGACAGAAACGCCAGGGTCCGCTCCCAGGCCTCGGATGCTGCGCTCTGGTCGTACGCCTCGGGCCGCGTGTCGTTGAAGAACGCGTGCCCGACGCCGGGGAAGACCCTGGGCTCGATCTCGCCGCCGGCGTCCTCGATCTCGCTCACCAGCTCCTCGGCGGCCTCGACGGTCACGAACTGATCGTTCTCGCCGAAGAACGCGAGCACGGGGCAGCTCAGGCGCGAGAAGTCGGGCTTCACGTTGGGGTGGATGCCATAGAAGTCGACCGCGGCGCCGACGTCGTTCTCGCTGGTCGTCGCGGCGAGCAGCGCGAGCTGTCCTCCCATGCAGAATCCGATGACACCCACCTTGCCGTCGAGCCCCGACTCGGATTTGAGCGCGTCGATCGCGCCGCGCAGATCGCTCTCGGCGCGGTCGGCGGTGATCGCCATGAGCATTCGACCGGCTTCATCCGGGTTGGTGGTCTGCTTTCCGTGGGTCAGGTCGGGGGCCAGCGCCGCGAACCCCTCTTCCGCGAATCGATCGGCCACATCCTTGATGTGCGGCACCAGGCCCCACCACTCCTGGAGCACGATGACGCCGCGGCCATTGGCGTTGTCGGGATCCGGCAGTGCCAGATACCCGGCGCACGTCCCGCCGCTGGCGGGAAAATCGATCATCTGTCCCATGGGTCGCGCATCCTACCACGCTGCCTCTGTCAATCATCCGCGCGTGGGCGTCATCGCTGGCGGCGCGGCGCGAGATCAGATCCGACGCGCCGCGCGTGTGGGCGCGTGACGCATGGTCGCGTGCAGGCGCGCCGACCGGACGCGTCGGCCGCGCCCCGAACGCGGTGCGTCGCGCGACCCGAGAGGCGAATTTTGCGTCCCCATCCGGCCGTCGGCGGGCGTCGCCGGCATCCCACAGGCGGCCAGGACGAGGCCGGACGGGCCGAAACGAAACGGTTTGCGTTCAGCCGGGCGGGCGCGCGGCCGCGACCGGTTCCGCCGGTCCGACAATTCGTGCGGCGTGGCTGTACACATTGAAGCGCCCGCCGCGCGTGAAGCCGCACACGGTCACCCGGAAGCGCTCGGCGACGTCCACCGCGAGCGAGCTCGGCGCCGACACCGAGACGATGATGGGGAAGCCGGCCATGACGGCCTTGTGGGCGATCTCGTAGCCGAGCCGGCCCGACACGCAGAGGACCGCGTCGGCGAGCGGCAGTCGGCCGGCTCGCAGCGCCCAGCCGACCAGCTTGTCCACCGCGTTGTGGCGGCCGACGTCCTCGCGCACGGCGAGCAGCTCGCCCGCGGCGGTGAAGGCGCCTGCGGCGTGGAGCCCGCCGGTCGCGGCGAACACCGCCTGGCCGGCGCGCAGCCGGTCGGGCAGCTCGGCGATGACCTCGGCCTCGACCGCGAGGTCCGAACGCACCGCGTCGGCGCGCAGCTCGAGCGCGGCGATGCTGGCCTTGCCGCACACGCCGCAGCCGGCGCTGGCGGGGAGCGCGCGCGGCGGCCACCGCCGGGCGACCAGCGCCGGGTCGAGGTGGACGACGACGACGTTGCCGCGCTCGTCGCGCGCGAGCGACTCGGGCGGCGCGCGCCGGACCGACGGCGCCTCGGCCGCGTCGCGCAGCACGCCCTCGGTGTAGAGCAGGCCGCGCGCCAGGTCGAGGTCGGTGTCGTCCGCGTCCGCGTCGGCATCGTCGTCTGCGCTGGCCGCGGTGGCGTCGAGTCCGCTGCCGGCGCGGACCGTGCTGCCCGCGCCGGCCGCATGCCCTGCAGCGCCGGCGCCCGGCCCGGCGCGGGTCCCGGCCCCGCCGTCCTGCGCGGCCGCACCGTCCGCGCGGCCCGCACCGCCTCCGCGCGGCGGGCCGGGTGTCCGCATGGTGACGGTGAGCGACTTGCCGTCGGCGTCGCGCAGCTCGAGCGGCGCCTCGACCACCACCGGATCGAGGTGGCCGAGCTCGCCCGCCCGGCCGGGGCCCGCGCCTGCAAGGCCCACGCGCACGACCGGCCGCTCCTCGATCGGTCCCTTCACCACGCCAGCATAGCCCGGCGGCAGACCGGCTACACTGCGGCCGTGAAGCACCGCGTGTTTCGCGATCCGGTGCACGGCCTCATCGAGCTGGGCGGCCCCGACCGCGAGCTCGGTCGGCTGCTCGAGACGCGCGCCTTCCAGCGCCTGCGCCGGCTTCGCCAGATGGGCTTCGCCTCCCTGGTCTACCCCGGCGCCGAGCACTCGCGCTTCGGCCACGCGCTCGGCGCGTTCCACATCGCGCAGCGGGTCGCGCGCCAGCTCCGCCTGGCGCCGGAGACCGCGCGCCACGTGGTCGTGGCCGCTCTGCTCCACGACATCGGCCACGGCCCCTTCTCCCACTCGTGGGAGCAGGTCGCCGGCGACATCGATCATGAGGCGTGGGGGGCGCGCATCGTGAGCGAGGACGGCGAGCTCGGCGGCGCGCTGGCCGACATCGAGCCCGGTCTGCCGGCCGCGCTGTGCGGCTTCTGGCGCAAGGACTACCGGCCCCGGTTCGCGCGCAAGCTGGTCTCGTCGCAGCTCGACGTCGACCGGCTCGACTACCTCCTGCGCGACGGCCACTACTCCGGGGCCGGCTACGCCACCTTCGACCTCGAGTGGATCCTCCACGCGCTGCAGATCCGTCCGGTCCACGCCGGCGACGACCCGGACGACCTGGTCATCGACTACCGGCGCGGCAAGTTCGCGGTCGAGCAGTACCTGTTCGCGCGCTCGACCATGTACGCGCAGGTCTATCACCACAAGACCGTGCGCGCGGCCGACTGGATGTTCCTGAAGATCATGGAACGCTTCCGCGAGCTGGCGGCGAGCTCGCTCGAGCCCGGCGGACTGGAGCCGGTGGCGCGCATGGCGCGCGGCGCCGCGCTGGCCGTGGACGACTATCTGTGGCTCGACGACATCTCGGTGACGCACGCGATCGACAGCTGGGCCGGGCGCGGACCCGCGGCGGCGAGTCCCGCGGCGCGCGACGACGTCCTGCGCGATCTGTCACAGCGGCTCGCCGCGCGCCGTCTGTTCAAGACCATCGAGCTGGGTCACGACGCGGGTGTCATCGAGCGCCTGAGCGAGCCGGTCCTGCGCGCGGCGCGCGCCCGCTTCGGCGACGCCGCTCATTACTATGCGCAGCTGGATCACGCGAAGCAGCTCGGCTACCGGGCCTCGGCCGACGACGAGCTCCATGTCGTGGGCCATCCGGTCCACGGGACCGTGACGCTCGGCCAGCTGCTCGAGGACATCGCGCTCGGCCGGCCGATGTCGACCATCCGCTTGATGTGCGCTCCGGAGCTCGTCGACGTGCTGCGACCGATCGCCGAGCGCGAGCTGCGATCGACCTCGACCTCGAGCTAGTCAGAGCGCGGGCTCGGACGCGTCGTGGCGGTCGACCACTCCCGCCTCACCGACGGAAAAGTGTCCAAAAAGAGAACATCCACAGGGCAAGTGGGCTGCGGCCATTCACCCATCTGCGGGTGGGTCACATGTTGATCTCAAATTGTCCACAAGGCGTGACCTGAGAGGCGACATCCCCTCGCGGTGCACGCCTCCGCTTGTCGCGCAGTTGGCCGGCACATTCGCGTGGCACGAGCGGTGCAATTCATCGCGACTGTTCGGCGGTCGTAGTGGGTCGCATTGACAGCCGGGCCTCACTCGGCGCATTTCGCCTCGGCGGGTGCGCGGAGCAGGCCGAAAAGCTCGAACGGGAAGGGTAGTCTGGGGACAGAGTACCAGGTCGGATGCTGATCGATACGCTGGAGGCCAACCGCCAGGTTCACACGCAGGGTTTGGCGGCCAAGGT
The DNA here is from genome assembly GCA_035262925.1 of Kofleriaceae bacterium. Lineage (GTDB taxonomy): Bacteria > Myxococcota_A > Polyangia > Haliangiales > Haliangiaceae > DATFRY01. The sequence goes on along the minus strand of DATFRY010000610.1, from coordinate 1,878 downwards.
CATGAGCGGAGGGGGCGTGAAGGCGGCCCCAAGGTATCCGAAGAAGAACCCGAGGGAGTTGAAACCTAGGAGGGGATCGAGGCGTCGGCGGGGCTAAACACCCTGTCGGTGGTCTCGAACTGCTGCCCGGATCGAAGCCCTGAAGGCGGGGCGGGCGAGGACGGCGTCGGCGAGGCAACTCGACGGCAGGACTCGGCCGCGAAACGACAGGAGGGCATCGGCCACCGACGAGGTGGTGCGGCTTGGCGGCAGGAGCAAACCCCTGAAAGGTGAATCCCGGACGTGGCTGCGGGGTGAAACAAACCCGCAAGGCAGAGAGAGGAGCAAGCCGTCGAGGGCGTGAGAAACGCCGAGGGCGGACCGTAGAGCGAGACCTGGGAAGCTCGCTCGCAAGTGGACTGTCTCTGCTGATGTCGCGATGGGGAACGAAACCCCAAGGAAGGCGCCACACACCATGCGTGTGCGGCAGGTTCGGAGCGGTAGCACTCTGAAGGGGAGGTCGAGCTCAGGAGAGGATGAACCCGGACTCGCGAGAGAACGGGGGCCGGTGCCGAGGAGAAACCACGCAGGCACCCTGGAAACAGGGAAGCCATGGTGGAAGCAAGGAACCCGATGCGCTTGCAACCTCGGCGCTCAAAATACTCTGTAGAGCAACCAACCTCATGAGAGGGAGAGCGCGGCCCGGCAACGGTCCGCGGTCAACCGCCCCGAGTCCTCGAACCTTCGAAGGGGACGCGGTGAGTCAGGCAGCCCACTAGGGCTGCCGAACTCCTTTTCGGCGCTCATCTCGCCAGCGCGGGCCAGCCTCAGTATCGGGCCAGCCCGGGCAGGCGGGGTCCGGGCCAACGCGGTCCGACGGGCGGCCGGTCCGGCTCTGGCCGGGTCAGCCGGCACTGGGCCGGCGCAGGCCTTGCCGGCCGATGGCCTGGCCGCCTGCTGGCCGGGCCGGCGGGCGACTCGGACGGGTGCTGTCCGGGCCGGCGGCGCTCGGTCCGGATCGGCGGCGCACGGCCGGCGCTGTCCGGTAGGCCGGTGGCCGGCGGCGCTCGGTCCGGATCGGCGGCGCTCGTTGGGTGCTGACCGGGAGGCCGGTGGCCGGCGGCGGCTCCGCCGGGTCGGGCGGCGCTCGTTGGGTGCTGACCGTGAGGCCGGTGGCCGGCGGCGGCTCCGCCGGGTCGGGCGGCGCTCGGTCGGTGCGTCCGGAGGACTTGTCGCCGGGCTCGGCACTTGCCGGGTCGGCGGCGCTCGGTCGGTGTGTCCGGGAGGGCGGTGGCCGCGGAGTGGCTCTGCTCGGGCGCGGGGTCTCGGCTGGATGGTCCGAGGCGGCGGGCTCTCGGTCGATGCGGTCCCGGGAGACTTGGTCGCGCGCGCCTCTGCGGAGGCGCCGGATGGGATAGGCTGCTCTCCCCGCTCGGCTCCGGTTTCGCCGCGGAGGGGGCCCGGAAACCAATGGAGCTCTGGCAAGCGATCGTCCTCGGTCTGGTCGAGGGCATCACCGAGTACCTTCCGGTGAGCTCGACCGGCCACCTGCTCGTCGTCCAGCGCCTGCTCGGCATCCCGGCCAGCGAGGCGGCCAACGCCTTCGCCATCGTGGTCCAGGGCGGGGCAATCCTGGCCGTACTCCTCCTCTATCACGGCCGCGTGGTGGAGATGTTGAAGGGGCTGGTCGGCGGTCCGGCGGCCGGCCGGCGCCTGGCGTTTGCCCTGGCGGTCGCGTTCCTCCCGGCGGCCATCCTGGGATTCGCGGCCGGCCATCGCATCGAGGAGTATCTGTTCGGGGCGTGGCCGGTGGTCGGTGCGTGGGCGGTCGGAGGCGTGTTCCTTCTCTGGGTCGCGCCGCGCATCCGGCAGCGCGAGGGGCGCGCGATCGAGGACGTG
>DATFRY010000609.1:0-8223 GCA_035262925.1 Kofleriaceae bacterium | reverse complement strand
CTCGTCGGCGGAGCGGCGGCGGAGCGGCCGCGGCTCGGCCGCGGCGCGAGGTCACCGCGAGCTCGACCCGAGCTCGGCGAGTCTTTGCTCGAGTCCTCGCCCCGGGAGGGGGCGGACTCAGCCGAGGTGGTCGCGCAGGCGGCGCAGGGCCAGCTCGGTCTTGAAGTCCTCGATGTCGCCGGCCACGCAGGCGGCGATCGCCTGGTCGAGATCGAGCCAGCGCGCGGTGGCCCCCTCCTCCATCGGCGAGCCGTCGCCGTCCATCTCGCCCTGCGCGGCCGGGTCGGCCACCTCGGCCGCGGCCAGCCACACCTTCTCGCCGATGATGCCGGCGGCCGGGAAGCTGCCGGCTCCGAGCAGGATCACCCGCGCGGGATCGATCTGGTAGCCCGCCTCCTCGGCGACCTCGAGGGCGGCGCGCCGCCTGAGCCCGTCCTCGCCGCGGTCCTCCGCCTCGACGATGCCCGCCACCACCTCGGTGAACAGGAGGTAGGGCCGCAGGTCGGGCAGCGGATGCGGCGACGCGCTCCGGCCCAGCGCGAGGGCCGGGCGAAGGCCGTCGCGCAGCAGCACCTCGGTCCGCCCACGCGCGCGCGAGAACAGCGCGACCGCGATCGCGTCGAGCCCGATCGGACGGACCAGGTAGTCGACGTCGTAGGCGCGCGACAGGCTGCCGTCTTCGCGCCGGTTGCGCAGCGTGAGCCGGTGGATGGTCAGGAACCCGCCGGCACCCACCTCTTGCCGTCGCTCCACCTCCAGGCCGACGATTCGGGGCATGACGCATCCTACCCTACCCCCGCGCCGACACCGGTTGCGGTAGCCTCGGGCCCATGAGATCGAGCGCGACGGCGATCGCCGAGCCGACCGCCGCCGACGGCGCGCGAGAGCCGGCGACCGAGGCGGACAACCGGCGCCGCTGGACCGGCGAGCCCGGCCGCTACGAGGTCTGGTTCGTCACCCTCAACCACCGGGCCAGCGGGATCGGAGTCTGGCTGCGCACGACCATCGAGTCGCCGGTCGCCGGCGCCGGCGACGTGCACGCCGCTGTGTGGTTCGCGCTGTTCGATCCGCGCGCCCCCGATCGCACGTTCGCGATCCACCGCCAGTTCCCCCTCGCCGCGCTGGCGGCGGCCGAGCGGCCGTTCTCGGTCACCCTGCCCGGCTCGCTGCTGGCTCACGATCGCGCGCGCGGCGACCTGACCGGTGGCGGCCATGACGCGAACTGGGACCTCACCTGGTCCCCTGCACCGCACACCCACCGCCAGCTCCCCGCGCCGTTCTACCTGCGCGGCGGGCTGGGCGGCACCACGGTGCTCTCGCCCAACCTGAGCGTCCCGGTCAGCGGATGGATCGAGGCGGACGGGCGGCGCTTCGACCTGGACGAGGAGCCGGGCAGCCAGACCCACCTGTGGGGCCGCAAGCACGCCCACGAGTGGGCGTGGGGCCACTCGAACGCATTCGAGGGCCGCCCCGACCTCGTCTTCGAGACGCTGACGGCGCGGCTCGAGCGCGGCGGGCGTGTGCTCCCTCCGCTCACCACGCTGTCGCTCCATCTCGGCGACGAGGTGCTGCGCTGGAACCGCCTCCGCGACCTCGCCTTCACGCGCGCGCAGTTCGGCACCGGCCTGTACCGGTTCTCGGCGGTGGCGCCGCGCTGCCGCCTGGAGGGCGAGTTCTCGTGCCTCCCGCGCGACATGGTCCAGGCCGAGTACCGCGACCCGGACGGCGCGCTCGTCCACTGCTCCAACACCGAGATCGCGGATCTGCGCCTGACCCTGTTTCGCCGCGTCGCCCCGCTCGGGCGCTGGCGCGAAGCGGCGCGGCTCCACGCGCCGCGCACGGGTCACTTCGAGGTCGCGCGACGCGAGCGCGACCCCGCCATTGGCAAAGCACACCTCCGAATATAGGATTGCCCCGCCGTGACGACCCCGACGACCCCGACGACGGCGGCGCTGCGCCGAACACCGCTCCACCGGCTGCACGTGGCCAGCGGGGCCAAGATGGTCGAGTTCGGCGGCTGGGAGATGCCGCTCCAGTACCAGGGCATCGTCGCCGAGCACCGCGCCGTGCGCTCGGCGGTCGGCCTGTTCGACGTGTCGCACATGGGCGAGGTGGCGCTGCGCGGGCCCGCCGCCGGCGACGCGGTCCAGCGCCTCATCACCAACGACGCGGCCAAGCTCGAGGACGGCTCCGCGCTCTACACCGTGATGTGCCTGCCCGACGGCGGCATCGTGGACGACTGCATCGTCTACCGGCGGGCGGCCGACGACTACATGATCATCGTCAACGCCTCCAACGCGGCCAAGGACCTGGCCTGGGTCCGCCAGCACGCCGGTGCCGCCGCCGTCACCGACGAGAGCGACGAGACCGCGCTCATCGCGGTGCAGGGACCGGCCGCGGTGGCGCTGTGCGCTCGTCTGGCCGAGGCCGCCGACCTGGCCGGCGTCGGGCGCTTCCACTTCGCACGCTGCCGGATCGCCGGAGTGCCGTGCCTGGCGGCGCGCACCGGCTATACCGGCGAGGACGGCTTCGAGCTGGCGTGCCCGGCCGACCGCGCCGCCGACCTGTGGTCCGCGCTCCTCGCCGAGGGCGCGGCCGACGGGGTCCAGCCGATCGGACTGGGCGCGCGCGACACCCTGCGCCTCGAGGCCCGCCTGTGCCTGTACGGCAACGACATCGACGAGACCACCACGCCGCTCGAGGCCGGGCTCGGCTGGGTCGTGAAGCTGGACGCCGGTGACTTCGTCGGCCGCGACGCCCTCGCCCGCCAGAAGGTGGCCGGCGTGAAGCGGTCGCTGGTCGGCTTCCGCATCGACGGGCGCGGCATCGCGCGGCACGGCTACGCCATCGTCGACCGCGCGCTCGAGGGAGATCCGGTGATTGGCCAGGTCACCAGCGGGACCACCGGCATCACCGTCGGCGGCGCCATCGGAATGGGCTACGTGCCGGTCAGCCACGCCGCCGCAGGCCGCGAGCTGACCGTCGACTGCCGCGGCAAGGACGTCACGGCCCACATCGTCAAGGGGCCCTTTTACCAGCGAGGACGAGGTGCGTCATGAGCGCTGACTACCCCGATGATCTCCGCTACACGAAGGAGCACGAGTGGGCTCGCATCCGGGGCAACGTGGCCCAGATCGGCATCACTCGCTTCGCGGTCGAGCAGCTGGGTGACGTGACCCAGCTCGAGCTGCCGCGCGAGGGCGAGAGCGTCGCGAAGGACGAGGTGTTCGGCACGGTGGAGAGCGTCAAGGCGGTCTCCGATCTGTTCGCGCCGGTGACCGGGAAGGTGGTCAAGGTCAACACCCCGCTCCACGACACGCCGGAGGCGGTCAACGAGGATCCCTACGACGAGGGCTGGCTCATCGAGATCGAGATGAGCGACACCAAGCAGGCGGCCGAGCTCCTGTCGGCGGAGCAGTACCGCGAGTTCGTGGCCGAGCAGAGCTGAGCGCGCCCACCAGCCTCGTCACCCGCGTCGCCGCGTCACTGGTCGTAGCGGAACACCTTCCACCGGTTGGCGTCGCCGCCGATGCCGAAGTGGAAGCCGAAGCTGAAGGTGATGAGGTTGGAGCGCGTGTCGACCAGCCCGGCGGGCGGGTTGGGGAACGGCTGCGCCTCGCGGAACGCGCGCACCGCCTCGTCGTCGAGGAAGTCCACCCCCGACTGCTTGGCCACGTAGATCTTGGCCACTCCGCCGTTCGGATTGAGCGACACGTTGAGGACGGTCAGGCGGTCGCGCGTGCCGTAGATGTTGCCGGTCGGATCGCGCCGCAGATAGACCTGGTCGGGGTGCCAGTTCTGCGCCACCTGCCGCTTCATGCGGTTGAAGAAGGTGGCGTACTTCCACTTGCGCGAGTTCAGGGCGGTGAAGTCGCCCTCCTCGGCGTCCTCGACGTGATCGACCGATCCGCCGCCGACCGCGCGCTCGAGCAGGTCCTCGGTCGGGCGCAGGTTGGGCATCTTGGGCGGACCGCCGCCGCCGCCCGGCTTCTCGGCCGGCCCGCCGTGCGGCTGGGTCTCGAACGCCCGCTCGCCGCGGCCGCCCTCTCCGCGCCGGGTCGCGATCCCGTCGGCGGTCGCAACCTCCTGGCCGGACTTCTCGCCCGGCTTGGTCGCGTCCGCGGGCGGCGCGTCGCTCGGATCGCCGGGCCCGCGCATCGACAGCTTGCTCGGCGCCGGCTCGCCGGGGCCCTGCCCCGGGCCCTCGGCCGTGCTCTTGGACGGCTCTTCCTTGGCGTCGGGCGGCTCGGGCTTGTCCGGGTTCTTCGGCGCGGTCGGCGGCATCTCGCGCGGCGCCGGGCGCTCGACCATCTTCTCGGTCGAGCCGCGCGCCACGGTCTGCTTCTCGACGCTGGAGTCGAACTCCGACAGGTAGCGCGCCTTGTCCGGGATCTTCTCGGTCTCCGGCCGCGTGATCTCCACGACCTGAGCGTTCGGATCCGGCCGCGACATCTGCTTCTGCGCCTGCTCCAGCTTCTCGGCCACGTCCTTCTCGATGAGCTGGGCGGCGACCACGTCCTCCACCGGAGCCACGTCGGGCATGAGCGGGCGGGGCGTGGGATCGAGCTGCTTGATGTCGATCAGCTCGGTCACCTCCTCCGGGTTGGCGCGGCAGCGGACGAGGTCGATCTCGAGCTGCTTGAAGGTGTCGGACAGGCACGCGCCGCCGCTCGGGCCGCGGCGGAACGGCGAGGCGCATACGCCCATTCGGGCCGACGTGGCCAGGGCGGCGTCGGATTCGCACGACACCACCCACTCGGGCTCCTTCCGGTTGCTGATCTGCGAGACGTCCGGATCGCGAACGCTCACCACGGTGACCACCACCGCATGTCCGAGGACCGAGACCACCCCGATGACCAGCAGCACAGACCGCTGTCTGCTGGATCGCCGGCGCGATGAAGCGGGGTTCGTCACCTCGGGAACGACCTCCCTCTGGCTGCTCTTCCTGTCAGGACATCCACCCCCGCGAGAAGCGGGTGTCACGGTTGATTATAAAGTGCACGGCGTCAAACGCACCGATCTGGTCTTCTGTTGCGTCTGGCCGCGCCTGGCAGCCAGATATCGCGTCGTTGCTGCGGCCATGGCCCCGGAATCCGGAACGTCTGCGTCCCGGGACTAGCGAATGAGCGGGTTCCGGAACTTGTACGGCGCGGCGACGCCCACCCGATCGGCGCGCCCGCGAAGGGCCGTGGGCACCGGGCCAAACGGCGCCGCCACCCGCAGCGCGCGGGTCAGCTCGTCGTCGAACTCGAGGAAACCACTCGATTTGACAACTCGCACGTCGCTGACCGCACCGCTGGCGGACAGGGTGAAGGTCACCACCACCTCGCCCTGCTCCAGGGCCAGGGCCAGGTCGCGCGGAAAGCGGATGACAGAGTCGATGCGCTGGTACATGCGCCGGAAATAGGGATCCTGGCGCTCCGCGCGCAGAGCCGGCCGGCCGCTTCCCACCTCCAGATCGGCGCGGGTCGCTGCGGTCCCGCTGCCGCTCGCCGGCGAGCCGGGCGCCGTGCCGCCGCGCGTGCGCGCGCCGCGCACGCCGGACTCATCGCCGCCGGCGCTCGGGGCGGTGAGCTCCAGAGGCATCGGGTCGCGCTCGCTGGATGCGGCCGCGGCCGAGTCGGCGTCCCGGGCCGGACCGAGGCGCTCGGTCTCGATCGCGCTGGCGCCGCGATCGACCAGCGGCCGCTCCTGCCCCGGCTCTGTCGATCCGACCTGCCGCTGGAGCTGATGCTCGGCGGGGCCGGTGTCGAGGCGCGGATCGGCGTCGCGCCACGCGCGCTCGACCTCGGCGGTGTGTCCGCCCGTGCCGTCGGCGCCCGCGAGGCCGACCTCCGCGCGCTCGGCGCCGTCGCGCGCGCGCCGCGCCCGGCTCTTGCGCGCGTCGAACCCGGGCTGCGGCAGCCGCGCGAGCTCCTCGGGCGTGGAGCTGGTCTCGCCCGTGCGCTGGTGCGGGACCTGGTAGCGGGCGAGCCCGTTCCAGATCTGGCTGCGCAGCTGATCGCGATCGCGCCGCCCGGTGAAGCTGGGCAGCCCGCCCCGGTCATCGCCGCCGCCGCGGCCGGCCGGGCGCGTGCCGGGCAGATCGATCTCGGCCGAGGGAAGCGGGTGCTGCCGGTCGAAGCCGGCCTGATCGGCCGGACCCGGGCTGGCCGCCAGGAGCGGGCCGAGCATGCTCTCGTCCACCAGGGCCACGCCGGCGAGCGCGTCGCCGCCGGGCGCATCGGGGCGGCGCGGCGAGGCCAGCTCGCCGGCCGAGTCGTCCGTCACGCCCGCGGCATCGCCGGCGCCGCCGTCGCGCAGCGTGGCGTCGAACCAGAGCAGCGCCGCGCCGTGGGCGATGAGCGACAGCATCGCGATCGCTGCGGTCCCGCGGACGGTGCGCTGTCGGCCACCTTGCCTCACGTGCTCGACCCTTGAGTATGGAATGCGCGGCCGGGGAGCGCGACCCGCGCGTGCCGGGGCGTGCCGAAACCCACGGGCACCGTCGGCAACCGCGGCGCTGCCGTGAAATACGACGCCACAACTGCCCGCAATGGTGGGGCTCCCGCGTGGCATCCGGCTTGCTCCAGAGGCGGGGATGTCCCGACTCGTTCGCGTTTCAAGCATGAAATTCGCCTTCGCCTTCGTCGCCCTCGCCCTGCCCATCACCCTCGGAGCTCGCGGGGATGGGTGCGCCGCCAACTCGCGCTCCCCCGCGCCGGACGTGACCGGCGAGTGGGCGATCTCCTACGACGACACCATCGGCGTCGAGATCGACATCGGCGGCGCGCACTACGAGGAAGAGATCCCGGCCACCGGCGGCACCGTCGACATCGTCCACGACGGGATCGACCTGTCGTTCGATCTCGACTGCGGACGCCCCGACATCGTGTGCCCCAGCGAGGCGTGGCCGGAGCAGGTCTCGGTCGAGCAGCGCAACGAGGAGTTCGAGCACCGCATGATCTTCACGCTGCCGACCCAGGAGTGCGACGGCACCCTGCGCGCCCCCAGCCAGGACGAGTGCGGCGAGGGCACGCTCAACCCCGACTGCGAGAGCGTGTGCGACGGCGACGTCGTCGTCCGCGAGTCCGAGCGCTTCGCCGTGATCGGCGAGGAGGGCGACAGCTTCCGGCTGTACCTGGGCGCGGGCATCGCCACCAACGGCCTCAACTGCGCGCTGCTCGGCTACTCGGTGGCCGACGCCGACCTCGAGACCACCGGCACGTCGGAGGACGGCGACTGGGAGGCGGTCTCGATGGAGAGCGGCCTGGTCACCATCGGCTACGCCGGCGGCTGCCTGTGGGCCGGCAACGTCGACGACGACCCGGAGATCGAGGCGCTCCTGGCCGGCGCCAGCGTCACCTTCCGCACCGGTTTCACCGGCGAGCGCCGGTAGCGCCACGCACGCCACGCCACGCCACGCCACGCGTCGGCGCGGGGCCCCTACTCGCCCTCGCGCCACACGGCGACCGGGATCAGGTGCTCGGACTGCACGCGCAGGTGCAGCTCGACCCGCGGTCCCGGCCCGTCGCCGCGCATCCGCTGCCACGTGACGGTGACGAACGGATCGGCGGCGAAGGCCGCGCCGAACCGGCGGCGGGCGCTGGCCACCGACGGGCCCAGATCGAGCGCCGGGCCGCCTCGCTCGCCGCGCTCCAGCTCGCAGTCGCCGCGGGCGGTGCGGTTCCAGCGCACCGAGAAGCGGTAGCGTGGCGGGCCGGCCGGGCCGGGCAAGCCGGCCGCGACCGCGAGGTCGGTCATGGCGACCCGCAGCCCGCGCACCGACGGATCGGCCAGCGGCAGGATGCCGGCGAAGGCGTGGCGCAGGACCTTGACCCGCCGCGCCAGCAGGACGTCGATGATGAGCCGCGCGGCCCGCGCGTCGCTGTAGTGGGCGGCTGCGACCGCCGCGGTGATGGCCGTCCGGTCGAGGTGGGCGAGGATGGCCGCGGCCCAGAACGTGTCCGCCCGGGTGGCCTTCTGGAAGGCCGGGTTGGGGTACGTGGGCCGCCAGCTGCTCGGCTCGAACAGGTCGGCCTCGAAGATGCCGACCGAGGGATAGGGGGCGCGGCGCAGGCGCAGCCAGTCCTGGTAGCGCAGTCCGAAGCCGAACAGGCGCCCGCCCATCGCCGCCCAGTCGAACTCCCCCTCGTACCCCTCGCTCTGGTACTTGTCGCGCTCGCCTGACGCCCCCAGCGAGTCGCCGAAATCGATGAGGTGGTGGCGCACGTAGCCCAGATG
>DATFRY010000608.1:0-16221 GCA_035262925.1 Kofleriaceae bacterium | reverse complement strand
CCACGGCAACCGCTTCGTCGACTGGGTCGAGGCGGTCGAGCCGGCCCTGCGCTCCAGGCTGCGACTGGTCTACAACACGGGCTGCAGCGGCGCCTGGCAGGCGGACGACTGGCGGGCGGCCGGCGCCGACGTCTACGTGGGCCACGCCGCGCCGCAGAGCATGTCCCCCGCCTTCTACTTCTACTTCCTGCGCCGGTGGGCGCGGGGCTGGACGCTCGACGAGGCGGTCGGCGACGCCAACCGCGCCGCGGCGAGGCGGCTCGGCTGGCTCGGCATGGCGGGCGGGCCGTTCGACGCCAGCGCGGAGATCTTCGGCCGGCGCGACGTGTGGCTCGGGGCGGGCCCCGGCGGAGGTGCGCCATGACGCGGCGCGCCTGGCCCCGCCCGCTGCGCTGGCTGTGGGCCGAAAACCTGGCCCTGCCGATCGCGGCGGCGGTGGTCGGGGCCGCCGAGCTGCTCGCGGTGATCGCGGTCTACCTGGCCGCGTTCGGCCCGGAGCGCCGCATCCCGGAGTCGATCGACAACCCGCTCGGACACCTCGTCCTGTGGGCAGCGGGGCTGGCCGGCGCGGCGCTGTCGTGCGGCGGCGCCTACCGCCTGCTCCGCTACGGGCGGGCCTGGCTGGCCGCGCTGGTGGTGACGGCCGTCTGCTTCCCCATGATGATCGTGTCGCTCGGCAGCCTGTACGCGTCGCTGATGCTGGCCGCGTTCCTGTGAGCGGCGGCGCCGCGCGGCGCCGCGCGGTGTCGGACCGCGGATCGGTCCACATCGCGTCGGCCCGCAAGGGCTGAATCGTGAATCGGGCGGCCTCGCGCCCCGCCGCGAAGCATCCTTCGCGCCCGGACTTGCCTCGGTGAGCCGGAGCGAAGCCCTCTTCGTCGGCGGGTGCGGCCGATCGGCGCCCTGCCGCGCAAGCACCGTCGTGCCCGGCGATGTGGGTCGCACCGGGCGGGTGCGCCTGGTACGGCCCGTGCATCAGGCCACGCCAGTCCGCCCGGGGGGAAGGTCATGCGCGAGCCGGCTGGTTCCGGAAGGTGGGTTCGACGAGGCAACACGGTCACCCTGTTCGGCGTGGGCGGCACCGGCGAGGCGATCGCGCGCGAGCTCGCCCTCGAGCAGGAGACCGCATCGCGGCCGCTCTTGCGGCGCGGGTCGACCGGCGCTGCCGTGCGCGACCTCCAGGTGCGGCTGCAGTCGCTCGGGTTCGATCCGGGCCCGGCGGATGGCATCTTCGGAGGCGGGACCCAGGCGGCGGTCGTCTCGTTTCAGCGATCGCGCGGGCTGACGCCGGATGGAATCGTCGGGCCGCAGACGTGGAGCGCGCTGCTGTCGACCCCTCCCTCGGGCGGAGGCACCCAGGGGCCCGCGACCCCGACCGCCCCGGGATTCGGCGGAAAGCTGACCCTCGAGCGCATCCTCGCCGCCATGACGCGAAAGGGCCACGTCATCGCGACCGAGCCCTACCGCCTGAACATCGTCGGCGTGAGACACGATCTGCCCGAGCCGAACCGCTTCGACGACTTCATCACGGTGTTCTTCAAGGACAGCGGGGGCAGCTGGACCTTCAAGAGCTATCCCGCCACGACCGACCCTGGCATGTACTGGCTGCACAACCCGACCTACGTGACCGGCACCGCCATCCTCGCACCGGGCCAGTATCGCGACTCACACCAGCTCGGCCTCCACCGAAACACGTACACGGCTCTGGTCCAGCGCGGACCCCTCACCGTGATTCGCGACGCCGACAAGGACGACCTGCTCGACTTCACCGGCGGTGACCGCATCACCGGCTACTTCGGCATCAACATCCATCGAGCCTCGGCGACCGGCACCACCAGCGTCGTCGACAGATACTCGGCCGGCTGCCAGGTCTTCGCCAGCGCCACCGACTTCGCCCGGTTCCTCGAGCTCTGCCAGCGGCACAGTCAGCTCCACGGCAACAAGTTCACCTACACGCTGCTGGACGAGGGAGACCTGTAGGGATCGCCCGGCCGGAGCATGAGGAGACGTGATGTCAGGTCGCGTCGGGCCTACGGCAGCGTCGGTCCCAGCGCCATGAAGTTGTAGTTCACGAAGTCGTCCGCCGCCTCCTGCCACGACAGCACGCCCCGACCCGCGCGGTTGTAAGCGACCCGCAAGCTCTGGTTGGGCCAGCCGACCCAGGTGGTGACGTCGATCGTCTCCATCGGTGCCCAGCCCTGTCCGGCGATGAAGCGCCGATACTTGAACGGGAAGGCCACGAAGCTCTCCGACGGCTCGAAGAAGCAGATCGCGTGGCCCGAGGTGGTCAGGAACAGATCGAAGATCTGCGGAGTGGCCAGCCCGACGGAGTCGCTGAGGACATCGACCGGCAGCCAGCCGTCGGCGGGCGTGTAGCGGTTGGCGTACACGCCGAACCCCTGCGGGTCGGCCCACGCCACCATCGCCTGCCCGGACTCGTTGATGTCGGCGCGCAGCGAGTGGGCGGTGATGTCGGGCGGCGCCGGCAGGAGGCGATTGGTGTGCCAGCCGAGCTCGGTCGAGAACTGGGCCACGTGCGGGACGTCGTTGAAGTCGCTGTCGTCGGCGGTCCACGCCACCACCACGTCGCGTGCGTCGTTGATCGCGACGGTGACGTTCTCGATGCCGACCGGTGTGGACGTGAACAGGGCCTCGTCGCCCTGGATCTGGGTGCCGCCCACCAGCAGGGCGGCGTGCAATGTCGACTCCTGGCCGTCGACCGTGAACCAGGTGGTGACCCCGTCGCCGTCGGGGCTGAAGGCGGTGGCGCCGACCAGCTGCGCCAGCTGGGTCGGCGGCGACCAGCGGTTCGCGGCGGCGTCGAAGCGGTTGAAGAACGTGCTGGGACCGCCGTGCCACACCAGCATGGCGTCGCCGCTCGTCGTGACGGTCAGCGCGACGACGCCCATGTAGGCCTGGCCGAAGTTGGGCAGCGCCGTGGGCACGCGGCGGACCACGCCGAAGGCGGCGCCCGGGCGCGCGTAGGTCGAGTACAGGTAGTCGAGCCCGTTCCACACCAGCACGCGGGCGCCGGCCTCGCTGGCCGCGATGCGCTCGCCGACGGCGTGATCGGGCGGCTCTTGCTGCGCGTTGACCTGGACGCGGTCGGTCCAGTCGGTGCCGTCGTGCCCGCCGGTGAACACCTCGCCGCTGACCTGGTAGGTCCACGCCGCGGTGGCCGCGCCGGTTCCGCCCATCGCGACGATCGGCTGGTGGAGGAGCGAGCTGGGCTCCGGGGGCGGGAGCCCGTCGCGGCCGATCAGTCGGGTGGGCAAGATGTCGACCGTCATGCTCGCGCTCTGCCCGCCCGCGCTGGCCGTCACGGTCGTCTGACCCGCGGCCAGCGCCGTGAAGAGGCCCTTGCTGCCGGCCGTGTCGCCGACCTGGCCCAGGTCGCCGTCGGCCACGGTCCAGGTGACGTCGTCGGTGACGTCGCTGGCTCCGTCGACGGCGCGGATCTGGACCGAGAACTCGGGCGGAAGCGTGACGTCGCCCGGCATGACGCGCAGGCCCTCGATGACCTGCACCACGACGATCGACGCGGTCGCGCTGAGGCCCTGGTACCCGGCGGTCACGGTCGTCTCGCCCACCTCGAGCGCCTCGAGGTGAGCGGCGCCGTCGCTGGTCACGCGCACGTCGACGATCGATGGATCCTGCGACGCCCAGTCCGCCAGCACCGGCTCGCGATTGCCGCCGGGGAACGCGGCGATGGCCACCATCCGCAGCTGATCGCCGTCGGCCATGGTCGCCGCCGGTGGATCGATCGACAGAGAGAGATCGCCGCCGGCGTCGCCCCCATCGTCGCCGCTGTCGCCGCTGTCGCCGCCGTCGTCTGCGCTGTCGCCGCCGTCGTCGCCGACCGTGGATCCGTCGCCGCCGTCGTCGTCGTCGGACGCGCCTCCCATCCCGCCGGAGCCGTCTCCCGAGCAGGCCGCGGCGGCGAGGGACAGCAGGAGACAGGTCAGCCAGCCGAGCCTCCTGCTGGCCGCGCCCATCCGCTTCGATGAGATGGCGCCGGATCGCATTGCTCCGCGCGACCGTAGCATGAACGACAGTCGGCAAACGTGATCAGCGACGGGATCCACGCGGCGAAGCCCCACACCCAGGCTCGACGACTCATGACGAGTCTTGTTTCACGAGCGGCGCCAGCCGTCCACGACTGCGAGTCCGGATGGTCGCGCGGACGTGATCCGCGTGGCTCCTCGTCGCGTCATCCCGGGCGAGCGCTGCGCGGCGCGACGCCGAGCTCGCGCATGGCCCGCTGGAAGACGGGCAGCTCCTGCGCGCCCTGCACTGCCAGGCGGCCGTCGAAGATGAAGGTCGGGACGGCGTGGATGCCCAGCTCGTGGGCCTCGCGAACGCTCTCCTCGACGGCCGGGCGGTAGGTGCCCGCTTCGATGGCGCGCTCGAGCTCGTCGGGATCGAGGCCGACCTCCTCGGCTGCCCTGCGCAGGGTGTCGAACGAGTAGAGGTCCTCGCCGTCAGTCCAGTAGCGGCGCAAGAGAGACGCGTGCATCGGGCTCAGCTGGCCGCGGGCGCGCGCGAACTCGGCGGCCTCGTGCGCTCGGCGCGTGGACGGCACGATCTCGCGCCGCACCATGACCAGCCCCTCGCGGGCGGCGCGCTTCTTCAGCGGATCGTTCGGGTCACTGGCGCGCGCGCGCACGTAGGCAGGCAGGGGCCGGCCCTCCGGCGGCGTGTCCGGCCTCAGGAAGAACGGCCGCCAGTCGACGGTGAGGTCGTATTCCCGACCGAGCTTCGCGATCTCGACGAGACCGACGTAGCACCAGGGTCAGACGAAGTCGGACCAGATCGCGACGTCCATCTCCGCTGATGTAGCGTCGGGATGGTCCACGTCAAGCGCTCGGGTGCTCGCCGAGGTGGCCTCTTGCTCGGCCGGGCGGGACGCGTGGGCTATGCTCGGGCGGTGGAGACCGAGGTGCAGTGCCCGTACTGCGGGGAGTGGACCACGGTGACGGGTGACGAGGCGGGCGGCCGCTCGGTCGAGGACTGTGTCGTGTGCTGCCGGCCGATCGACGTGGTCGTGAGCGTGTCGGAGGACGGCGAGCTGTCGGTCACGGCGCGGCGCCAGGACGAGTAGGCGCGCGCCGGCAGGACGCTCTACGGCCGGACCAGGCGCAGCGGCCCGGCGGTCAGCCAGAACGAGTCGTCGCCGCCCGCGGCCGGGGCCTGGCGCATGAGCACGAGGCCGGAGTCCTCGTCGGCGAAGAAGTCGTAGCTCACCACGCAGGGCGGGTCCTCCTCGTCGTCGTCGCGGTCGCCGTCGACGTCGACGGTACGGGCCCCCGAGATCTCGACCTGCCAGGGAGCCGTCGGACGCCACCGGAAGTCGGCCCGGCCGCGGCTGCGAAAGCCCCAGCTCTCGTACGTCCCCGTCCCGTCGGGGCGGATCTCGAGGAGGCCGCCGAACAGGCCCGTCTCGGTGAAGCCGACGCCGAGCCCGCGGTCGTGAAACTCGAGCCATTCGCCGCCGAGGCCGTCGCGGTAGCGCTGGCGAAACGTCTCCACCTCCCGCTGGAGCGCCTCGCTCAGGGACACGGCTCGCTGCGGCGCAGTGGGTCGACTCCTCCCGGATGGCGACCAGCCCGGCGCGCGCGGAGACATGAGGACGAACACACTCTTCATGCCAGGAGGAGGCGGTCCGGCGCCCCAGGTCGCACGCCGGGACGCGCCCAGCGTCCGGAGCGGCCGCCCGACGCGGACCGAGGCGATTGCTTCCCAGTCCGCGGCCGTCGTTCGTTATGGATGGAGTCGATGGGAGACCGCGAGCTTGCAGCCCTGTACGAGCGGTGCGGGTTCGCCCTCTACCGGCGGTGCCTGGCCTACCTCGGCAGCGAATCCGAGGCCCAGGACGCCGTGCAGGAGGTGTTCGCCCGGGCCGTCGAGGCCGCGCCGCGCTACCGGCCGGAGGCGGACCCCGCCGCGTGGCTGCGCCAGATCGCCGATCACCTCTGCATCGACCTCCTGCGCCGGCGCAGGCGCAACCCGGTGCGCGGCGACGCGAGCGACGAGGTCCGCGCGGGCGACGCGCTCGATCGCTTCACCGCGCCGAGCGGCGAGCATCTGGTCCTCGCGCACCGCCTCATCGCGTCGCTCGAGCCGGAGGCGGCTCGCCTCGCGGTGCTCTATTTCCTCGACGGAATGACCCAGGAGGAGCTGGCGGTGGAGACCGGCCTGTCGCGCCGCACCATCGGCAAGCGCCTGCAGGCGATCGTGAGCGCCGCGCACACCCTGATCGCCACCCCGGAGCCAGGAACATGACGACTCACCTCAGCGGACCGGAGCTCGAACGTGTCTCCGCGGGCGGAGAGCCGCCCCCCCACGCCGCCGCGTGCGATGACTGCGCCGCGCGCGTCGCCGCGATCGCGGACGCGCGCGCGGGCTACCTCGCGGCCCATCCCCCCGACGAGCTGGTCCGCGCGGTGCGCGCGCGCGTCGATCGTCGCCGCCGCGCCCGGTTCGGCTCGCGCGGAACGGTCGCGGTCGGGCTGGCCTGCGCGCTGGCGGCCGGGGCGCTCCTGTTCGTGAGGCCGCGCGGCGAGGCGCCCGCGATCCGCACGCGCGGTCCGGCCATCGCCTTCACCACCTACGTGCGGCGGGGCGGCGAGACGTTCGCCGCCAGCGACGGGCAGGCGCTGCGCCCGGGCGACCGGCTGTCGTTCGCCTACGCGGCGCCGGACGCGCGCCGCCTCCTCCTGCTCGGCATCGACGACAGCGGGACCATCTCGCGCTACGCGGCGGGCGCGCCTCTGGCAGCCGGCCGCGGCCAGCTGCCGGTCGGGCTCCGGCTCGACGCGCGTCGCGGGGAGGAGCGGCTGGTCGCCGTGTTCGCTCGCGGCGACCAGGACGAGGACGCGGTGCGCGAGGCTCTCGCCGCCGCGCTGGCCGCCGCGCGCGCCGGCGGCGGCGGCATCGGCGACATGCACCTCGAGCTGTCCGACGACCACGCCACCATCTGGTTCCGCAAGCCATGAGGGGACCGCGATGCGCGGCGCTCGCGCTCATCCCGCTCCTGGCCGCGACCCACGCGGCGCACGCCGATCCGGTGTG
This sequence comes from Kofleriaceae bacterium, assembly GCA_035262925.1. Lineage (GTDB taxonomy): Bacteria > Myxococcota_A > Polyangia > Haliangiales > Haliangiaceae > DATFRY01. Next base: position 9,150 of record DATFRY010000608.1, on the reverse strand, counting down.
GCTCGCCCTGACCATCGGCCAGGAGCAGGGCGGCCGCGGCGATGCGCGCCTGCGCTACGCCGAGCGCGACGCGCGCCGGATGTACGACGCCTTCACCACGCTCGGCGACGTCACCGAGTCGCGCGCATACCTGGTGGTCAACGCGAGCGCCGACGCCGTCCGCCAGGCCTTGAAAGAGATCCAGGGCCGGACCCGCGAGCTGGTCGCGGCCGGGCGCGAGCCGATCCTGGTCGTCTACTACTCCGGCCACGCCGACGGCCAGGCGCTGCGCCTCGGCGGCACGCTCCTGCCGCACTGGGAGCTGCGCGCGCTGCTCGCCGCCATCCCCGCGCGCCTTCGCCTCCTCGTGATCGACGCCTGCTCCTCGGGCTCGCTCATCCGGGTCAAGGGCGCGGCGGTCGAGCAGCCGTTCGCGCTGCCGGTCGCCACGATCGAGGGGCAGGTGATCCTCACCGCGGCCGGACCGGCCGAGCCGGCGCAGGAGTGGGACGCGCTCGGCGGCGGGCTGTTCACCCATCATCTGATCTCCGGGCTGCGCGGCGCCGCCGACCGCGACGGCGACGGCGACGTCACGCTGTTCGAGGCCTACTCGTACGCCTACGAGAGGACGCTCGCCCAGTCGACGCGCGCGCGGGTCGGCCCCCAGCACCCCGGGCACGAGATCGACGTGCGCGGGACCGGCGACCTCGTGCTCACCCATCCCGGGCGGCGCGGCAGCAGCCTGGTCCTGGCTCGCGGTCTGTCGGGGCGCTACGTGGTCAGCACCGCCGAGGGCGGCGAGCTGGTCGCGGAGGCCGAAAAACCGGCCGGCAAGCAGATGCGCCTGGCGCTGCCGCCCGGCCGCTACGTGGTGAGAAAGCCGTCGGGCGGCTTCGTCATGACCGGCGTGGTCACCCTGCGGCCGTCGGTCGCCACCGAGCTCCGCGACTCCTCGCTCGAGCGGGTGCCCGCGTTCGAGGTCGGCGGCCGCGGGGTCGGCCGGCCGCGCGAGCACTCCCTCGAGGCGACCTACTCGATGGCGAGCGCGACGGTGAGCGGGCAGGACAGCACGGCGAGGGTGGGGGCTGCATTTCGCCGCGGCCGCGGGCCGCTCGAGCTCTCGATCGGCGGCGAGCTGTCGCGCAGCGATCTCTCCGGCCGCCTGATCGCCGGGCAGCAGGACGAGCTCTGGGCCGAGGCGGGCGCGCGCTGGCGCTATCCGATCGGCTGGGCCCTGCCGTATGCCGGGGTCGAGGTGGGCGCCGCGTACATCCGGCAGAGGCTGCGCATCGCGGGGCCGGACGAGACGCGGAACGGCCTCGCGTTCGACGCGCTGGCCTCGCTCGGCGCCGAGTTCGGCGTGGCGCCGCGCCTCGCGCTGCGCGTCGAGGGTCTGGCCGGCTGGGTCGCGCCGCGCCTCGCCTCCGGCTTCGAGCTCCGGCAGGCGCTCCTGCTGCGCGCGGCCCTGGGCTGGCGGTGGTGACCGTGGCCGCGGCCGTTCCCGCCCGGCGCGCCTCGTTCGTTGGAGAGGGTGACCTGAAAGGAGACGTCATGCGAATGCGAAAGCTGCGAACCCTGCGAACCCATGTGCTGCCGCTGGTCGCCATCCTCACCCTCACCGCCTGCGATGAGCTGGCAGACGACTCGAACAACGGCAAGCTGCTCGCGCGCCTGAGCGGCACGGTCGTCGGCGCGCTGCCGGACGAGCCGCTCCAGCTGGCGACCGTGTGGAAGCTCTCCGGCGGCTACCAGTACGGAGTCGGTTCCTGCTCGTCGTGGGAGGCCGGATCGCAGACCCAGCAGATCATCCAGGAGGTCGACGGCCTCGCGATCGACGACAGCCACTTCCAGGTCGAGCTCGACAGCGCGCCGCCCGAGGACGCGTTCTATCCCAGCCTGGCCGACGGCGACCAGATCGACGACCCGGAGCACCCCGAGTGGTCGATCCCGTTCGACTGGGCCATCGGGGTGCTCGTCGCCTACGCCGATCGAAACGACAACGGTCGCCTCGATCGATGCCACGACGCGACCTGCACCGACCGGGTGCTGGGGACGAGCAACGCCGACGGGAACTTCCTGGTCCTGCCCCTGCCGCAGGACGGGGCGGCCTCGACCGAGCTGGGGATCGACGAGTTCTTCGCCTTGCCCGAGGGCTACCAGGACACCCAGTCCGCGCTCCTCTTCACGACCGAGCCGTGGCGGCCCTACGGCGTGCGCGAGATACCGGCCGGCTACGTGGTCCAGCGCGAGGAGGCGGACGTGGCCAGCGGGCAGCGATTCCTCGACGGCTTCGATCCCGACATGCACATCGAGATCCCGCTGTCCGGCAGCCCGCTCCTCGATGAGCTCTCCTGCGATGGCGGCTGCGTGGGCAGCTTCGTCCACGGCGAGGCCGAGTGCCCCGATCTCGAGACCGGCTGGTGCGCCGTCACGCCCGAGATGCCGCCCGCCGATGCCGAGTTCCGCGGCGTTCAGTGTCGCGAGGTCTACCGCGACGGCAATCCGGTCGACGAGATCTGCAGCCCGGTCTGGTCCACGGTCACCTGGGGATGCGACCGCTTCGCCGAGCTGTGGCTGGGCTGCCCGGTCGAGGGGCCCGGATCGCCGCCCGACATGACCTGGTCCTGCCTGCAGTAGCGCCGCGGGCGGCGAGCGCCGGGTCAAGGCTCGCGGTAGACCGCGGCGCCCGCCCACGCGGCCGCGAGGAAGGCGAGGAGCTGCAGCGCCTCGAGCCGGGCGTAGGTGGCCCACGAGATCATCCCGGTGAGCGGGAAGTCGGAGAAGAAGATCGCCGCGAGCAGCCACACGGTCACCGCGATGAAGCTCGCTGTCTTCGCGCCCGGGCCCAGCCGCGGGCGCGCCGCGGCGTAGAGCCAGACGAGGATCGCGCCGATCACGAGCTTCATCGCGATGCCGGCCGCCACGCCGGCGCCGCTCGCCTGCATTCGGTCGGCGGCGCCCGCCATCCACGTGTTCATCTCGTGCTGAACGCGCTCGCTGAGCACGACTTGCGCGACGACGTTGGCGGCGATGAGGACGACTCCTGCCAGGAGCCCGCCGGCGAGCGTCCTGGCGACATTGATCCTCGGTGTCATCTCTCACTGCGGTGCAATTCGCAGGCCCCGCCGCTCGTCCATCGCCCCGGTCTGCCACACTTGGCGCTCATCGAGAAAGGAGCGCGCGATGCACAGAGGATCCTGCCTTTGCGGGGCCGTGAGCTTCGAGGCCCGCGGCCCCCTGGAGCCGCCCGATGCCTGCCACTGCTCGCAGTGCCGCAGGCAATCGGGGCACGTCTGGGCATCGACCACCGTGCCGCGCGGCGCCCTGACGATCCGCGGCGAGGACAGGCTCACCTGGTACCGCTCGTCCGAGGCGGTGCGACGGGGTTTCTGCTCGACCTGCGGCTCGGTGCTCTTCTGGGACCCCATCGAGAAGGACGCGATCGGCGTCGCCATGGGCGCCTTCGATCCGCCCACCGGCACCAGGCTGGCGGGGCACATCTTCGTGGCCGACAAGGGCGACTACTACGACATCGCGGACGCCCTGCCGCAGCGCCGGCAGTAGCAGACATGGGCGCCGGCCGCGGCGGGTCCACGGGTGCGCTGGCGTGCCTGTTATGCTCCTCGCGTGAGCCCGCCCGACATCGTGCTCATGGACGCGCGCGCGCTGGCGCGGTCCATCCGCGCCCGCCGGCTCTCGTGCGCGGAGGTGATGGCGGCCTATCTCGACCACATCGACCGGGTCAATCCGCTGGTCAATGCGATCGTTTCGCTCCAGGATCGCGACTCGCTGCTCCGGCAGGCGGCCGAGCGCGACGCCGAGCTCGCGCGCGGCGAGGACCGGGGCTGGATGCACGGGCTGCCCCACGCGGTGAAGGACCTCGCGCCCACGCGGGGCATCCGCACGACCTGGGGATCGCCGATCTTCGCCGACTTCATCCCGGAGGCCGACGCCATCTTCGTCGAGCGCCTGCGGCGGGCGGGCGCCATCCTCATCGGCAAGACCAACGTGCCGGAGTTCGGTCTGGGCTCGCAGACCTACAACCCGGTGTTCGGCACGACGCTCAACCCCTACGACACGGCGCGGACGGCCGGCGGCTCGAGCGGCGGCGCGGCGGCCGCGCTGGCGCTGCGCATGGTGCCGGTCGCCGACGGCAGCGATCACGCCGGCTCGCTTCGCAATCCGGCCGCGTTCAACAACGTGCTCGGGTTCCGCACGACCTTCGGTCGAGTCCCGGCCGGCGAGGGCGCCGTCTTTCAGCCGGATCTCGGCGTGGTCGGCCCGATGGCCCGGACGGTGGGCGACCTGGCGCTCCTCCTGTCCGTGCTGGCCGGCTACGACCCCCGCGCCCCCCTGTCCAGCCGGGAGGACCCCGCGGTGTTTGCCGGCGATCTCGACCGCGACCTCGCCGGAACCCGCGTGGCCTGGCTCGGCGATCTGGGCGGCCACCTCCGCTTCGAGGCGGGCGTCCTCGACCTGTGCGCGGACGCGCTGCGCGCGCTCGAGGCGGTCGGCTGCATCGTCGACGAGGTGCGACCGGAATTCCCCATGGACCAGGTCTGGGACAGCTGGCTGGTCCTCCGCGCCTTCCAGGTCAGCTGCTCGCGCAGGGACATCCTGGCCGATCCCGCGATGGCCGCGCGGGTCAAGCCGGAGCTCCAGTGGGAGGCCGCGCGCGCGGCGGAGCTCGGCGCCGCCGACATCGTGCGCGCCCTCGCCGGCCGCACGGCCTGGTACGAGGCCGTGCGCGCGCTCTTCGCGCGCCACGAGCTCCTGGTCCTGCCGTCGGCGCAGGTGTTTCCGTTCGACGCCGCGCTCCACTGGCCGCGCGAGATCGGCGGCCGGCCGATGGACACCTATCATCGCTGGATGGAGGTGAGCATCGCGGCGACCATGGCCGGCTGCCCTGCCCTGAACGTCCCGGTCGGCTTCAGCCGGGAAGGGCTGCCGATGGGGATGCACATCATCGCTCCCCCCCACCACGAGCTGGCCTGCCTCCAGCTCGCACGCGCCTACGAGCGAGCCACCGGCTGGGTGGACAGGTGCCCGCCTCCGTCGCTCGGCGCATGATCGACTGGTCGTGGTCCGCGCTGGCCGACGCGCTGGCCAGAGGGCTGGCTCGCGCCTCGGACGCCATCGAGCTCGAGCAGGCCGTGGACGGGCTCGACGCGCGCGGCGAGCTCGAGCTGCATCCCGTCCTTCAGGCCGCGCTGCGCGCCGGGGGCTACGGAGTCTTCCCCGAGCAGCGATTCCCGCGCGACCGGGCCCGGCGCAAGCGCAGCGCCGGTGCCCGCTGCGACCTCGTGGTGACGCCGGACGCCGGGGCGCCGCTCGACGACGACGCCCTCGGGGATGCGCTGTGGATCGAGATCAAGGTCGTGGCCCAGTTCCGGCAGCTCGGGCCCAACCGCAGCTACGCCCGCGCCCTGCAGGCGCCGGTGTGGGGCGACGTGAAGAAGCTGGCCGGCGATCCGACGATCGCGCACGGCCTGGTCCTGCTGGTCCTCTTCACCGCCGATGCCGCGACCGCGGACCACGACCTCGAGGTCTGGCGCGCGCGCGCGACCGAGCGCGGCTTGCATCTGTGGCCGCGCGTCCAGCGCTCGCTGCCGATCGGCGACCGCCTCGGCAACCGCGTGTGCACGGTCGCGCTGTTCCCGCTGGATCCGAGCTGAGCGCGACGTGAGCCGCGCGGCGCGGACACAGCCGGAGCGACGACCGCGCGACGTTGAGCCGCGCGGCGCGGTCACGGCCGGAGCGACGAGCCCGCTCGGAGCGGCCGCCCGGAGCGGCCGATCAGCGCGGCGGGATCAGCGCCAGCCCGGCCGACCGGATGTCCTCCGGCACCTCGTGGTCGCCGTCGAACTCGACGTAGCGCACATCCAGCCCGAGCCCGCGGAGGAAGGGCACGATGCGCCGGCTGGTCTGGTCGATCGGCAGCACGCTGTCGCTGGTGCCGTGCGAGATGAAGACGCGCGGCCGGCCGGCCAGCCGCGTCGCGACGGCGTAGCCGGGCGAGAAGGCGATGATGGCGCGGAACAGCTGGCCGTTGCCCACGCCCAGCGAGAGGGCATAGGTCCCGCCGTCGGAGAATCCGCCGACCGCGAGGCGCCCGAGGTCGATCTCGCGCTCGTCGAACACCGCGCCGAGGTCCTCGTCGATGGCGGCGACGTCGGGGCCGAAGGCCTTGCCCTCGATGACGTCCCAGGTGCGTCCGCGCGACTCGGGCGCGACCAGGAGCAGGCCGAGCCGCTCGGCCGCCGGCTCGAAGCGCTCGATGATCCGCTCTGCTCCTCCGCGCGCGCCGTGCAGGAGGAGCAGCAGCCCGGGCGGGTGGGCCCGGCGGGCCGGCAGATAGAGCAGCCCGCGCGTCTCGCCGCGCACGCGCAGCGGCACGCGCCCGGGCCCGCGCTCGGACGCCGCTCGCACCGGCGCATGCGGCCGCACCAGCAGGACGCCGCTGCCGTGCATGGCCTGCGCCTCCGGGTCCGGCCGGTCGCGCTCGCGGCTCGCCTCGTCCGGCGCCGGCTCGCCGACTCCCGCGCCGCACGCGACCAGGACGACGAGCGCACCGGCACCGGCGAGGCCCACGCGTTTCATCGATCCGCATCGTACACGGGTGCGATCGGGTCGCCACGGGCTGCCGACCCACAGCGCCTGACCGATCGAGGCGCGCGCACGCCATCGTTCTTCCCATGCCCGGACGAAGGAGAGCATGGCGCGAGATCCACCGGGACGCCGACTCGAGACGATGCGCGAATACGGGTCGATTGACAGCCGCACCCACCACCGTACGTTGCGATCAGCAACAAGGGAGGGCGCGTTGTCCGTCATCGCACGAGAGGTCCACCTGGTGAGCCGGCCGGTCGGGTTGCCCGGCCCCGAGAACTTCGCGCTCGTGGAGCGCCGGCTCGACGAGCCGCGCGCCGGACAGGTCCTGGTCCGCAATCGATGGATGTCGGTCGACCCCTACATGCGCGGGCGCATGCGGGAGGGGAAGAGCTACATCCCGCCATTCCGGCTCGGCGAGCCGCTCGAGGGCGCCGCGGTGGGCGTGGTCGAGGCATCGGCGGCGCCCGGCTTCGCGCCGGGCGACACGGTCGCGCACTTCGCCGGCTGGCGCGACCGCGCGCTGGTCGACGCGAGCGGAGCGACCCGGGTCGACCAGGGCGTGGCGCCGCTTCCGGCGTATCTCGGCGCGCTCGGCGGGCCGGGTCTGGCCGCCTATGTCGGCCTCCTTCGCGTCGCCCGTCCGCGCCGCGGCGAGACCGTGTTCGTGTCGGCGGCGGCCGGCGCGGTCGGATCGATCGCCTGCCAGATCGCCGCGCTGCACGGGTGTCGCGTGGTCGCGTCGGCCGGGTCGGACGCCAAGATCGCGTGGCTGCGCGACGAGCTCGGCGTCGACGCCGCCATCAACTACCGGACGGCGGGCGACTTCCGGGCCGCGCTGGCCGCCGCCTGCCCCGACGGGATCGACGTCTACTTCGACAACGTCGGCGGCGTTCAGCTCGACGCGGCGCTGGCCGTGGCCAACGACTTCGCTCGCTTCGCGCTGTGCGGGATGATCGAGCAGTACAACGAGGAGACGCCCGCCCCGGTGCTCCCTCATCTCTACCTGGCCGTGACCAGGCGAATCGCGCTGCAGGGCTTCATCACCCCCGATCATCAGGAGGACATGCCGGCGTTCACCGCCGACATGGCGCGCTGGATCCGCGAGGGCCGCATCAGGTGGCGCGAGACCGTGGTCGCCGGGCTCGAGCGCGCCCCCGAGGCCTTCGTGGGCCTGTTCCGCGGCGAGAACATCGGCAAGATGCTGGTCGAGCTGCGCTGAGCGGGGCCGGGGAACGGTCCCGGGCGCCCGGTGATAGAGTCGGGCTACCGTGCCGCGCGGGCTCGACGTCCTGGTCGCCGCCACGCTCCTCGCCGCCTGCGGCGCGGCGCCGCCGGCCTCGCGGGTCCATCACCGCGGCGGCGAGCGTCTGCTCGACCTCGGCGAGCTCGAGCTCGTCCTCGATCCCACCACGGACGAGCGCTTCGTCCGCGCGGTCGACCGCCAGGGCGACCACGTGCTCGCCTTCGCCGAGAAGGACGCCGAGGGCGGCTGGGCGCGCGTGGAGGTCCACCGCTTCGCGATCGATCCGGCCTCCGCGAGGACCATCGAGGTCCACCCGGAGCGGCTGAAGGGGCGCTACATCCCGGATCGTCCGACCCGGACGGCGAGCGCCGCCGGCACCCGGGCGTGGACGACCGACACCAGCCTGCCGCACGGCATCCACGAGGAGGACGAGCCTGGCGGCGGCCGCTCGATGATCGAGGACCTCCCCCGCTACCAGTGGTTCGCCGCGCTCCTCACGCCGCGGGCCGTCGTCGTGGTCATCTACATCGCCGACCTCGCCCGCCCCGGGGACCGCGACCTCGATCCCGCCGAGGCGCTGCGCCAGGGCAGGGCGCGCCACGCCGCGCGGGCCTCCGGGCTGCTCGAGCGGCTGCGGCGGCGGCCGCGCTGACGCCGCGCGCGGGTCCGAATCCGCCGATGCCGGCATCGGGTCGCCACCCGGCCGGCCCACGACCGCCGGCCGGCCTGATCGGCCGCGAGATCGCGCGACTGTGTTTGACGCCGGCCGGGCGGCTCTCTAGATGGTTGTACTGGCAATCAGTCGTCTCGCGGGCTGTCTGGCCGATCCGGCGTCAGTGGCCGCGCCGGGCGCCCGCTGCGGTGGCCGTATCAGGCCGCCGCCGTACACCTTGGACCGAGGAGAAGCGTCGTGTCGTCCACTCATGTCTTGCCTGCGCCTCATGGCGGCGTCGAACAGCTGAGCGCGCGGGCGCGCGGGATGCTGCTGGCCCTGTGCGGGGCGATCTTTCTCGATGCGCTCGACGTGTCGATGATCGGTGTGGCGCTGCCGTCGATCGGCGCCGATCTGGGGATGTCCAACGCCTCGCTGCAGTGGGTGGTGAGCGGGTACGTGCTCGGCTACGGGGGCTTTCTCCTGCTGGGCGGGCGCGCGGCCGATCTGCTGGGGCGACGGCGGATGTTCCTTGTGTCGCTGGCGGTGTTCGTCATCGCGTCGGCGCTCGGCGGGCTGGCCGATGCCGGGCCGCTGCTCATCGCCACGCGTCTCATCAAGGGCATCAGCGCGGCGTTCACGGCGCCGGCCGGGCTGTCGATCA
>DATFRY010000607.1:0-12195 GCA_035262925.1 Kofleriaceae bacterium | reverse complement strand
ATCAGATCTTTCGCCCGATAGGTGTCCATCACCCGCCCGTCCTTCACCGCGCGCGTCACCCAGGGGCCGTCGTCCACTACGGCCTTGATGAAATCGTCGGTCGCGCGCACCGAGTTGTTCGAGTTTTGAAAGAAGATCGATGAGTACGCTTCGCCGGTGAACGACGCTTCGTAGCCCGCCTCGATCAAGGCCCAGGCCTTCTTCTCCTCAGAGGACTTGCACCGGATGAACTGCAGGATGTCCGGATGGTCGGCGTTGAGGATGACCATCTTGGCCGCGCGGCGGGTCTTGCCGCCCGACTTGATCGCGCCGGCGAACGAGTCGAAGCCGCGCATGAACGAGACCGGGCCGGACGCGGTGCCGCCTCCGTTGAGGAGCTCGGCCGACGAGCGCAGCGACGATAGATTCGACCCCGTCCCCGAGCCGTACTTGAACAGCATCCCCTCGGTCTTGGCCAGGTCGAGGATGGAGCCCATCGAGTCGTCGACCGAGTTGATGAAGCAGGCCGAGCACTGCGGGTGGTCCTCGACGCCGACGTTGAACCAGACCGGCGAGTTGAACGCCATCTTCTGGTGGAGGAGCAGGTGCACCAGCTCGTCGCGGAACGCGACCGCGTCTTCGCTGGTCTTGAAGTAGCCGGCCGCCTTCCCCCATCCATAGATCGTGTCGGCGACCCGGCCGATCATCTGGCGGACCGACGACTCGCGTTGCGGCGTGCCCAGCGGCCCGCGGAAGTACTTCTGAACGACCACGTTGGTGGCGGTCTGGCTCCAGGCGCGGGGGAACTCGACCCCTTTCTGCTCGAAGTAGACTTGGCCATCCGCACCGCGAATCGACGCGTCGCGAAGCTCCCACTCGACCTCCTCGAACGGGTCGGTGCCCGCCCGGGTGAAGGTCCGCGGGAAGGTGAGCCCAGGCCCTTTGGTGTCTCCAGGCGCGGTCCTCCCGGTCTTGTGGTTGGACTTGCCGTTCCCCATCGAGACGTGGGGAGGCGTGGAGCCCTTGGGCTTCCTTCCGACGGGTCGAGCTTCCATGAGTCGGTCCCCCTTCGCGAGAGCGTTCTGGCGGGCCTGGCGGCGCAGCCGATACAGACAGAAAACAATAGAAATCAGACAGATCGGCGCGCCCGGTCGGGCCGCGAGCGCGCGGCCACCTGCTGGCAGCCCGGCGCGCGCCGTCTGCACCGGAGACTCTGCTCTCACGAAGGACGGACGTCAACAAAAACAGCCGCTCGAAATACTAAATCTGGTAGGTGACCCAGAAGCGGTCTACCAGGTATTGTGTATGGCATCCGATGAGAACATGTGGACTGTGGAAGAAAGACTTGTGATGAAACTCCGAGATCACCGGCGATCCTGGCCGGTTGTGAATGCCTGTGGATAACTCTGCGGATAACTGGGTCCATCTGTTGATAAGCCCCGCCCGCTCCGGCCCCTCGGCCCGGGATCGGCCCACCGCGCCCGCACGGGGTGCGCGCCTTGGCGCGCTCCTGACGACGGCGTGGATGGTCGCTGCCGGGGCCGCGCTCGTGGCCAGCTCGGGGTGCGATCGCGGACGCGGCGACGGCGGGCAGGACGGGAAGCCGACCGGGGCGGAGGTGACGGCCGGTGGGCAGGCGGGTACGAAGGCCGATGCGAAGGGAGAGGCGAGCGCTGGCGCAAAGGCCGACCGGCGCTCCGGGTCCGGCCAGGCAGGGGCGGCGCCACCTATAGATCCGCCGGTCCGGCGCGTGGTGACCACGACGCCATCGTCGACCGAGATCGTCGCCGCGGCGGGCGGGGTCAGCCGCATCGTCGGGATCGATCGGTTCTCGGACTATCCACCCCAGGTGGTCGGCCTGCCGGTGGTGGGCGACTTCATGTCGCCCAGCGTCGAGGCGATCCTGCAGCTGCGGCCGGACCTGGTCGTGCTCGACAAGGTGCAGAACCGGACGGCCGCGGCGCTCGGCCAGGGGGGCACGCGCACGCTCGTGCTCGAGATGCACACCGTCGAGGACGTGCTCGCGGGGCTGTCGTCGGCCGGGCGCGCGCTCGGCAGCCAGCGCGAGGCCGACGCGGCGCGGGCCGCGCTGGAGCGCGCGATCGGCGAGGCGCGAGCGCGCGGGCGGACGCGGCCGCGACGGGTCCGCACATTGATGATCGTCGACCGCGAGCTGGGCGCGCTGCGCGGGCTGGTCGCGGCCGGCCCCGGCAGCTACCTCGATCAGCTGCTCGCGATGGTCGGGGGCGAGAACGTCCTGTCCGGCTCGCGCACGCGCTACCCCAACATCGCGCCGGAGACGATCATCGAGGCGCGGCCCGACGTCATCCTCGACGCGGTCCACACCGACGACCCCGCCGCCGCAGCACGCGACTGGCAGACGCTGGGCGCGCGGGTGCCGGCCGTGGCGAACGGCCGCGTCCACCTCCTGGCCGAGACTTACTACAAGTCGCCCGGGCCGCGCCTCGCACTCGCGCTGCACGGCCTCGAGGCGCTGCTGTGGCGCGACGCGCACCGGTAGACCTTGCCGGATCGATCGGCTCGTGACGCGACGCGCGAATGATGTCGGCGATGTGCCGGCGCGGCGGAGAGCAGGGGTGTGGTCAGCGCTCGCACAGGGGGGAGGTGTGTCACGCCCTTGGCTCCTTGACCGCCCGTGACGCTTCGGGGGACAAGGAAGGGCGATGGGGCGAGGAGCACTCCAGCGGGGAGCGCTGGCGATATGTCTGCTCGCCGCGTGCACCGGAACGATCACCGGCGGCCGCGCGGGCGGCGATGACGACGTGGGCGACGACGGCGGCGGCGGCGGAGGCGGGGACGACGGCGGTGGCGGCGGCGGTGGCGGCGGTGGCGGCGGCGGCGGTGGCAACGGCGGCGCCGAGGTGCCGCCCGGCATCGGCGACGGGCCGGCGGTGAGCCGCGGCGGCGACTTCCTCGGCACCCCGGAGCGCTTCAACCGCTACTACACCGATCCGGACTGGGAGCCGCAGGCGGTCATCCACGCCAGCCCGTCGGGCGGCGGCGACGGCAGCTCGGCCGACAGCCCGACCACGCTCGACGAGGCGGCGGCGGCGGTCGAGCCAGGCACCCTCGTCCAGCTGGCGGCCGGCACCTACGACGACACCTGCATCGAGCTCGCGGACGACCAGAGCGGGACCTACGACCAGCCGATCGTGTTCGCCGGGTCGTTCGCGGGCGACGGCTCGCTCGCGACCCACATCAACTGCTGCGCGAGCGGCCGGGCCAGCTGCTTCAACCTCGAGGCGGTCGACAACGTGGCGATCGACGCGGTCGAGGTGGTGGGCGGCAGCTACGGCGTGCGCGCGGTCGGCATCGACTACGCCGCCGACCAGCATCAGGTCGGGATCGCGGTCTTGCGCTCGAGCGGCCACGATCAGAGCAAGGATCCGTTCTTCACCGGCCAGTCCGACTGGTACGTGATCGAGAGCGTCATCGCGCACGACGCCGGCGACAGCGACGGGCACGGCATCTACCTGTCCAACGGCAGCGACTGGCTCATCGCGCGCGGCAACGAGCTCTACGCCAACTCGTCGAGCGACTTCCAGATCAACGCCGACCCGCTGTCGACCTGCGACGAGATCGGGATCGCGTACGACAGCCCCGAGTGCGACGCGGTGGCCGGCACCCACCCGACCGGCGGGCGCGGCGCGACCGACTACGCGCTCATCGAGCGCAACTACTTCCACGACGGGCTGTCGCAGGGCGCCAACTTCACGTCGGTGCGCAACAGCCTCGTGCGCAACAACGTGTTCGCCGTGTACGAGCGCCACGGGGTGAGCTTCTGGCAGGAGACCGACAACCCGCAGCTGGGCGCGCGCGCGAACCGGATCTTGCAGAACCTGTTCGTCACCACGAACGATTCGCCGTCGGTGCAGTTCCTCAACTCGTCGACCGACAACGTGTTCGCCCAGAACCTCCTGCTCGGCATCTCGCAGGGCGCGGTGCCGCTGGTCAACCCGGACGCGCTGCTCATGGAGGTCGACGGGACCAGCGGCGCCAACGAGTTCACCCGCAACGCGTACGTGGGCGGGCGGCTGGAGGGGCGCGAGCCGGGCGAGGGCGAGCTGCGCGAGACCGGCCTGGAGGCCGGCTGGTTCGCCGCGTTCCCCACCACCCTCGCGGACGCGGTGATCGGCTTCGCGCCGGCGGCGAGCGCGCCGTGGGCGTCGGCCGGTCAGCTCCTGACCGACGCGCCGGCCGACATGATGGGGGCGGCGCGCAGCGACCCGACCTCGCTCGGCCCGCTCTCGCCCTGACGGTCCGGTCCCGTTCGCTCCCCTCCGATCGGGTCCGACCCTCCCGGCCGTGTCATCCACCGGGCCGGGCGAGCGCGCGGCGCACCGCGGCCTCGAGCTCGTGTTCGCCGGGCAGTCCGGCGATGGTCTCGAGCAGCGCGCCGTCGCGGCCGATGAGGACGCTGGTCGGCAGGAGGCGGGCGCCGCCGTACGCGCGGGCGATGTCGGCGGTGCCGCGGAGGACCGGGAAGGTCACGCCGTGCGCGGCCGCGAATGCCGCGGCCGCCTGCTCGTGGCCGGCGTCGTCCATCGAGACGGCGAGGATCGCCAGACCCGCGGAGCGGTAGCGCCGGTCGAGGTCCACGAGGCGCGGCGTCTCCACCTTGCAGGGCGCGCACCAGGTGGCCCAGAAGTGGAGGAGCACGACCTTGCCGCGCAGGTCGGCCAGCGCGACCGTGCCGCCCCCGAGCGACGCGAGCGCGAAGTCGGGCGCGGCGCGGCCGCGAGAGCCGCCCTCGGTGCCGGGCGCGCACGCCGAGGCCGCGAGCGCGGCGGCCGCGAGCGCCGAGGCCGCGGCGCGGCCGTGCCGCGTCATCGGGCAGGGCCCTGCTGCTTCCCGATCCAGGCCGCGGCGTCGGCCGCGATGAACTCCTTGACGCCCTTGCGGCCGGTCAGGCGCAGCCACAGCGGCCCGCCCTCGCGCTCGAGGGCGATCGCGATGTCGAGGAAGGGGCAGCACGCCCGCTCCTGGAGGGCCCACTCCGCCACCATGCGGAGCGTGGCGGCGTCGGGCGGGAACGAGAGCGCGTAGCCGTCGGTCAGCTCGCGCACGCCGGTCTTGCGCGCCAGCAGCGCCGGGCCGAGCTCCTCGAAGTGGCGCTTGCGCTCTGCCGGCGACAGCGCGAGGCGATCGCAGGCCAGCGGGCTCTCCTTGTGCGCCCGCGCGGACGCGGCGGGCTGGGCGCCCTGTGCGCAGACAGGCGCTTCCAGACCGGCGAGCGCGCCCGCGAGCGCCGCGGACGTCATGGCGATGGACAGTGGTTTCATCGGTTCCTCCTTCTCTTCTGCTCTTCCGGGAGGGAGGCTGCGCCTTCGAGTCGACTCGAAGTCAAGGCCTCGCATTCGATTCGCGCCCAGCTAGACTGCGAGGCATGGAGCAGTGGACGATCTCGCAGGTGGCACGGCAGGTCGGGCTCCGCGCATCCGCCATCCGCTACTACGAGCAGATCGGCGTGGTCGGCCCGGCCCGGCGAGCAGGCGGGCAGCGGCGCTACGACACCGGCGACCTCCACCGCCTGGCGCTGGTCCAGCGGGCCCGCGCGATCGGCTTCAGCCTGACCGAGATACGCGAGCTCTTCACCGGCTTCCCCGAGCGGACGCCGCTGTCCAGGCGCTGGCGAGAGCTGGCCGGCCGCAAGATCGACGAGCTCGAGGCCCAGCGCGAGCGAATCGCCGCGATGCAGGACATTCTTCGCGGGCTGCAAGACGGCTGCCGCTGCAGCGCCGTCGAGGAGTGCGGCCGGGCCATGCTGCTCGCGCGGGCCAGCAGCGAGGGCAGCGCCGTCGGCGCGGATCGCCCGGGCAGCGGGCGTCGGGCGAGCGCGGCCAGCGCGCGCCGGCCCGGCCCGTCGCGGCGATAGGGCACGACGCCTTCACCCGGCCCGCCAGCGCGCCGGCCCGGGGCGGCGGCCAGTGCTATCGTCCGCGCGTGATCGCGCTCAGGCAGGTCGGCTTCGCCTACGCGCCGGGTGCGCCGCCGGTGCTCGACTCGATCGACCTGGCGATCGGCGCCGGCGAGCTCGTGTGCGCGATCGGCCCCAACGGCGCCGGCAAGACCACGCTCCTGCGGCTCATCGGCGGGCTGGTGGCGCCCACGCGCGGTGAGATCCGCGTGCTCGGCTGCGATCCGGCGCGCGAGCCGCGCCGGCGCATGGCCCGCCGCCTCTCGTACACGCCGCAGAGCTATCGCCTGGCCTTCCCCTACCGGGTGAGCGAGGTCGTGCTGATGGGCCGCTACGCCCACCAGGGCGCGTCGCCCTTCGGGCTCGAGCGCGACGCGGACCTGGCCGCCGCGGCCGAGGCGATGGAGCGCTGCGACGTGCTCGAGCAGGCCGGGCGCCGCTTCGACGAGCTGTCGGGCGGCGAGCAGCGCCGCGTGCTCCTGGCCCAGGCGTTCTGCCAGGGCGCGGAGCTGCTCCTGCTCGACGAGCCGACCGCGTCGCTCGATCCGGCCCACGCGCTGGCGCTGTTCGCCGCGCTGGCCGCCGAACGCGACCGGCGCGGCGCCACCGCGCTCATCGTCACCCACGATCTCAACCTGGCCGCGCGCACCGCCGATCGCGTGGTGCTGCTCGGCGGAGGGCGCATCGCCGCCGACGGCCCGCCGGTCGACGTGCTCCGCTCGCCGGCCACCGCCGAGGCCTTCGCCGTGCCGATGCACGTCGGGACCCTGCCCGGCTCGGGCGCGCCGTTCGCGGTGCCGGGCTGAGCATGGCGGAGGCGCGCGCGGCCCTGCCCCACCTGCGCGGCGCGCGCCTGGCCGCGTCGATCGGCCTGTTCGCGCTGGCCGCCGCGATCGCGATCGCGGCCGCGCTCCTCATCGACTTCGACGTCGGCCGCGGCAGCCGGCTGCGGCTGAGCGACCTGCGCGACCTCCTCGACCGCGGCAGCACGCTGTTCGAGTACCGCCTGCCGCGCGTGCTGGGCGGCGCGCTGGTCGGCGCGGCGCTGTCGGGGGCCGGCTGCGCATTTCAGGCCGCGCTGCGCAACCCGCTGGCCGAGCCGTACGCGCTCGGCGTGTCGTCAGGCGCCTCGCTGGCCGCGTTCATCGCCATCCAGCTCGGCATCGACGAGAGCGTGCTCGGCCAGAGCGGCATCGGCCTGGCGGCGCTCGCCGGCGCGGCCGTCACGGTTCTGGTCGTGTGGCGGCTGGCGCGCGTGGGCAGCGAGCTGCCGCCGGCCACGCTCCTCCTCGCCGGCATCACCATCGCGCTCTTCTGCTCGGCCGGATCGATGCTGGTCCAGTACGTGGCCGGCTTCGGCGAGACCCAGCGCATGATCCGGTGGCTCCTGGGCGGGCTCGACGGCCTCCTGTTTCCGTCGCTCACGAGGGCCGCGCCGGCGGTCGGGGTGGGCCTGCTGCTGCTCCTCGCGCAGGCGCGCGATCTCAACGCGCTCAGCGCCGGGGGCGACGCCGCCGCGTCGGTCGGCGTGGCGCCGGCGCGCGCCACCGCGACGGCGTTCGCCACCGCGTCGCTCCTGGTCGGCGCCGCCATCGCGCTGGCCGGACCGGTCGGCTTCGTCGGCCTGATGGTGCCGCACGCCAGCCGCGCGCTGGTCGGACCCGACCACCGCGTGCTGATGCCGTGCGCCATGCTGGGGGGCGCCGCGCTGCTGGTCCTGTGCGACACGCTCGCCCGCGTCGCGCTGGCGCCGTCCGAGCTGCCGGTCGGTGTGGTCACGGCACTCCTGGGCGGCCCGTTCTTCCTCTATCTGCTCCTGCGCGAGAAGACGCGCGGCAGGCTGTGGGGCGGCTGACCTCCTCGTCCCTCCTCGTCCCTCCTCGTCCCTCCTCGTCCGACATCTCGTGCCGCGAGCGCGCACGGGCTGCGCTCAAGCGCTGCCGTCGACGGTCGATCTGAGAGTCTCGTGGTAGACCCACATCGGGTCCTCGTCCGCGCAGCGCTCGCGATCGCCATCGTGAGCTCGCCAGCCGCGGCGCGCGCGCAGGAGATCAGCTGGCGCACCTACGGCCGCGACCAGGGGCTCGACAACCTCTCCGTCCTGGCGCTCCTGTCCGACAGCCGGGGCGCGCTGTGGGCGGCGACCGAGGGCGGTCTCTACCGCAACCGCGGCGCCGGATTCGAGCGCATCGGCGCCGAGCACGGCATCGCCGACGCGCAGCTGACCGCCCTGCACCAGGACTCGTCCGGCGGGATCTGGGTCGCCGGCGCGTCGCGTCTCTACCGCGCCGCCGCCGGTGAGGGCGGCGACGCCTTCGCCGCCCTCACGCTCGACGGCGCCGACATCCCGTCGAGCGAGGGACACCCGCTCGCGTCGAGCGCCGACGGCGACGTCCTCATCGCCAGCCGCGGCCACCTCCTGCGCGCGCACCGCAGCCCGACCGGCGACGACTGGCGCGTCGCGGAGTTCTTCGACGCCGCCGCCATCCGCGAGCGCCCCGAGCTCGGCGCGGTCCGCGCGGTGTACTCGTCGTCCGGCTTCGGCACCTGGTTCGGCTGCGGCACCGCGCTGTGCCAGGTGGTCGCCGGCGAGGCGCACGTGTGGGGGCCCGCGCAGGGCGTGCCGGAGGACAGCTGGGAGGCGATCTTCGCCGACCGCCAGTCGCGCCTGTGGGCGCGCGGATATCACCATCTGCGAGTCCTCCGCGCCGGGGCGCAGTCGTTCGCCGCGCGCGACATCCCGAGGCAGTCGGGCGTCGTCTCGCCCCTGCAGGGCTTCGCCGAGGACCGCGACGGCGCCGTCCTCACCCGCTCCGACCGCGGCCTCGCCCGCTGGAAGGACGGCGCGTGGACCCTGTTCGACGCGCGGAACGGGCTGCCGCCGTACGGCATCTCGGCGATCGCGATCGACCGCGAGGGCCTCTTGTGGCTGGGCACGCGCGGAAACGGCATCATGCGCTGGGTCGGCTACGGCGAGTGGGAGAGCTGGACCGACCGCCAGGGGCTGCCCAGCACGCTCGTGTGGGATGCGCTGCGCGTGTCGCCGCGCAGGCTCCTGGTCGCCAATGACGGCGCCATCATGGCGCTCGACCGCGACACCCGCACGATGCAGGCGTGGCCGTCGGAGGCGGCCGCGCAGAGGCAGGTCAACACGCTGGCCCGCACCCCCGACGGCGCCATCTGGGCGTCGAGCTACTCGGGCGAGGTCACCCGCACCGACCCGAGCGGCGCGAAGAGCGCCGTGGCCACGCTGCCGATCAGCGCGCGCCTGTTCGCGGACAGCGCCGGCCGCGTGTGGGCGCTGACCAGCCAGGGCATCTACCGCATCGAGTGGCGCGCCGGCAGGACCGGCGGCCGCGGCGGCACCGGCGGCGGCTCCGGCGGCGGCGCCCGCGGCCGGCGTCTCGGCGCCGACGCCCGCGGCGGCACCGGCGGCGCGACGCTCGTCAGCGACCCGGTGCTGCCGGTCGAGCACTACACCGACGCGGCCGAGTCGCCGGACGGCTCGCTCTACTTCATCTCCACGTCGGGGCTGTTCCGGCTGCGCGGCGAGCGCTGGCAGCGCGTGGCCATCGACGACGCGCGCGCCCAGCGCGGCCTCGCCGCGATCGGCTGCTCGCCCGCCGGCACGCTGTGGATCGGCGCCGTCCTGTCGGGCCTGCTCGAGCTCGAGGTCAGCGCCGGCGGGCCGACCGGCGCCCGCGCGCGCGTGCGCGCCGTGTGGTCGCGGCCGGCGGTGAGCTCGGAGCGGATCGTGTTCGTGAGGTTCGACCCGCGCGGGTGGCTGTGGGTCGGCACCGACCGCGGCGTCGACGTGTACAGCGGCAAGGCATGGCGGCACCTCACGACCGCCGAGGGCCTCCTGTGGGACGACACCAGCGAGGGCGGCTTCCGCGTCGACGACGACGACACCGTGTGGCTCGGCACCAGCCGCGGCCTGTCGCACCTCCTGCGGCCCGACGGGCTGTTCGACCCGCCGCGCCTGGAGGTCCGCATCGACGGGGCCGCCCTCGCCCGCACGCCCCTCTCGATCACCACGGTGAACGAGGTGGCCTGGTCGCGCGCGGCCCTGACCGTCGCGTTCAGCTCGCCGAGCCTGCGCTTCGACAGCACGCTGCGCTTCCGCTACCGCCTGCGCGGCATCGACGAGGACTGGCAGGAGACCGCCGCGCACTCGCTGCGCTACCCCGCCCTGGCCGCCGGCGACTACCAGTTCGAGCTGAAGGTGGTGGAGCCGTCGACCGGCGGCTCGTCCGCGGTCGCGAGCTTCTCGCTGCGCGTGCTGGTCCCGTGGTGGCGCACGCCGCCGTTCTTCGCCGCGGTCGCGTTCCTCTTCCTGCTCGTCGTGCTGATCGGCTTCCAGGTGCACACGCGCGCCATGCGGCGCGAGCGCAGGCGGCTGGAGCGGCTGGTGGCCGAGCGCACGCGCGAGCTGGTGACCGAGAAGCGCGAGCTGGCCGAGGCGCGCGACGCGCTGGTCGTGCGCGCGACGCGCGACGCGCTCACCGGCCTGTGGAACCGCTCCGCGGCGCTCGAGTGCCTGACCGAGGAGTTTGCCCGCGCCCAGCGCAACGGGACCCCGCTCGCGGTGGTGGTGGCCGACTTCGATCACTTCAAGGCGGTCAACGATACGTTCGGCCATCAGGCCGGCGACGCGGTGCTGCGGGAGGTGGCGCGCAGGCTGTCCGCGGGCGTGCGGCCCGGCGATCTCATCGGACGCTACGGCGGCGAGGAGCTGATCCTGATCCTGCCCGGGCTCGGCGTCGCCGCCGCCTCCGAGCGGCTCGCCATCCTGCACCGCTCCGTGTCGGAGGCCCCGGTCGCCTACGAGAGCCTCGCCATCCCGGTCACGCTGAGCTGCGGCGTCGCCCTCCACGAGCAGGGGGTCGCGTCGCCGCAGGCGCTGGTGCGCCAGGCGGACCGCGCCCTCTATCGCGCCAAGGCCAACGGCCGCAACCGCATCGAGTTCGCGCGGACGCGCAGCCAGGGCCACCCGACCAGCCAGATCATCCCCACCTCCCGCAACTAGACCCACGGTTCGCCTGTGTCGAACCCGACCAGGCGAGCTGTGGGTCAGACGGGGTGCCGACGGAGTCGGCGGGGTTCCCCGTCGAAATCGACCGGCTGAGCGCGAAAGCGCGAAGCCCTGACGCCGTCGCTCACTGAGGTCAACCGAAGTGAGCTACGGCGTCTGATCGCGCCGCGCGGAGGCCGCGCGGCCGACTCGTCTTCGCACGACCCGCGCCGTCCGTCCGGGAGCACACCGTCGGTGAACGTGCGCCGCCGCCCTCGCTCGCCGCCCTCGCTCGCCGCCGCCGCTCCGCGCTCGAGCGCAATGGTCGAGGCGGCGCGACTTGACCGCCCGGCCCGCATGCTCGATGGTCAGTGCGTGAGCGACAAGCTCGGTGTCATCTTGCTGATCGCGATCGCCGCCGAGGCCGGCTGTGCAAGGGACCAGCCGCCGGGAGCGACGCCAGGCACCCCACGATCCGCTCCGGCCGAGACCGCGGCAGCTCCGGCATCCGCCGAGAGGACGGCGCCGGTCGGGTCATCGCCCGCGCCGCCGCGCGATCTGGCGTCGGCCACGCGCGAGAACCCGCTGCGCCCACCCGAGCCCACCGGGCCGACGGTCGAGAACCACGCGCCGCCGTCCAGCGGCCCGCCGAAGCTCGACGCGCTCCGCCTCCCGGCCGGCTTCTCGATCGAGCTCTACACCGACAAGGTGCCCAACGCCCGCTCGATGGCGCTCGGGCCGCGCGGCACGGTGTTCGTGAGCACGCGGCGCGACAGCAAGGTGTACGCGGTGGTCGACAAGAACGGCGACCACAAGGTGGACAGGGTCTACACCGTCGCCGACGGCCTCGACACGCCGAACGGCGTCGCCTATCGCGACGGCGCGCTCTACATCGCCGAGGTCGGCCGCCTCCTGCGCATCGACGGCATCGACGCTCACCTGGCCCGGCCGCCCAGGCCGGTCGTGGTGACCGACAAGCTGCCCACCGAGAAGCACCACGGCTGGCGCTACATCCGCTTCGGTCCCGACGGCTGGCTGTACATCCCGATCGGCGCGCCCTGCAACGTGTGCAAGCGCGAGGAGCCGATCTTCGCCTCCATCGCGCGCATGAAGCCCGACGGCAGCGGGCTCGAGGTGTTCGCCAGCGGCGTGCGCAACTCGGTCGGGTTCGACTGGAATCCGAAGACGGGCGACCTGTGGTTCACCGACAACGAGCGCGACGAGCTGGGCAACGACATCCCGCCCGACGAGCTCAACCGCGCGT
>DATFRY010000606.1:0-10809 GCA_035262925.1 Kofleriaceae bacterium | reverse complement strand
TACAAGGTGCAGTTCACGGCGGGTGCCGAGCTGCACGACAAGCTCGTGCGGGCCCAGGCGCTGCTTCGCCGGCAGATCCCCGACGGCGATCTGGCCGCCGTCGTGGAGCGCGCCGTGTCCACGCTGCTGCGCGAGCTCGAGGGGGCCAGGTTCGCGGCGACGCCGGCGCCGCGCAAGAGCGCAGCGGAGGCCGACCCGACGCCTCGTTCGCGCGACATCCCGGACCCGATCCGGCGCGAGGTGTGGCTGCGCGACGGCGGACAGTGCACGTTCCGCGACCGGCACGGACGCCGCTGCCCGGCGCGGGAACGGATCGAGTTTCACCACGACGATCCGTTCGGGCGGGGCGGCGAGCACGGCATGGCCAATGTCCGTCTGCTCTGCCGTGCCCACAACTCGTTCCAGGCCGAGCTCGACTACGGCGGCGCCTTCATGGCCGCGCGCCGTGGCCGCCCCGCGAGCGGTGGGCGGGCGGGTTGCACGATGCGGGCGTGGACGTCGCCCTGCGTGGAGGCCTCGACGGAGCGCGGCGGCCGTGCCCGGCTCGAGGACGCCGCGGGGCGCGGCCAGCTCGGCGGGACGCCGCGAGGCGCGGTCGGCTCGGGGCGGCCGCGGCGCTCGGCGCTTGGGACCCCGCCGTGGACAACTGGCGCGCTGGCGTGCACGGCTGGTGTCGCGCCAGTTGACCACCGCGTTCCCAGCGCCTCTGATCGCCTTGCTCGGTGTTGAACACACACAACGCAGATTCGGGCCGGACGCGGTGCCGGACCCGGCGGGCGGCGCTCTCTACTTCGCCTGCGGCGGCGGGTCCGCTGCGCGATGCACGGGCGTCACCGCCGGGCGTGACGGCCATGCGTGGCCCGGCCGCGCGCCGGGCTAAGATCGATCGATGCGTGTCGTCACGTGGAACGTCAACGGCATCCGCGCTCGCTTCGACGAGGTGGTGGAGCTGTGCCGTGGGGTCGCGCCCGACTTGCTGTGCTTGCAGGAGCTCAAGGCAACGGCGAGTCAGATTCCGGAGCCGCTGACGGGGCTGCCCGACTACGTGAACGTGTGGCACGGGGGGCCGGGTGGGTACTCGGGGGTGAGCGTGCACGTGCGGCGGGGGTGGACGGCGGCGGCCGCGACGGCGGCGGCGTCGCCATCGTCGCCGGCGTTCGCGCCGCCGGCCTTCGATGTGCAGTCGCGGGCGATCGAGGTCGCGCTCGGCAGCGGGCTGCGCGCGCTCTCGCTCTACGTTCCCAACGGGAACCGCGACCTGTCGGGCAAGATCACCTTCCTCGAGGCGCTGCACGGGCATGTTCGCGAGGCGCGCCAGGCCGGCGTGCAGCTGCTCCTGTGCGGCGACCTCAACGTGGCGCGCGCCGAGAGGGACGTGCACGAGAACCTGCGCGACCCGGACAGCGTCGGCCAGCTGGCGGAGGAGCGCGCGCTCCTGCAGGCGCTGCTCGACGAGGGCATGGTCGATCTCGGGCGCGCGTTCGATCCTGACAACGACGGCCTCTTCACCTGGTGGCCGCCGTGGCGCGAGGAGCGGCGCAAGAACCGCGGGTGGCGGCTTGACTACATCCTCGCATCCGAGTCGCTCTCGCGCGCCGCGTCGAGCTGCCGCGTGCTCGCCGATTTCGGGACCAGCGACCACGCGCCGGTCGTCGCCGACTTCATCCTCCAGGGGCGACTCGATGCGTGATCGCGCTCGCGTGATCGCTCTCGCCCCGGACGGGTCCCGGCTCACGCTTGCGGCGGCCGACTTCTCTGGTCCGCCCCGCGGCCGTGGGTTATCTTCCGCGCCGAGTTCCGGTGCAGACGTCGTGCATCCACCCAGCGTCCGACTGGCTGCTCCGGCAGGCATCGCGCACGCTCGGGGATGACGAGCTCCTCGAGCGGCTGGCCCACATCCTGCGCGAGCACGGCGTTCCGGTCTGGCGCGCCAGCCTCAGCATCCGCACCTATCACCCGGAGATCTGCGTCCGCAACACCACGTGGTCGCTCGACCACGGCACTCGCTCGAACATCATCCTCCACTTCGATCTCCTGACGCCGGCCTACCAGAACAGCCCGGTCGCTCTGGTCGCCGCCGGCGGCGGCGCGATGCGGCGGCGCCTGGCCGGCCCCGACGCCGAGCTCGACTTCCCGATCTGCCGCGAGCTCGCCGAGCAGGGCGCCACCGACTACCTGATCCTCCCGCTCGAGTTCAGCGACGGCCGCCGCACCTTCGTGTCGTTCTCGACCGACCGGGCGGGTGGTTTCTCCGATGACAACGTTGCCGTCCTGACCGACATGGTCCCCTACCTGGCGGTCAGGATCGAGCTCCTGTCGGCCTACTGGACCACCAGCAGCCTGCTCCAGCTCTACCTCGGCCGCAGCGCGGCCCGGCGCGTCCTGGCCGGCAACTTCAAGCGCGGCGGCGGCGACACCACCGAGGCGGCGATCCTCTACTGCGACCTGCGCGGCTTCAACGAGATCGCCGAGCACCACTCGCCCGACGAGGTGGTGGAGCTGCTCGACAGCTACTTCGAGTGCGTGGCCGATGCCATCCGCGAGACGGGCGGCGAGATCCTCAAGTTCATCGGCGACGGCGTGCTCGCCATCTTCGACTTCGCCGACAGCGATCCGGCCACCGCGTGCCAGAAGGCGGTCGCGGCGGCGCTCGAGGCGCTGGAGGGCATCGAGCGCTGGAACGCGCACCGCGCCCAGGGCGACCCGCTCAAGATGGGAGTCGCCCTGCACACCGGCTCCGTGCTGCACGGGAACATCGGCAGCCGAGAGCGCCTCGACTTCGCCGTGGTCGGCGCGGCCATGAACGAGGTGTGCCGGCTCGAGCCGCTGTGCCGCACGATCGGCGTGCCGCTGGTCATGAGCCACCGCTTCGTCGAGCTGCACCGCGAGCGCGACCTGGTCGGCATGGGCCGCTTCGTGCTGCGCGGAGTGCGCGAGCCGCAGGAGGTGTTCAGCCTGCGCCGCGTCCTGCCGCGCGTCCGCCGCGCCTCCGCGATCCGCTCGCGCGCGTAATCGCACCGCCGCGTCGACTTCTTGCATCGCCGCGCCGCCGCGTCGCCGCGTCGCCGCATCGCCGCATCGCGTCGCCGCGTCGCAACATCGTCGCATCGCGTCGTCCCACCCGCCTGCACATGTCACCTCGCGCCGCGGCCCGCGATCGGCGCAACGCGCGCGCAATCGATTGACGCGGTCGACAGCCGCGCGTTATGCAGAACGGACGCCGGGCCCCACCAGGAAGGTGGTGTCGATGAAGTCTGTGCGCGTTCTCCTCCTCGGAGTCGCGGTGACTGGCCTGGCTGGACTGGCCTACGCCGCCCCGACCAAGCTCTCCAACATCGGCGACAGCATCTCGCAGGGGTTCGGCGCCAACAGCATCCCGGGCGACCACCCCGACCTCAGCTTCGCCCAGGGCACCAGCGAAGACGTCGGCTCGCTCTTCCTGCGCTTCCTGGCGCTGGACCCCTCGCTCACCCAGGAGCCGGAGAGCGTATCCGGCGCCGAGCTGGTGGGCGGCGGCGACAGCTTCGCGGCCCAGGCCTCGCGCGTCTGTGCCCAGGCGGTCAAGCCCGACCACGTGACCGTCATGCTCGGGGGCAACGACGTCTGCAACCGCGATCGCTCCGATACCGCCGACGCCACCGCCAACATGTACTCGCTCGACACCTGGCTGAACGGACTCCGGGCCGGGCTCGATCAGCTGGCCGCGTGCCTGCCGGCCGGCGCCACCGTGCACGTCCTGTCGGTGCCGCGGGTCGACTTCCTGTACGAGGCCGGGCACGACAAGAGCTTCTGGTGCTTCGACATCATCTGGCCGGTGGCCGGCATCTGCCGCATCGTGACCGCCGAGGACGACCCGGCCCGGCGCGCGCAGATCGGCGCGCGCATCGACGAGTACAACGAGGCCACCACCGCCGAGCTCGCCGCCTACGACACCAACGCCAACGGCAGGAACCCGGCCGGCCTCCACATCCTCGGCGACTGGGAGGGCTCCATCGACGACGGCGGCGAGAACACGTCGATCGGCGCGTTCGTGTTCGGCGAGGAGGACATCAACGGCGTGGACTGCTTCCACCCCAACACCGGCGGCCAGAGCAAGCTGGCCTGCGTGGCCTGGTCCTCGACCTCCGAGGGCGCCGGCGAGCCCACCGTGTGTCTCCAGTGATGCCCGCTCCACCGATGCGACCGATCCGACTCCGCGACAAGGAGGTTCCGATGAAGAGAATCGCCCGCCGGTCGAGCGGCACCGTCACCGCCGCCACCGCAGCGATGCTGATGCTGGCCGCCTGCGCCCCCGGCGACGCCGGGCAGGTGGGCCGCGACGAGGCGCCGGTGACCGACGGCGACCTCGCCCGACTGCCCGCGCCCGAGCCCGGCGCCCAGCCGTCCGACTACCGCGCCGTCGCGCCCGCGCTGCGCCTCCTCGGCGTGCAGCGCGGCGACCGCCCGTTCGCCACCATCATGGACACCACGACCTGGCAGGCGCGGAACGTGGCGCTGGGCGAGCCCATCAGCCGCAACCTCAGCCTCACCGACATGGGGGACGGATGGGCCGAGATCACCGACAGCTCGGGCGGTGTGCAGCGCATGGCGGTCGGCGGCGAGCTGAGCCCGCGCCAGATCCGCCACAAATTCGACGACGCGGCGACCTACGCCGGCAAGGGAGTGTGGAATGTAGTGGCCGAAAATCTGGCTGCCGCCCGCGTCGAGTACGGCATCGGCGCCACCGCGGTGGAGCGCGACGACCTGTTCGAGGGCGCCCCCTGCATCCAGCTGACCGCGGTCGACCGGGGCGGCGTGTTCGACCGGCTCGGCTTCCGCCGCGGCGACCTCCTGTTCGAGATCGACGGCCAGCGCGTTCTCCCGGGCGATCTGGAGCGCGCGGCCGATCGCTTCACCAGCGCGCGCGAGATGCCCGTCACGGTCCGGATGCTGCGCGGCGGAAGCGCGAACGCGCTCGCCTATCACATTTATTGACGATCCACTGAAAACGCGCCGCCGGCATCGAACCAGCCACTCCTGCGCAACGGCCGCGCCGCGGGGCCGATGATCTGCATCCATGGAAGGTGTAGGTTGTCGTTGTCACCGCGGCGCCCCCGGTCCCAGGCGCGCTGGCTCGATGTCTCGGCTCTCCTCATCGCTACCCGAGGGCATTGCCCTGCTGGTCGCCGGCGCGCCCCCGCCGGGAGCGGCGCGCGACCCCGCCACCGCCCAGGCGCTGGGGCAGATCGGCGAGGCGCTGCTCGCCACCGGCTCGCCGTGGCGGATCCGGCGCCTCTCGGCCGGGGCCGGCGAGCGCTACGCTCCGGACCGGGCCAACCTCAAGCGCTTCATCGACGAGCTGGCGCAGCCGGCCGACGTCGCGATCCTGGTGGCCAGCGCCGAGGTCACCACCGCCTTCGGCGAGCCCGCCATCGTCACGGGCGACCAGCACCGCGATTACCCGAGCGAGGCGACCCTGCCGCTGTCGTGGGTGCGCGCGCGGCTGAGCGCGTGCGCGGCCGAGCGCGTGCTGGTGCTGCTGTCGGCGCGCCACGGAGACGATCCGGCCGCGGGTCCCGACGAGCTGGCGGCAGCGTGCCTGGGCGCGCTGGGCACGACCCGGCCGGGCGACGTCATCGCGATCGACGCCACCGGCGACGGCACGCGCGCGATCGACGCCCTCCTGGCCGGCCTGTGCGGCCAGGCCCTCGACCCGCGCACCGGCACCGTCACGCTCCGCAGCATCGGCGAGCACCTCGCGCGCTCGGTCCCGCGGATGGCGCTCCAGGCATCGCCCGCCTCCGAGACGCTGGCGGTGTCGCCTCCGCTCGGCGGCCTGTGGACCGTGCGCGCGTCGGGCGCGCAGCGCGCCGCGGTCAGCCGCGCGGCCGACGACGAGCCGCACGACCTGGCCGGCGTGGTGCTGCCGGGCCGCTTCCAGATCGAGCGCGCCCTGGCCAGCGGCACGTTCGGCACCGTGTACCGCGCGCGCCAGCTCTCGGTGCAGCGCGACGTCGCGGTCAAGGTGCTGCACGCCGGCATCGACCCCACCTCGGAGGACGGCCGCCTCTTCGTGCACGAGATCCAGGCGGTCGGGCGCATCGATCACCCGAACGTGGTGCGCATCCACCAGGCCGACATCACGCCCAGCGGGCGGCTCTTCTTCGCCATGGAGCTCCTGGTCGGCCGCGACCTGCAGCAGATCGTCAACGACGAGCGGACGCTGCCGCACGACCGCGCCGTGAGCCTGACCCGCCAGCTGCTGGCCGGGCTCGGCGCGGCCCACGACGCCGGGCTGGTCCACGCCGACGTGAAGCCGGCCAACGCCTTCGTGGCCGCCGGGCGCGACGGCGAGCGGGTCGTCCTGCTCGACTTCGGTCTGGCCCGCCTGCGCCCGCCCGGCCGTCCGGCCGAGTCGGCCGGCGGCACGCCCGCGTACATGGCGCCCGAGCAGCTGCACGACGGCCGGGTGGACGCGCGCTCCGATCTGTTCTCGGCCGCGATGGTGCTGGTCACGCTCCTGACCGGGTGGCGGCGCACGCGCGCCGATCACATCGTTCCGCCGCTCGAGCCCATCGAGGACGCGCAGCTGCGCGCCGCGCTCGAGCGCGCGCTGGCCCCCGATCCGGCCGATCGCTACCAGACGGCGGCCGAGCTGGCCGACGCGCTGGCCGGCCACGCGCCCGGCGCGCCGCAGGAGGCCGCCATCCGCGCGCCGTTCCGCCACCTCGCGCCCTTCACCGAGCGCGACCGCGGCCGCCTGCACGGGCGCGAGCACGACCTCGACGAGCTGACCGAGCACGTCCTCTATCGCCGCGCCGTCGTCTACACCGCGCCGTCGGGGGCGGGCAAGACCTCGCTCCTGCGCGCGGGGCTGGTCCCGCACCTGGAGTCGCTCGGCGCGCGCCCGGTCTACCTCGCGTGTCGCGACGGCGCCGCCGCGTCGCTCGCCTCGGCGATCCGGCCCGGCGCGGCAGGCGTGGCCGACGCGGTCGCCTCGTGGCACGGGCAAAATCGCAACCGGAAGCTCGTCCTCATCGCCGACCAGCTCGAGGCCGCGCTGTCGGGCGATCGCACGGATCGCGCGACAGGAGTCCACCCGGCCGGCCACGCGGGCCGCGCCACGGTCGACGCCGCACGCGCCGACGCCGACGCGGCGGACGCCGACATCCTCGACGAGGCGCTCGCCTTCGACCGCTGGCCGGCCGACGCCGACGTGTCGGTCGTCCTGAGCGTGCGCGAGGACTTCCTCGCGCGCGTGGTCGGCGGCAGCCGCCGGCTCGACGAGGGCATCCCCATCCTCCGCCTCGGCCCGCTCACGCGCGACGGGGCGCGCGCGGCCATCGCCGGCCCGCTCGCCGAGCAGCGCCTCGCCATCGCGCCCGACCTGCTCGAGGCGCTGCTGGCCGATCTCGAGGCCGCCGCCCGCGCCATCAGCCCCGAGATGGGCTGGGGCCCGCTCGCCGCCGCCTACCCGCCTCACCTCCAGCTCGCCTGCTCGGTGCTGTACGAGGCGCTCGGCCCCGGAGAGGCCACGCTCACCCTCGATCACTACCGCCGGCTGGGCGGCTTCGACGCCATCGTGGGCGAGCACCTCGACCGCGTGCTCGACAGCGAGCTCGACCAGGCCGAGGCCGCGATCGCGCGCGACCTGTTTCTGACCCTGGTCAGCGCCGCCCAGACCCGCGCCCACCGCAGCGAGGCCGAGCTCATCGACATCGTCGGCAGCCGCCACGGGGCCGGGCGCGTGTCGGTCGTGCTCGAGGCCCTGCGCGCGCGCGGCCTGCTGGTGCGGCTGCGCGCCGCCGGCGGCGAGCCGAGCTGGGAGCTGGTGCACGACAGCCTGGTCCCCCGCGTGCTCGCCTGGATCGATCGCCGCGACCTCGACCGCCGGCGCGCGGTCGAGATGCTGCGCCACCACCTGCGCCGCTCCAGTCCCGACGAGCCGAGTCAGCTCAGCCGCGCAGAGCTTCGCGAGCTCCGCGCCCACCCCGACGCGGTGAGCGAGCTCGAGGCCGAGTGGTCGCGACGCAGCGAAGGCGGCCCGTGGCCCCCGGCCGTCCTGGTCCGGCGCTCGCGCCGCATCCTCCGCCGCCGCAGCGGTGTTCTCGCCGCCCTCGGCCTGGCCGCCCTCGCCGTCACCGGCGTCGCCCTCACCCGCTGGCGCGCCGAGGTGGCGCAGCGCCTGCGCGAGCAGAGCCTGCGCGACCGCGACATGGGCCGCTTCGTCCTCGAGCTGGCCCCGTTCGACCTCGACGCATCGACCGGCAGGGCCGTCCCGGTCCGCGCAGAGTCCCTGCCGTCGCTCGGCTGGCGCATCCACGAGGTCGACCCCGACGACGAGGACGATCCCGGCGCGCCGCTCCCCGACTATCTTGTCGTGCGCGGACAGACGTCGTCGTCGCCCGATGGCCTCGCTCGCATCCAGCACGTCGAGGCGCGGGCCGGCAGCGCGTTCCTCATCGTCGACGGGCGCGGGCGCGCCGGCGAGAGCTGCCGGCCGTCCATCATCCCGCTCCATCGCCTGCCCGGCTACGCCCAGCGCGAACGCGCCGAGCCGCGGCTCCGCGTGCGCGTGCCGACCTGCCAGGCGACGCGAGAGGGCATGGTCGCGATCCCGGCCGGCCCCTTCGTACGAGGCGGGCTGGGCCAGCCGCCGTCGCAGGTGAAGGCAGACGAGCAGGCGCCGCCGGAGAAGATCCTGCTCCTCCCGGTCTTCCATCTCGATCGCACCGAGGTCACCAACGCCGCCTTCCAGCGCTTCGCCGAGACCGAGAACATCGGGGGCAACAAGATGCCCGTCTATCCCGACACCATGTACTATCATGGGGCCGATGGACCGGACCGCCCGGTGGCGGGGGTCAACTGGAAGGAGGCGCGCGCCTATTGCCGGTTCATGGGCAAAGATCTCCCGACCACCGAGCAGTGGGAAAAGTCCGCGCGCGGCGGGCTCGTGCTGGCCGATGGCTCGCGCAACCCGATGCCACGGCGAAACTTGCCGTGGGGTGAGCCGGTGACTCCCGTGCCGGCGAGGATCAACGTCCCCGGCAGCGAGACGCCGGCCGGTACGGTCGCCGTCGGCAGCCGCCCCGGCGACGTGAGCCCCTACGGCATCCTCGATCTGGCCGGAAACGTTCAGGAGTGGACCGTGTCCGCGTCTCCCAGCTCCCCCGGCATGCGCATCACCCGCGGCGGTAACTGGGACGACACCAAGCCGGACGACCTCCACGACATGATGGCGATCGACAACATCAGGCTGGAGGCCTCGGTCTACTTCTACCTGGGCATGCGCTGCGCGCTGTCCGAGTGACGCGGCCGTCAGGAGAAGCCCAGGCTATCGATCCAGTCCTCCAGCCGGCGCGCGTCCTTGACCCGATAGACCGCGCTGCCGGGCGCGTCGGCCGGACGGATGCGGACGAGCTCGAAGTCGAACAGGATCTCGATGCGCCGCACGCGATCGCCGCCCGAGATGACGAGGATCTCACAGCGCGGTCGCGCCAGCAGCTTCGGCATGAGCCGCCCGCTGTCCTTCTCGATGAGGTCGAGCAGCTGCTCGATGTCGCCGCCCTGCGTCGGCGCCCGCCCCGTCCCTGCGAGCCGGCGGACGCGGGGCCAGTCCACCATGGGCAGCTCGTCGATCGAGCAGCGCCGGACGTTGTCCAGCTCGAAGCGTGGCGCCGGCGGTGGCAACGGATCCGACGGCCAGCCCGTCCGGACCTGCGCGAGATCCGGCAGGTTCGCCGCATCGCTCAGCACCGGCTCGTATCTCCGCTTCAGGCCGTCCTCGCCGAAATAGGCGGCATAGAGGAGCTTGGTGGTGCCGAGCACCCGGATCCCGAGGATCTGGCTCAGCGTGCGGATCGCCGCCTGCCCCTCGACCGACATCGCGGTCTCGCAGCCCAGCAGGCGCAACTCGGAGATGTTGAGGTGCTCGACGATCCCCGACGCGGCGATCTGCTCGAACTGGGACCGCACGCTCTCCTGCCGCGGATCGACGACCGATCTGCCCAGGTGCAAGAGGCGCGTCTGGTCAGAGTGACCGATGAGATCCAGCGTCCTGGTGCTCTCGCGGGCGGGCGGCGGGCACCCGGCGAACCCCTCGAGCAGGCGCCGCAGGCCGTCCAGGTTCTCGACCGGCTCCTCGTTGCCGACGACATCGACCACCCTCTCCACCTCACCATCGGCGGGATCGGCCGACACATTGAGGTGCGGGTCGCGCAGCTTCTCGCAGTCCGCCATCGCGGCCTTCGGCCTTCAGCCGCTGGCGGGCACCGGATAGTCGAACAACAGTCCTGTCTGCCCCGGATAGGCGACGTTGATGCCAGTCCCGCGCGGCAACTTGATGTCCAACAGCCCGATGCTTCGCGCGCGCGGGAGGTGGATGTAGAGCGCCCCCTCCTTGCGCTTGCCCTTGCCGATCGCGATCTCGGTCAGGCCCGAGTCGTCCACGTGCCCGTCGACGTCGAGCGAGGCCAGATCCAGGGTCCGGTCGAGCGGTGTATCGCTCGACTTCGATCGGCCCGGCTGGTAGATGGACACGAACGCGTTCGTGCCCGGCCCCTCCTGGAGGATCTTGGCGTGGTACCCGTGGTAGCGCCTGCCGGCGCGGGCGTTCCCGCTGGCGTGGCGGTACACGACGGTCATGAACTCGTAGTCGCGGGCCGGAAAGCCGGCCGGCGGAAACTCGGGGCGGATGTCGGGGCGAAGCCGCTCCCAGTACGCCTTGGCCAGATAGGCCGCCCCGCTGGTCTTGCCGTCGGGGAACCACGGCCCCAGCGTCGTCACGCCGCTGTCGACGTTCGCGTCCCGCAGGTCATCGATCTGGATCTC
>DATFRY010000605.1:0-6388 GCA_035262925.1 Kofleriaceae bacterium | reverse complement strand
GCAGAGGTGCCCCGCCCCGCGAGTTCCGCAGCCCGCCTCGGCAAGGGGCCGAATCGAGCACAGGTCGCACGGCGGGCGAGGACTGTCTGAGCGGGGCGGGGCAGCTCTGTGCGCCGCCGGCGTCCCGCTCCACCACGCCCTTCCTGCGGGTTCCACAGCCCGTCGACAGATCAGGAGCGACTACCCGGCGGCGCGTTGCTGGTCGCGATCCTTCTTGATGCGGAGGATGTCGGCGGCGGTCTCCTCGATCGCCTTGTTGGTGACGTCGATGACCGGCCAGTTGGGGTGCGCGCGGAAGGTGGCGCGCGAGTACTCCAGCTCCTCCTCGATGTGCTTGCGCGTGCCGTAGCTCGAGTCCTGTGGCATGCCGAGGTGAGTCAGGCGCGCCTTGCGGATCTTCTCGAGCGCCTCGGGCCGGATGACCAGGCCGTAGACCTTGCTGTCGGGCACCTGCTCCAGCTCGGTCGGCGGATCGACGCCGAGCACCAGCGGCACGTTGGCCACCTTGAGCCCCTTCTGGGCCAGATAGGTGGAGAGCGGCGTCTTCGAGGTGCGCGAGATGCCGACCAGGACCAGGTCGGCCTTGGGCAGGTTGCGGGGCTCGGCGCCGTCGTCGTTCTTGACCGCGAACTCGACCGCCTCGATGCGGCGGAAGTAGTCCTCGCCGATCGTGTAGAGCAGGCCCGGCACGCCCGAGGGCACCGACGACAGGAAGGTGGCCAGCTTGCCCATGAGCGCGCCGATGAGATCGACGGTGTCGACGTTGTAGCGCTCGACCAGGCGCCAGATGAGGTCGCGCTCCTCCTGGTTGACCACCGTGAAGACCAGGAGCGCGCGCTGCTCGGCCGCCCGCTCGATGATCTTCTCCACCTCCGACTCCAGCCGCACCTGGGAGTAGACCCTGACGTTGACCGGGACGTCGCTGAACTGCAGGACAGCGGCGCGCACCATGCGCTCGGCGGTCTCGCCGGTGGCGTCGCTGATCACCATGACCGTCTTCATCGCGGGGCCGAGTCTACATCACAACCGGGAGTCGCACGCGGCCGGCGCCGCCCGGTGCGGCGCGGCGCAGGTCCACCACCCGCGGACACTCGGGGTCGGGCGCGCGCGCATCGCCCAGCACGTGCAATGAGACAGCCTTGCAGCCGCCGCGACAGAGAGAGTGGTATTCGCACGAGCGACACGGCTCGTCGGCGTCGCGCCAGGCGCGAAACGGGCCGAACGCACCGTCCTGCGCCCAGTACTCGCCGATCTGGTCGAGCGCCGGGCGCCCCTCGGCGGCGGGCGCGAAGCTGCACGCGCACATCGCGCCGGTCGCCTTGGCCCCGACCAGGAAGTCGCCCGCCGTGCAGCCGTAGACCGCGAGCTCTGCGAGCAGGCGCCGGTCGAGGCGATGATGGACCAGCATCGGCGTGTACGAGCAGTCCACGCGCACGCGCACGCGATGGCGGCGGGCCGCGCGCCGGATGAGCGGCCAGAACGCGCGGTGCTGTCCGTCGGAGCAGGTGAGGTGCGCGAACGCGGCCGCGCCGCGCCCCGCCGGCTTGAAGCGGAGCAGCTCGACCTCGTTGAGCCGGCGGCGGCGCGCGTAGGCCAGGATCTCGTCGAGCTCGCCGAAGTTGACCCGCGTGACCACCACGTTGATGCCGACCTCGCGCTTGATGGCGCGCAGTCGGCGGAGAGCGCGGTCGGCGCCCGCGAAGCCGTCCACCCCGCGCACCGCCGCGTAGGTCGGGCCCAGCCCGTCGATCGACACGTTGATCTGGCCGAACAGATGCGCGATGGGCAGGAGGCCCTCGAGGCCGAACAGCCCCGAGGTGGTGAGGTTGGGCGTGAGGCCGCGACGGCGCGCGTGCTCGGCCACCTGGCCCAGCCACGGCAGGGTGGCGCTCTCGCCGCCGCCGAGGGCGAGGTGAAAGACGCCCTGGTCGGCCAGTCGATCGATCGCGCGCATCCACTCGGCGGCGCCCCACTCGCGCGGCGCGCCGGCCGGGGTCGCGCCGGTGTAGCAACCCTGACAGCCGACGTCGCAGCGGTTGGTGAGCTGGAGGTGGGCCTCGAGCGGGCCGCTCAGCGGGGCGCCGCCGACGTCGCCGTCGCCGGCCGGATCGGCCCACTCGCGGGCGCGCGGCGGCGCGCCAAGGCGGCCGGCCAGCGCGCGGTCCACGAACACGAGCGCGCGCGGCCGATCGATCTCCGCGATGGCGCCGAAGCGCTCGAGGCGCAGCCGGCGCAGCGGGCGGCGCCAGAATCCGCCCGGCGCGGCGCCCGGCTCAGGCGCTCGCGTCCTTCGCCGCGGCAGGCTCCACATGTTTCCCGGCAGCCGGCCGGCGCAGGCGCAGGAGCGCGCCCATGACCGGGGTCAGGAACGCGACGGCCGCGGCTCCGAAGAGGAGGAACGTGACGTCCACGCCCAGGCTCGACGAGTTGGGGTTGAGCCCGAAGCGGGTGGCCAGGACGCGCCCGCGGCCCGCTTTTCGGCGAAAGGGACGCACGGGCTGACTATAGCCCGGTCCCGGCGCGAGGCCACGCAGCGGAGCGGCGGTGCGCGCGTCAGCTCTCGGGGCCGTAGCGCAGCGTCTCGGCCACCGGGTCGATGAGGTTGGTGGTGTAGACAGCCGCGTAGAGGAGCGCGAGCACGATGATGCCGGCCACGGCGGCGTGGGCGATCGCCGCTCCGGTCGCGCGGCCGCCGCCCGCGGCCCGGCGCACGACCAGGCCGGCGCCGGACAGCCACGCGGCCACCACCCCGCCCGTCGACACGATGGTCACCGCCGGGCCGAGCCCCTGATAGTCGGTGTAGGACACGGCGCAGAGGAGGACCGCGACCGGCAGGAGGTAGAGGATCTCGGTGGGCGGCGGCCACAGGGCGCGCAGGGCGGCGCGCGGGCCGCGCGCGCCGCGCAGGAGGGAGAGCGCGAGAGCGAGAAATCCAGCCCCGGTGAGGAGCGCGCTCAGCGAGAACCAGCGCGACCGCCCGCGCACCTGGTTGACGCCGGCGAGCGCCTCGTCGATGGCGATCCGGCGCGCCGGGTCGCCGCCCGCATCCATCATGCCGTAGTAGCGCTCGGCGTCGCTGAAGCGGCCGAGGTGCAGCGCCATGTCGCCGGCGCCGCGCAGCGCGTCGAAGCGCGCCTCCGGGGCGCGATAGGTCTCGGCCGCGCTGGCGTAGCGGCGCAGCGCGGACTCGTAGCGCCCCGCGTGGGAGTCGAGCCCGGCCAGCCACATCGCCACCGCCGGGGCCCCGGGCCAGGCCGGCTGCTCGCGCAGGAGCTCCTCGGCCATGCGGATCGACTGCGCCTCGGACCGCGCGGCGAAGCCCTGGCGGATCTCGCTGAAGCGGCGCTGGGCCTCGAGCCCTCCCGGGTCGGCACCGACCTGGGCGGCCAGCACGCGCGCGCGCCGCGACGCGGCCAGCGCGCGCCGGCTGTCCGGGTAGCGGCGGCCCAGCTCCTGGTAGAGCTCCAGCGCGCGGCCCGGATCGGCCAGCTGCTCCTCGTGCAGCTCCGCGGCCGAGAACAGCGCCTCGGGCGCCAGCGGGTGCGCCGGGGCCTCGCGCGCCAGCGTCTCGAGCGCCGCGGCCGCCTCCGCATCGCGGTCCTCGGCGATGAGATTCGCGGCCGCCGCGAAGCGATCCTGGACCGGGTCGGCACGTGCCGCGCGACCTGCTGCCAGCACGACGATCACCGCGAGCACGCCGGCGCCGAGGCCGCGAGCGCCGAGGCCGCCGCGAACGCGGCGGACGCCACGGACGCCGCGAACGCCGCGGACGCCGCGAGCGCCGAGGCCGCCGCGAACGCGGCGGACGCCACGGACGCCGAGGCCGCCGCGAACGCCGCGAGCGCCGAGGCCGCCGCGAACGCGGCGGACGCCGCGAACGCCGGGCACGCCGCGAACGCCGACAACGCCACCGCCGAGGAAACCGCGGACTCCGGCCGCGCCGACGCCGCGCCGGAGTCGCGCCCGGCGAGGACCCGGGTCCTCGGTCGCGTGCCCGGCGTCCTGGCGGCCCATCACGCGGCCCCGCCCGCCCCTACGGCCGCACGATGCCCAGCGCGCGCATCTTCTTGTGCAGGTTGGTGCGCTCGATGCCGAGGGCCTGGGCGGTGCGCGAGATGTTCCAGTCGTACTCCGCCAGCTTGAAGCGGATGAAGTCGCACTCGATCTCCTCGCGGAACTCGCGCAGCGTCTTGGCCGCGTGGCGCGCGAGGTCGATCGCCGGAGCCGCCTGCGCCTCGCCGCGCTCGCCCACGATGCGACCGGGGCCGCCCAGGTAGGGGGGCAGGTCGCGCTCGGTCATGACGTCGTCGCTCATGATGACGAGGCGCTCGACCACGTTGCGCAGCTCGCGCACGTTGCCCGGCCACTCGTAGCCCTTGAGCCGCTCGAGCACCGCCGGGTCGATTTCCTTGTGGGCGAAGCCGTTCTCGTTGCAGCACTCGGCGACGAACGACTCGGCCAGGAGCGGGATGTCCTCCAGCCGGTCGCACAGCGGCGGCGAGTGGATCGGCACGACGTTGAGGCGGAAGAACAGGTCGTCGCGGAACTGGCCGGCCGCCACCGCCTTCTCGAGGTCCTTGTTGGTGGCGGCCAGCACGCGGCAGTCGGTGCGCAGGGTCTGCTCGCCGCCGACCCGCGCGAACTCCCCGGTCTGCAGGACGCGCAGCACCTTGGCCTGCGCCGACAGCGACATGTCGCCGATCTCGTCCATGCAGATGGTGCCGCCGTGCGCCACCTCGAACAGGCCGCGCTTCTTGGCCACCGCGCCGGTGAAGGCGCCGCGCTCGT
Source organism: Kofleriaceae bacterium (assembly GCA_035262925.1). GTDB lineage: Bacteria > Myxococcota_A > Polyangia > Haliangiales > Haliangiaceae > DATFRY01. The sequence goes on along the minus strand of DATFRY010000605.1, from coordinate 1,600 downwards.
GGCCGAACAGCTCGCTCTCGATGAGCTCGGGCGCGATCGCGGCGCAGTTGACCTTCACGAACGCCTTGTCGGCCACCGGGCTGTTGCGGTGGATGGCGCGCGCGATGAGCTCCTTGCCGGTCCCGCTGTCGCCGGTGATGAGCACGCGGCTGCGGGTCGGCGCGACCTTGGCGATCTGGCGGCGCAGCTCCAGCATGGCCGGCGACTGCCCCAGCAGCTCGTAGCGCGAATCCACCGCGGCGCGCAGCGAGCTCACCTGCACCTGCATGCGCCGGCGCTCGGCCGCGTTGCGCGCGGTCACCAGCACGCGGTTGCGGTCGAGCGGCTTCTCGAGGAAGTCGAACGCGCCCAGCCGCGTGGCCTTGACCGCGTCCTCGATCGAGGCGTGGCCCGAGATCATGATGACCGGCACGTCCGGGTCGATGCGCGGCGGCGCGGCGTCTTCCCCCACTCCGCGCGACTTGAGCCGGCGCAGGAACTCGATGCCGTTGTCGTCGCCCAGCTTGACGTCGAGCAGGACCAGGTCGACCGCGGCGCTCGACAGGATGGCCTCCGCCGCCGCCGCGCTGTCGGCCTCGAGAACGCTGTAGCCCTCGCCCTCGAGCACCATGCGCAAGGTGCGGCGGATGTTCTTCTCGTCGTCGACCAGCAGCACCGACGGCGCAGACACGACTTCGCCGGCGGCCGGGACCCCGTTCTCGCTCATGACATCTTCTCCCCCCCGGGCCCCGGCTCGTCGTCGAGCTCGGGCTCCGATTCCGCTGGTGGCTCACCAGCGTCGGCGTCGTGTCCGGTCGTGCCCCGGCCGCGCCGCGCGCGCACGTGGAGACAGAAGGCGAGCCCGATGAGCGCCGCGCCGACGACCGCGATCCATCGCCCCATCGTGCGCGGCTCCTCCGCCGGCGCGGCCCCCCGGTAGAGGATCCGCCCGCCCGCACCGGGGGCGGCCGTCCCCACGCCGGGCTGCCGCGCCGCCGGCGGCCCGCCGGCACCGAGGGCCAGCCGCTCCTCGTGGCCGGCCTCGACCCGACTGGGCGCGAGCGCCGCGAGCGCGCCGCGCTGCGCGTCCGGGACCGTCACCGCGACCGACGCCAGCGCCTCGCGACAGGCGCGCTCGACGGCGGCCGGCGCCTTGCCGCCCTCGGTGCTCACCACGCACTCGGCGGTACCCAGCCGCGGCTTTCCATCCGCCGTCACCCACGCGAACCCGCGCACCAGGCTGAGCGTCTCGTTGGACGCGTGCCGCCACTCGAGCTCGGACGCGGCCACGCCGCCCGCCACGCGCTCGACGTAGCGCAGCTCCTCGGTGGAGTGCGCCTCCGGGCTCGAGATGAGCCGGCTCTCGCGCACGTGATCGAGCGCGCCGCGCACCGCCTCGGCCGGCAAGGGCGCGACCTGGTCCGCTTCCAGCCACGCGAGGTAGAACGCGCCCACCCCGCGCTGCACATGCGCCACCGCCCCCGCATGCCCCGGCAGCTCGCCAAACGCATGCCCCTGGCGCAGCGCCGTCCCCACACTGCGCGCCAGCGCGGGATCCGCCGCCCATCCGCTCGGTGGTGTACCCGTCAGCCAGGCCGGCTGCCCCACCCCGCGCGCACGT
>DATFRY010000604.1:0-60721 GCA_035262925.1 Kofleriaceae bacterium | reverse complement strand
GCGCCTCCCCGCACCTCGCCGAGCGCCACTCGATTGAGCGGCCCGCTCTGCCGGATGAGCCCGGGCGCCGCGATGACCGACGACACCTGACAGATTCCCGCCAGGACGTGCTCCTCGCCGATGACGGCGCCCAGCCGGTCGGCCACGTCGAGGCCGTTGAGGAGCGGCAGGACGATGGTGCCGCCGTGGAGGAGCGGCGCGATGCTCGCCGCGGCGCCGTCCAGGTCGAACGACTTGGGCGTGAACAGCACGAGATCGACCGCGCCGATCTCGGCCGGCGCGTCGGTGGCGACGACCTCGCGCAGGACCAGCGGCGGCTTGCCCTCGCGCTCGACCGTGAGCCCGGTCGCGCGCAGAGCGGCCAGGTGCGCGCCGCGCGCGATGAAGGAGACCGCCCGTCCCGCCTCCGCCAGCGCGGCGCCGTAGAAGCCGCCGACCGCGCCCGCGCCCATGACCGCGATGCTCGTGATGTCCGCCGTGCCCGCCATGCCTGGCACATACGGCGGAGCGGGCGCCGCGTCCAGCGCGCCGATCATCGAGTACCTTTGATGCGATGACCTCGATCGACGAGCGGCGCCGGGTGTCGTTCGACTCCACGGCAGACCGGTACGACGCGGCGCGGCCCTCCTATCCCGAGGCGCTGTTCGACGACCTCATCGCCCTCGCCCGCATCCGCGCCGACGCCGTCGTCCTCGAGGTGGGCGCCGGGACCGGCAAGGCGACCCTGCCGCTGGCGCGGCGCGGCATCGAGGTGATCGCCATCGAGCCCAGCGCCAACATGGCCGCGGTGCTGCGCGCGAAGGTCGACGGCCTCCGCGTCGCCATCGCGGGGACCACGTTCGAGGCCTACCGGGCGGACCGGGCGGCCGACGTCGTGCTATCGGCCCAGGCTTTCCACTGGGTCGATCCGTCGGTGCGCTACGTCAAGGCGGCCGACGTGCTCGCCCCGGGCGGCGCGCTCGCGCTCCTGCGCAACGACAAGGGGGAGCTGGACCCGGGCCTCGCCTCCGACCTGGCCGGCGCCTACGCCGAGCACTTCGCGGACGGCCCCGGCCCGCACAGCGCGCGGCACGAGCGGTCGCAGATCGCGGCCGAGATCGACGCGAGCGGCCGTTTCGGCGCCGTCACCGTCCGCACCTATCCGTGGAGCGCGACCTACTCGGCCGCCGACTACATCCGCCTGCTCGAGACCTACTCCGATCACGCGGTGCTGAAGCCCTCGCGCAGCCAGCCGCTCTACCGGGCGATCGCGCGGGCCATCGAGCGCCGCGGCGGTTCCATCACGATCCCGTACGTGGCGGCGCTGCACCTGGCCGAGGTCCGCTGACCGCGCGCCGGCGCAGGAGCTCGGTGGCGCCGTAGGTGGCCAGCGCCAGCGCCGTGAGCGCCGCGGACCAGACCACGAGGCTGCGGTCGAGGCGCCGGAAGCCGACCACCAGCATCCAGCCCGACAGGATCACGGTGGCCGCCGCCGCGACCAGCGCGGCCGGCACCGGGCGCGGCAGGTCCGGCCGCCGCCAGCGCATGACGAAGAGCGACGCGGCGACCAGGGCCGAGAACACGGCCAGCAGGGCGCCCACGTTCTGCAGGGCGTTCTTGAGCGTGTTGGTCCAGATGATGGCCATGGCCACGGCGCTCTGCAGCACGACCGACGTCACCGGCGGCCGGCCCTCGCGCGCGGCCAGCAGGCGGGGCAGAAATCCGTCCTCGGCCATGGTGGCGTACACGCGCGGCCCGACCATCGTCATCGCGCTCATGGTCGAGAAGAAGGCGAGGGCGACCAGGATCGACATGAGCCTCGCGCCGGTCGGGCCGATGAGCTTGACCGCGACCGCGTGGCCCAGCGTGACGGTGTCGCTGCCCACCGCGGCGGCCGCGTCGGCCGGGTCGAGGTTGGCGACGAACACCCAGTTGACCAGGAGGTACAGCGCGCCGACCGCCGCGCAGCCGAGCAGCATCGCGCGCGGCACGTCGCGCGTCGGGTGGCGGAACTCGCCCGCCGCGTAGGCGGCGGCGTTCCAGCCGATATAGGCGAAGGTGATGAAGAAGAGGTTGCCGAAGAACGGGCCGGCCGCGAAGTCGGCCGAGCCATGGGGCGGCGTCCAGGTCGGCCACGCGCTCTCGCCCAGGGCCAGGCCGAGCACGACGAAGCCGACCAGCAGGACCACCTTGAGCGCGATGAGCAGGTCCTGCGTCCACTTCGAGGTGACCAGCCCGAGGCTGTGGAAGATCGTGAGGACCGCGATGAGCGCCGTGGCGACCGCGCGCGGATGGGCGACCGGCGTGACGGTGCCGAGGAAGGCGGCCGCGGCCGCCGCGTTGATGGCGGTGGGCGCGGCGAACCCGACCAGGAGCGACGCCCAGCCGGCCACGTAGCCGAGCACCGGGTGGACCAGGTCCGACAGGTAGCGGTACTCGCCGCCGGAGCGCGGGATCATGCGCGCGACCTCGGCGTAGGCGCGCGCGCCGGCCATGGCCAGGACCAGGCCGACCACCCAGTCGATGAGGATCCAGGCCGGGCTCATCTCCTGGGCCATGTAGCCGGTGCTGAGGAAGACGCCGACGCCGATCATGTTGGCGGCGACCAGGCCGACGCCCGACCACAGGCCGATCAGGCCGCGCGCCCCGGCGCCGTCGCCGACGCGGCTCATGGCTGCCTCTTCGCGCCCGCGTCGCTCGATCCCGCGGCGGGGCCCGGGGCGGCGCCCGCGCCAGCCGCCCCGGCGCCGCCCGGGCGCGCACCGGGGGCGGGCAGCCCGGTCATGCCCGCGAGCCGATCGATCAGCAGGGCCGCCTCCTCCGGGGTGAGCGACGCGGTCAGCGCGATGTCGGAGCCGCCCTGGGTCACCTCGACCTTCTCGACGATCGCGGCGGCGCGCGGGTCGGCCGCCGATGCGGCCAGCTCCGCGCGCTCGTCGCGGAACGTCACCGCCGCCGCCTCGGCCTGCTTCGCTCCCGCCAGCCGCAGCCCCAGGATGACGCGCACGCCGCTGCCCTCGCCGTCGGCGCTGGCGAAGAAGCCCTGCAGGGCGGGCGCCCCGGGCAGCCGCGCGAGCTGCTTCTGCACCGCGGCCGGCAGCGGCCCGGCCATCCAGAAGGCGGCGCCGGTGCGCACGCGGCCCACGTAGCTCATGAGCCTGGCGTCGGTCCTGACCCCGGCCTGCTCGACCAGCGCGGCGAGCGCGGCCGGCGCGTCGTCGGCCAGCGGCGCGGCGATCGCGACTTCGCGGGTCGGCCAGTAGATGTGGCTCCGCTTGTGGCGCGCGCCGTAGACGGTCAGCGATCCCTCCTGCGTGATCGGAATCGCCTCGCCGGTCCGATCGGAAAGCTCGTTGACGCAGGTCGCGACCGAGTCGCGCGTGAACGAGCCCCTGATCGCGACGAATACCCGCTCGGCGCCCGGGCCGCCGCCCAGGGTGGCGACCGCCAGGTCGGCGCCGCGCCGCGGATCGAGGCCGCAGTTCTCGGCGATCGCGCGATCGACCGGCGGGGCCGGCATCCACTCGAGCAGCCGCGCGAGCGCCGGCACCGCGCGCGCGCGGGCGGCGCGGATACCGATGACCGCCCAGGCGTCGCCGGGCAGGTGCTCGAGCATGGTGGCCACCTCACCGGTGATCTCGCCCTCCGGCAGGTCGTCCTTGCCGCACGCCGGCCACGCCACCGCGCAGGCCCCGGTTGCCGCCGCGGCCGTGGCCAGCGCGACCGCGGCCTGGACCCTGGCTGCCCGGCGCCTGTCACCTGTTCTCACGGCGGAGTCTCCCGGTGGCGCCCAACAACCTAGCACTGATGGCCTTTCGACGCGTCGCGGCAACGCGATTGACATCCGTCTACCAGTCGGTAGACAATTGTCGTTCGACTGGTAGAGACGACCGCGAGACGCTCATTGGCCGCGCCCAGCCCGAAGTCGCCGCTCGCCACGCCGGAGCACATCCTGGTCGCCGCGACCCGGCTGTTCGCCGCCGCCGGCTACGGCGGGACGTCGCTGCAGGACGTGGCCGACGCGGTCGGCATCCGCAAGCAGTCGCTGCTCTACCACTTCCCGTCGAAGGACGAGCTGCGCCGGCGCGTGCTCGACACGCTGCTGTCGCGCTGGAACGACGTGCTGCCGCGGCTCCTGTTCGCGGCCACCTCCGGCGAGGGGCAGTTCGACGCGATCGTGGCGGAGACGATCCGCTTCTTCGCCGAGGACGCGGACCGCGCGCGCCTGCTCCTGCGCGAGATCCTCGACCGCCCGGCCGACGTGCAGGCGCTCATCGACACGCACGTGGCGCCCTGGGTCGAGGTCGTGTGCGGCTACATCCGCAAGGGCGCCCAGCGCGGCGAGATCGCGCCCGACGTCGACCCGCACGCCTACGTGCTCGGGGTCATCCACCTCATCCTGTCCGCGATCGCGACGGCCGACTGCTTCGGCCGCGTGGCCGACCGAGGCCGCCAGCTCGGAGAGGTGCTGCGCATCGCCAAGTCCAGCCTGTTCCTCGCGCGCACCGCCGCGTCACCGCCGGAAGGGGATTGATATGGCCAACTTCTTCAAGGACAACCCTGACCTCCAGTTCTACTTCGAGCGCGGCATCGACTGGCGCCGCATCGCGGAGCTCTGCGAGCACGGCTTCACGCTGCCCGACGGCTTCAAGAGCGCGAGCGAGGCGGTCGGCTTCTACCGCGAGATCGCCGAGCTGGTCGGCGAGCTGGCCGCCGAGGAGGTGGCGCCGCTCGGCCCCCTGGTCGACCGGACCGGTCCGCGCCACGAGAACGGCGAGGCGTCGCTGCCGCCGGCCATGGACGCGCTGTTCCGCAAGCTGGCGGAGCTCGACCTCCACGGCATGTGTCTGCCGCGCGAGCTGGGCGGCCTCAACTGCCCGCTCCAGCTCTACCTCCTGGCCAACGAGCTCTTCGCCCGCGCCGACGTCTCCATCATGTCGCACTTCGCGTTCCACGGCGGCATGGCGATGGCGATGCTCAACCTCAGCATGATCGAGGGCACCACCGACATCGATCTCGAGAGCGGGACGGTGCGGTCGACTCGCTTCCGCGCCGAGATGGCGGAGATCGCCAGCGGGCGGGCGTGGGGCAGCATGGACATCACCGAGCCCGACGCGGGCAGCGACATGGCCGCGCTCCGCACCGTGGGCCGGCAGGAGCCGGACGGCAGCTGGACCGTCAGCGGGCAGAAGATCTTCATCACATCGGGTCACGGCAAGTATCACTTCGTCATCGCGCGCACCGAGCCGGACGCCGAGGGGCTGGGCGGGCTGTCGATGTTCCTGGTGCCGACCTACCGCGAGGAGGGCGGAGTGCGGGTGCGGCTGGCCACCCTCGACCGCATCGAGGAGAAGCTGGGCCACCACGGCTCGGTCACCGCGGCGGTCACGTTCGATCGCACGCCGGCCATGCTGATTGGCAAGCGCGGCGACGGCTTCCGCTTCATGCTGCGCCTCATGAACAGCGCCCGCCTCGCGGTCGGGTTCGAGAGCCTCGGCGTGTGCGAGGCGGCCTACCGCCTGGCCCGCGACTACGCGGCGCAGCGCCCGTCGATGGGCAAGACGATCGATCGCCACGAGATGATCGCCGACTACCTGGACGAGATGGCGACCGACATCCAGGGGCTGCGCGCGCTGGCCATGTACGGCGCGTTCGAGGAGGAGCTGGGCCAGCGGCTCGTGGCGGCCGGCAAGACGCGCGAGGCGCGCCCGCACCAGCAGAACGCGCGGCGGGTGACGCCGCTCCTCAAGTACATGGCGTCGGAGCGAGCGGTCGACATGGCGCGCCGCTGCATCCAGATCCACGGCGGCAACGGCTACATGACCGAGTACGGCGCCGAGAAGCTGCTGCGCGACGCGCTGGTGATGCCCATCTACGAGGGCACCAGCCAGATCCAGGCGCTGATGGCGATGAAGGACACGCTGGCCGGCGTGCTGCGCGACCCGCAGGGCTTCGTCAGGCGCGTGGCGCACGCGCGCTGGCGCTCGATGTCGGCGCGCGATCCGATCGAGCGGCGGGTCGCGCGCCTCGAGGCGCTGTCTCTGCGCGCCCAGCGCCACCTCATCACGCGCACGGCGGCCGACAAGCTGCGCTCGCTGCGCGGCCAGTCGCTGGGTAGCTGGCCCAGCGCGCTGCGCCGCAACTGGAACCCCAAGCGCGACTTCGCGTTCGCGATGCTCCACGCCGAGCGGCTGTGCCGGCTCATGACCGACGCCGCGGTGGCCGAGGTCCTGTGGGAGCAGGTGCGGGCCCACCCGGACCGGCGCGAGGTGCTGGAGCGATACCTCGACCGCGCCGAGCCGCGCTGCCGCTACCTGGTCGACGAGATCACCACCACCGGCCAGCGGCTGCTCGCCGACCTGGCCGAGCGCGGGCGCGCGAGCGATGCGCCGGCGCGCGGCGCGGCGGCGCCTGCGGAGGCGCCGTCAGCGGCGGCGGCGGGCGCGCGCGAGTCGGTCCGCGCGGCCGGCTGAGGCGCGCGCGCGGCCCGGCTCGGCGATCAGTCGAGCAGCGCCATGAGGTCGTCACGGGTGAGCCCCGCGGCCTGGTCGGCCTGGCCGAGGGCCGCGTCGGCCAGGGCTCGCTTGCGCGCCTGCAGGGCGAGCAGGCTCTCCTCGACCGTGCCCTGCGCCACCAGCCGGTAGATGAGGACCGGCCGGTCCTGACCGATGCGGTGGGCGCGATCGGCGGCCTGGTCCTCGGCCGCCGGGTTCCACCACGGATCGAGCACGAACACGTGGTCGGCCGCCGTCAGGTTGAGGCCGGTGCCCCCGGCCTTGAGCGAGGCGAGCAGGACCGGCGGGCCGTCCTCGGACTGGAACTCGCCGACCACGCCGGCGCGATCCGTGGTCGAGCCGTCCAGCCGCGCGTAGCGGATGCCGGCCGCGTCGAGGTGGGGCTCGGCCAGGTCCAGCAGCGACGTCCATTGCGAGAAGACCAGCGCCTTGTGGCCATCCGACACCGCGCTGTCGAGCGCCTCGAGCAGGCAGACCAGCTTCGACGACGTCGCCGCCTCCTGGCCCGGCAAGAGGCCCGGGTGACAGGCGGCCTGGCGCAGGCGGAGGAGGGCCTCGAGCGCGGCCATGACGCCGGCCCCCTCGGCCAGCCGCGCCACCACGTCGGCGCGCGCCGCCGCCCGCACGGCGTCGTAGAGCGCGCGCTCGTCGGCGTCGAGCTCGACCTGGAGGACGCTCTCGGTGCGCGGCGGCAGCTCGGGCGCCACGTCGCGCTTGAGCCGGCGCAGCACGAACGGCCGGATGAGGTCGCGCAGGTGGGCGGCGGCGTCGGCCCGGCCGGCGGCGATCGGCGAGGCGATCCGGCGGGCGAAGTCGGCGCGCTCGCCCAGCAGGCCCGGGTTGGTGAAGTGGCAGACGCTCCACAGCTCGTCGAGCCGGTTCTCGACCGGCGTGCCGCTCAGCGCGACGCGGAAGTCGGCGCGCAGGCCGAACGCGGCGTGCGCCGCCATGCTGTCCGGGTTCTTGATCGCCTGGGCCTCGTCCAGGATGACGGTGCGCCAGGTCTCGGCGCCGAGCAGCTCGACGTCGCCGCGCAGGAGGGCGTAGCTGGTCAGCACCACGTCGGCCGACGCGTCGAGCGCGCGCTTGGGACCGTGGTAGAGGCAGACGGAGAGGTCCGGGCGGAAGCGGGCGATCTCCGCCGCCCAGTTGTGCAGCACGCTGGTCGGGCACACCACCAGGGCGCGCCGCTCGAGCGCCGCCAGCGCCTGCACCGTCTTGCCCAGGCCCATGTCGTCGGCCAGCACGGCGCCGAGCCCGCCCTGGCGCAGGAAGCACAGCCAGTCGACCCCGCCGCGCTGATAGGGGCGCAGCTCGCCGGTGAAGCCGGCCGGCAGGATCGCCGTCGGGATGCGGCCGTCGGCGTCGAGCAGCGCGGCGAGCCGACCCGCGGCGCGCGGGCGCGGCACCGCGAGCTCGTCGCACAGCCGGGCCAGCGCGGGGACCGCGACCGCGCTGACCTTGCCGCCCTCGCCGCGCGCGGCCAGCAGGGCGAGCACGCGCTGGCCGTGCCGGGCCAGAAAATCGGCCGGCAGCGGCGCCCAGCCTCCGCCCTCGAGCGGCAGGAGGTCGAGCCCGTTCTGCCAGGCGGCCAGCACCGCGGCGGCCGACGCCCGGCGGAGCTCGCCGCGCACCGGCTCCGAGGTGTCGAACTCGAGGTCGAACTCTGCCCCCGGCACGCGGCCCCTCTCGTCGGCGTCGGCGGTGTCGCGCACGACGAGGCGCGGCACCAGGGCCACGTCGTGGATGGCGTGGCCGATGCGGTCCGGGTCCTCGCCGCGCTGGAACGCGCGCACGCGCTCGACCAGCGCGCGCGCCTCGGCGCCGGCGGCGCTCACCCTCCGGCCCGGCACCATGTTGAGCTCGTCGCGCAGGCCGGTCACGAGATCGGCCTCGACGCGGCGGTCGCGCACCGGGGCGGGCGGCCGCAGCTGGACCATGCGGTCGCCGTCGATGCGGGCGAGGACCGGGTCGCCGTAGACCAGGGTGGGCAGGACCGAGATGCGCTCGCCGTCGCCGCTCACGTCGAGGTGGATGCGCGGGCGGGCCTCGCGGGTGGCGCGCGGCAGCCGGCGGCTCCGCACCTCGACCTCGACGTCCTGGCGCAGCGCCGGGAGCATCTGGGTCACCAGCTCGCCGAGCTCGTCGGGCGCGTAGTCGCGGATGAGCGGCAGGTTCTCCCATCGCGCGCCCGCCACCTGCGTGTGGCCGAGCGGGTGCAGGACGCCGCGCGCGAGCGCGACCCCGTCGCCCGCGATGTCGTCGATCACCGGATCGGCGACCACGGCCAGGCGCACGCCCTCGCCCCGGTCGGTGACCGAGCCGCGCGGCAGGATCGGCTCGCCCGACGCGGTCACCGGCTGCCCGTCGAGGGTGATGCGCTCGCATCCGGCCAGCGCGGTGAGGAGCGGCCCGGCCGCCTCCGCGGCGACGATCGAGCGCGCCGCGCCGCCCAGCATGCGATCGATCTCGAGATCCGACTGGGTGGGGCGCAGCGCCACCACAGCGGGAAAGCGCGCGCGTCCCGACGCCACCGACATGAGCGAGGACGGCAGGTCCTGCTCGGGCCAGCCGGGCGCGACCACCGTGCGCCGCAGCGTGAGCGCGCCGTCGCCGGTCCCCGCCGGCGCCCGCGGCGCGCGCTCGAGGCGGTAGAAGAGCTCCGGGCCGCCGCCGGCGTCGAGCTGGTCCTGGCTGAGCGCGATGACCGCGGCGGCCACGTGGGCGCAGGCGTCGGTGCGCCCGCCGCAGTCGCAGTCCCACTCGCCGTCGTCGGGGTAGAGCACCACGGTCGGCGCGATCGGCGCCCCGCGCGCCGCCACCCGCAGCACGATCTCGCCGCCGTCGCCGCGCTCGCGCCTGACCGCCCGCTCGCGCGCCAGGGTGACCCCTTGCGACCACAGGCCGCGCGGGCACGCCTCGCGCACCGCTTCGAGCAGGCGTTCGTGACTCACGCCCGGATTGCTACACCGCTCCGACGGCGCTGTCTATCGCACCGGCCCGCTCACGGGCACACCGGTGCGCGCGGCACCACCCACACGCCCTCGAGGCGGACCAGCTGCGATCCGCCGGGGGTGCGCTCGACCTGGGCCTGGCGCCCGAGCACGCGGCCGCGCACGCAGCCGGCGTCGTCGACCAGCGGGGGAAGCGGGCCGAGCGTGCCGGAGTCGAACCAGCCGTCGATGCTCGGCGACAGATCGGCGGTGGCGGAATGTCCGCCGCCGAGGTCGCACACGAGCTGCCTTCCGCGCAGCGAGAGCGACAAGGCGCCCATGGTCCCGGGGGCGGGGGCGCCGGAGTCGAGCACCACCTCGCGCATGCGCACGCCGTCGATCTCGCTGGCGAGGCCGGGATCGGCCATCGCCATGCGGAACGAGCTGCCGGGGCCCTCGGCCCGGGTGAGCCCGAGGTGAGCCAGGCAGCGATCGCCGCTCCACCTCGACGCGCACGGCTCGAGGTCGCCGCTCAGCACGCGCGCGAGCGCGGGCCGGCCGCCCAGCTCGGCCAGCTCGCCGATCCGCTCCTCCAGGTCGTGGAAATCGTCCCACCCGAGCGGGCGCGGCGAGGCCGGCGGCGCGGCCAGCACCACGCGCGCGGTGACACCCGCGCGATCGAGCGCCGCCTCGAGGCGGTCGGTCTGCGATCGGATCGAGAGGTCGACGACGGAGAGCGGCCCGACCGCGCCGGCCAGCGCGGCGAAGGCGGCCAGCGCCGGGACCTGCCAGGTCAGGGGGCCGCGCCGGCGCAGCCAGCGCGCGGTGCCCCACAGCGCCAGCACGCCGAGGCAGGCGAGCGCGTCCATGCGCGCCGCCCGCATCGGAGTGAGGCCGTGCTGATCGATGCGCACCCACAGCGCCCACATCGCGAGCGGCAGGAGCGCCAGCAGCACCGCGGCGAACCCGCGCGAGAGCCGCACCGGTCGGGCCGCGGTCCACGGGTGCGGATCGGCCGGCGACAGCGCGCGCTGCTCGCGCACCGCGACCAGGGACTCGATGACCAGGGTGGAGGCGAAGCCGAGCGCGCCGGCCGCGATGATGAGGGGCGAGACCACGTTGACCGGCACCTGGCCGCTCGCGACCACCCAGGCCTCGTACGCGACCAGGATGCCCAGCATGGCGACCAGGAACGGCGCGGCGACCCGCGCGATGAGGCGGCGCCACAGCTCCGGCACGCGACCGGGCGCGCCGCCGGGGAGGAGCCGGTGGAGATAGCCGAGCGCGAACAGGCCGGCGATCGCGCCAGCCGCGTCGACGCCCGCGTTCTCGAGCCGCATCCCGAGGATGCGCTGCATGTGGAACAGCTTCTCGAGCGAGAAGACGAGCACGCCGATCGCGATGAGCGCCGCGGCCAGGAGCAGCCCGGAGGCGGTGGTCTCCTCGGTGAAGCGGCGCACGAAGTCGGCGAAGCCCACCATCCGCTCCTCGCGCGGGGCCGCGGCGGCGGCGGCCAGGAACGGGATCATGACCGCGGCCAGGAGCGCGAGCCCGAAGCGCCAGGCGAAGGCGGCCTCGAGATCGAGCCCGCGCGCGCCCATCGCGACCGCGCCCAGCACGGACGCGATGGACAGCGCGGCCCCCGTCCGCGCCGACACTCTCCCGGCCCGCCGGAGGAGCGTGACGGCGAACAGGAGCGGCACCGCCAGCACGGCGGAGAAGAAGCAGCGCGCCGCGGCGTGGCTGCCGTCGGAGGCGACCAGGGCCCACAGCGACAGCACCGCGGCGCCGGTGGCCAGGCACTCGAGCGGGAGCGCGCGGAAGGCGGCGCGAAGGTGGTGGCGGGCGCGATCGATCCAGCTCATCGCGCGGGAAACGACCCGGGAGCCGGGGCTATTCGCGCGGCTCGCTCCGCCGCTCGCTCCGCCGCCCGCGCCCGTTCGCTCCCGGTCGCGCCCGCGTGGCGGCGCCATGTGGCCTGACCGCGGGAATCCCCCGCCGGCAGCCCACGTATAGTAGCCACCATGCGCGTCGCGCCGCCGCTCGTCCTTTGCCTGTCTCTCCTGGCCTGCCAGAAGGCTCCGGCGCCGGCCGGCGAGCCCAAGGGCCCGCCGCCGCCCGACGACGTCATCGCCGTGGCGTCGGTCCGGTCGCTCGACGAGGCCGCCGCGCGCTACCAGCAGTTCCTCGAGGCGGTGCAGCCCGGCGCGGGCGCGGCGCTGACCGCGAAGGCGGCGGCGGCCGGGCTGGCCGGCGCGGTCGGCGCCAGCAGCATCGACGGGATCGCCCTCGACAAGCCGATGCACGTCATCGTGCTCGACCCCAAGAAGCACCCTCGACCGGTCCTCCTGCTCGGCCACGGCAACGCGGCGGCGATGAAGGCGGGCGGGGCCGTCGCGGTCGAGGGCAAGGACGGAGCTGCGCTGGTCGGCGAGAAGGCCGGCGTGGAGCTGTGCGCGGCATGGGCGCTGGGCAGCCTCTTCCGCGAGGAGGTGCCCGCGTCGCCCACGGTGCGCGCGAGCCTGCGCAAGCTGGCAGCTCTCTATCAGCCGGAGATCGAGCAGGTGAAGCAGTCCATGGGCCAGGTGATGACCGGCGGCGGCAGCGCGGGCATGGCCAAGGTGCTCCAGCTCGAGATCGATCTGCTGCTGCGGCTGGCCGCGCAGACCGAAGAGATGCGCCTCGTGGTCGACGCCAGCGCGACCGAGGCGTCGCTCGAGCTCCGCTTCACGCCGGCGCCCGGCTCGGCCTTCGAGGCCTTCGACAAGGCGCAGCGGCCGGCGACCGAGGCGCTCTTCACCCACCTCACGCGCCTGCCGAGCACCCCTGGCTCGACGATGCTCTTCATCGGCGACTACGAGCTCGGTCCGCTGCGCGGGGTCGTGTTCGATCTCATCGGCGGCGCCGTCGCGTCGTGGGCCGGGACCACCCCGGACGCGGCATTCCGCAGGCGCTGGGACGATCTGCTCGGCCACTTCAAGGGTCCGATCGCGATGGCCTCGAGCCAGAGCGCAGGCCCGGGCACCAGCATGCAGCAGGTCATGGAGGTCGACGACGCGCCGAAGACGGTGGCCGCCATCAAGGCGCTCCTGCCGTGGAACAGGCCGTACACGGTGGATGTGTTCGGCATGATGAAGATGCAGGTCACGCCGCAGGAGGCGGTGGCGACTCACGACGGGGTCGCGATCGACGCCCTGACGATCGCGTTCGACATGGCCGGCGCCGATCCCATGACGCAGCAGATCCTTCGCCGGCAGTGGGGCGACGGGATGCAGCTCGTCATGGCCGGCTTCGATGGGCGGCTCGCGATGGTCATGGGCAAGGACGCCCTGGCGGACATGAAGGCCACCATCGACATCGCCCGCCGGCGCGCACCGGCCGTCGATCTGCCCGGCGGCGCGAAGCTGGCGCTCGGGCCCGCGACCCAGCGCAAGGCGAGCTACATCTTCTTCATGAACATGGCCGCGTCGATGGCGGCCATGACCGGACGCCCGACCACGGCCGACTCGGGCGTGACCATGGAGCTGGGCTTCGCGGGCGGCAACGCCTCGGTGCGCTTCGGGGTCCCGGCGGCGCACATCCGCGAGCTCAAGGGGGCGATGCCGTTCTAGCTACGCGGCCAGGCGTGCGAACACGCGGGCGGCGCGCTCGCGCGCGTCGGCGATGACCTGGTCGCGATCGACGGTGAGCAGCCGCCGGTCGCGCACCACCACGCGGCCGTCGACCACCACGTCGACCACATCGCTCGCGCGGCACGCGTGCACCACGGCGGCGTGCGGATCGGCGGTCGGCACCACGTGGGCGCCGCGCACGTCGACCGCGATCACGTCGGCCCGCTTGCCGACCTCGAGCGAGCCGATCTCCGCCTGGAGGCCGAGCGCCGCCGCGCCGCCCATGGTCGCCATGCGCACCACCTCGGGGCCGGGCAGGGCGCGCGGCCCGCGCCGCGGCCGGTGGATGAGCGCGGCCAGGCGCATCTCGAGGAAGCCGTCCAGGTTGTTGTTGCACGGCGCGCCGTCGGCGCCCAGGCTCACCGCCACCCCCTCGGCCAGGAGCTCGGGCACCGGCGCGATGCCGGATCCGAGCTTGAGGTTGGACGACGGGCAGTGCAGGAGGTGCGTGCCGGTCTCGCGCAGGACGCCGCGCTCGGCGTCGGTCAGCCACACGCAGTGGGCCAGGCACACGTCGCGCCCGCTCACGCCCAGCCGGTGGAGGTGGACCACGTTGTCGGCCCCGCGCCGCCTCACCACCTCGGCCACCTCGCTCCGGTTCTCGCTGGCGTGGGTGTGGATGCGCACGCCGGCGGCGCGCGCCGCGCTCGCGGTCTCGCGCAGGAGATCGTCGGTGCACGACAGCACGAAGCGCGGCGCGTAGGCGTAGCGCAGCCGCCCGCCGTCGCGCCCGTGCCAGTCGCGCAGGAGGCGCGCCGACTCGGCCAGCGACTCGGTGGTGCCCTCGCGCAGGCCGGGCGGGCAGTCCGCGTCGTCCATCATCGCCTTGCCGATGGTGGCGCGCAGCCCGCTGTCGCGCGCCGCCTCGAACAGCGCATCGGTGTGGCGCACCGTGCCCATGTCGAGGATGGCGGTGGTGCCGCCGGTCAGGAGCTCGACGCAGGCCAGCCGCGCCGAGGCGGCCACGTCGTCCACCCCGAGCGCGGCCTCGTACGGCCACACCACGCCGGTCAGCCAGTCGAGCAGCTCCATGTCCTCGGCGCGCCCGCGGGCCAGGGTCTGGCACATGTGGACGTGCGACTGGACCAGCCCCGGCATGACCACGCAGCCGCTGGCGTCGATGATCTCGTAGTCACCCGTCTCCGGCGTGTACGAGCCGCCCACCTGGACCAGGAGGCCGTCGCGGCAGGCCACGTCGCCGCTCTCGACGCGTGAGTCCGCGTCCACGGTCAAGATGGTGCCCCCGCGCAGGATGATCTCGCCCACGGTCAGCCTCCGCCGCCGGGCGTGAGCTGATCGCGCCGGAACCCGTGCGGCAGGAGCTCGGCCAGGGTGAGCTCGCGCCGCTCGCCGGCCGGGTTGACCAGGATGACCCGCAGCGCCGTCGGGTCGCCGGCGAACTCGGTCAGGGTCTGCAGGCACATCCCGCACGGCGCGGCCGGAGGCGAGCTCGACGTGGCCACCGCCGCCGCGTCCAGGCGACGCGCGCCGGCGAACACCGCGCGCGCCACCGCGCTCCGCTCCGCGCACAGGGCCAGCCCGTATGACGCGTTCTCCACGTTGGCGCCGGTGTGGACCGCGCCGCCGGCCAGGATGGCCGCCCCGACCGGGTAGCCGGAGTAGGGGGCGTAGGCCCGCTCCTGCGCCTCGAGCGCGCGGGCCACCAGCTCCTCGACGTCGATGATCGCCTCGGCGTTTGCCTCGGTCGTTGCCTCGTCCACCTCGGTGGGCGTTGCCTCGGTCGTGGCCTCGCCCGCCGCGCCGCCCGCCGCGCGCTCGCCCCGCTTCATGGCGCCCCGTCCGCGGGCAGGCGCGCGACGATCTCGTCGAGCAGCGCCTCGAACTGGCCGCGCACGCGGTCTGCCGTCTCGGTGACCTCGTCGTGCGAGAGCGGCGCCGCCTCGCCCAGCCCGGCCGCCCAGTTGGTGATGCAGGAGATGGCGAGCACGCGCGCGCCCATGTGGACCGCCGCGATGACCTCCGGCACGGTGGACATGCCGGTCGCGTCGGCCCCCAGGACGCCGAGCATCGTCACCTCCGCCGGCGTCTCGTAGGCCGGCCCGCCGGAGCCGGCGTACACGCCCTCGGCCAGCGGGACGCCGACCGCCGCCGCCGCCTCGCGCGCGAGCGCGCGCAGCTCGGCCGGGTAGGCGCGGGTCATGTCGGGGAAGCGCGGTCCGACCCGGTCGTCGTTCTCGCCGCGCAGCGGGCTGTCGTGGAACAGGTTGATGTGGTCGCGGATGAGCATCAAGGTGCCAGGAGGGTGGCGGAGGCCGCCGGCCGCGTTGGTGATGACCAGCGTGCGCGCGCCCAGCGCGACGAGCACGCGGGCCGGGAACGCGACCTGGGCGGCGCTGTGTCCCTCGTAGTAGTGGATGCGGCCCTGCATCGCGACGCAGGTGCGCCCGCCGCGCCGGCCGATGACCAGCCGCCCGGCGTGGCCCGGCACGGTCGACGCCGCGAAGCCGGGGATGTCGCCGTACGGGATGGCGGTCGCCTCCTCGAGTCGGTCGGCGAAGCTGCCCAGGCCGCTGCCGAGGATGAGCCCCACGGTCGGCTGCGCGCCGCGCGCGCGCCGGCGCACGCTCGCGACCGCGGCCGCCAGCTCCTCGTGCAGCGCCGACCCGGCGGCGGCCGGGCTCACCGCAGGACCTCCAGGATCCACGAGGTGCGCGGCACCGACGTGGCCGGGCCCAGCCGGTACGCGCCGGCGACCATCTCGCGCGCCGCGTCGATGTCCGCCGCGCCGGCCCGCGTCGAGAGCAGGAACGCGAGCGGCTCGCCGCGCTCGACCCGGTCGCCCAGGTGGACCGCGAGCTCGATGCCGGCTGCCGGATCGATCGCGTCCTCCACGCGCCGGCGGCCCGCCCCGAGCAGGAGCGCGGCGACGCCGATCTCGCGCGCGGCCAGCGCCCGCACCGTGCCGCCCTCGGCCGCCAGGACCGGCGTGCGCCGGGTCGCCTGGGGCAGGACGCCGCCCGGATCGTCGACCACCCGCGGCTCGCCGCCCTGGGCCTCGACCACCTGGCGGAACACCTCGAGCGCGGAGCCGTCGTCGAGCGCGCGCGCCACCCGGGCCCGGCCATCGTCGCCGTCGCGCGCCACGCCGGCCAGGACCAGCATCTCGCCGCCGAGCGCGACCGTGAGCTCGCGCGTGTCGGGCGGACCGCCGCCGCCCAGCACCTGGATGCTCTCGGCCACCTCGAGCGCGTTGCCGACCAGGCGGCCGATCGGCGCGTCCATGTTGGTCAGGACCGCGGTGACGCGCACCCCGGCCGACGCTCCGATCGACTGGATGGCGCGGGCGAGCTGGACCGCGTCGGCGCGCGACCTCATGAAGGCGCCCTCGCCGACCTTGCAGTCGAGGACCAGCGCGTCGATCCCCTCGGCCAGCTTCTTGGACATGATCGACGACGCGATGAGCGGGATCGACTCGACGGTGCCGGTGACGTCGCGCAGGGCGTAGAGCCGCCGATCGGCCGGCGCCACCCGATCGGTCTGCCCGATCATGCACACCCCGATGCGGCGGACCTGGGCCACGAAGTCGGCGATCGGCAGCTGCACGCGGAAGCCGGGGATCGACTCGAGCTTGTCGAGCGTGCCGCCGGTGTGGCCCAGCCCGCGACCCGACACCATCGGCACGGCGACGCCGCAGGCCGCGACCGCCGGGGCCAGCGGCAGCGAGATCTTGTCGCCCACGCCGCCGGTCGAGTGCTTGTCGACCTTGGGCCGGTCCAGGTCCGAGAGATCGATGATGTCGCCGGAGCGCAGCATCGCGTCGGCCCACACCGCCAGCTCGCCCCCCTCGAGCCCGCGGAAGAAGATCGCCATCAACATGGCGGAGACCTGGTAGTCGGGGATCGAGCCGTCGGAGGTGCCGGCGATGAAGGCGCGCACCTCCTCGTCGCTCAGCCGCTGGCCGTCCCGCTTCTTGCGGATGAGCGCCTGGGGCAGGAAGGCGGACATGGACGGGCTCACGCGACGGCGGACAGGAAGCTCTCACCGCACGGAGGCGGTGGCACCCGGAAGATGTCGGCCACGGTGGCGCCGATGTCCGCGAAGCTGGTGCGAACGCCGAGGTCGACGCCGGCGGCGGACGGCGGGCCAAACGCGATGAGCGGGACGTACTCGCGGGTGTGGTCGGTGCCGCGAAACGTGGGGTCGTTTCCGTGGTCGGCCGTGATCATGACGAGGTCGCGGCCGGGATCGATGATCGAGGACAGCGCGGCCAGCTCGCCGTCGAACTCGCGCAGGCACGCGTAGTACCCGGCCGGGTCGCGCCGGTGCCCGTACAGCATGTCGAAGTCGACCAGGTTCACGAACACCAGGCCGCGCGAGACGCGCCCGAGCACCTCACGGGTCCGCCGCATGCCGTCGAGGTTGCCCTCGGTGTGGATGTCCTCGCCGATGCCGCGGCCGCAGTAGATGTCCGGGATCTTGCCGATGCCCACGACCGGCCAGCCTGCCCCGTGCAGGCGATCGAGCACGGTCGGCTGCGGCGGCGGCATGGCGAAGTCGCGCCGGTTGTAGGTGCGCACGTACTCGCCGGGCCGCGCGCCGACGAACGGGCGCGCGATCACGCGGCCGACCTGGTAGGGGTCGAGGATCTCGCGCGCGATGCGGCTCACCTCGTAGAGCTCGGCCGGCGGCACCACGTCCTCGTGCGCCGCGATCTGGAACACCGAGTCGGCCGAGGTGTAGACGATGAGGTCGCCGGTGGCCACGTGCTGGGCGCCCAGCTTCTGGATGATCTCGGTGCCCGACGCGGCCACGTTGCCGATCACGCCGCGCCCGGTGCGCTGGCGAAACGGGGCCAGGATCTCCTCGGGGAAGCCGTTCGGGAAGGTGGGGAAGGGCTGCTCGATGTGGAGCCCGGCGATCTCCCAGTGGCCGGTGGAGGTGTCCTTGCCGGCGGAGCGCTCCGCGCACTTGCCGAACGCGCCGCGCGAGGAGACCGCCGGCTTCACGCCGCGCATCGGCACGATGTTGCCGAGCCCGAGCGACGCGAGGGTCGGCAGATCGGCGCCTCCCGCCGCCTCGGCGGTGTGACCCAGCGTGTTCGAGCCCGCGTCGCCGTAGCGGTCCGCGTCCGGCGTGGCGCCGGCGCCGACCGAGTCCATGACCAGGAGGATGACGCGCTCGATGCTCATGTCAGTACCCCGCCGAGGCCGGCTTGCCGCGCGCCGCGCCCGCCTTCGAGCCGTCGGCCGGGCCGGTCACGATGGCCACCGACGCGGACGCGCCGATGCGCGAGGCGCCGGCCGCCCGCATGCGCAGCGCGTCCTCCTGCGTGCGCACTCCGCCCGACGCCTTGACCCCCATCTCGGAGCCGACGATGCGGCGCATGAGCGCGATGTCCTCGACCGTGGCCCCGCCCTTGCCGAACCCGGTCGACGTCTTGACGAAGTGGGCGCCGGCCAGCTTGGCCAGCGTGCAGGCGATGATCTTCTCGTCCTCGCCGAGCTGCCCGGTCTCCAGGATGACCTTGACCAGCGCGGGCGCCGAGGCCTTGACCACGCGGCAGATGTCCTCGAACACGTTCTCGTAGTCGCGCGACTTGAGCGCGCCGATGTTGATGACCATGTCGATCTCCTGCGCGCCCTGGCGCACGGCGTCGCGCGCCTCGTACGCCTTGGCGGTCGGCGCCATCGCGCCCAGCGGGAAGCCGACCACCGAGCACACCTTGACGTCGTTTCCCCCGGGGCCTCCCAGCAGCGAGCGGCAGAGCGGCACCCATGTGGTGTTGACGCAGACCGACGCGAAGTGGTGCACGCGCGCCTCCTCGCACAGCACCACCACGTCGTCTCGGGTGGCGTCGGGCCGGAGCAGGGTGTGGTCGATCATGCGGGCGAGGTCGTTCTCCACCGCGCCCACGCCGGGCGCAGCGCCGACCCGCGCGGCGCCGGCGTCCTCGACGGCGCGCACCGACCACGGCCGCCGCACCACGCAGCCGCCGCAGCTGGCGCAGTCCTCGCTCTCGTCGTCCACGCAGGGCCCGCGGTCGCGCACGCTCAGGACCGGCAGGGCGCCGCGGCCGATCCGGTCGCGCACCCGGTCTGCGATGAGCTCGACCAGCCGGTCGACCTCGCGATCCTGGTAGGACGCCATCTGGGCGCGATAGTAACCGCGAAGCGGTTTTTTCACAGATCTCTGGCCAGGCGGAAGGTCACGTTGGCGTGCGCGACCGGGCGCAGCCTGTCGGTCCGATCCGGCTCGCCCTTGACCGCGCGCAGCGCCTGGACTCCGCGAGTACCGTCGTCCACCCACTCCCACAGCCCCTTCCCCGGGGGCGTGAACTCGTCGGCTGCCGCCGCCGCGGCCCATTCCGACGGGGTGAGGAGGCGCATCCCGCGGCCCGCGGCGAATGACTCCGCGTCGGCGTACGACACGCCCACCGCCGGCTGACTCTGCTTTTTTCCGCGCGGCGGCTTGTCGGCCCCCGCCTCGGGCGGCCCGGCGGCGGCGTACTCGGCCTGGCTGACCGGCGCGCGGGCCACGAACAGCCACGGCGAGCCGTCGGAGCGCTTGACCAGGAACATGCCCTCGGGGGGCTTCGCGGCGGGGTCGGGCACCGCCGCGCCCGCGTCGGCCAGCCCGCCGGCGTCGATCGCCGCGCCCGCGCGCCCGTCCGCCGCCGGCCGCGGCCCGAACAGGACCAGGCCGAGCCCGACGACGAAGATGAGCGCCGAGATCGCGGTGACCGCCAGCAGCCATCTCGCCACCGGCACCGGTCCGTCGCCGTCGCCCGCCCCGTCGCCGCCGCGCGCGCGCGGATCGACGGATCGCGGGGTGGGCTGGGCCCAGGCCGCGTCCGGGCGCTCGCTCCGGCGCACCAGCGTGGCCGCCGCCTCCTCGTCCGCGGCAGCCGCGGCGACGTCGGCGGCGCGCGGCCCTGCGCGTCCCGCCACGAACGGGGTCGGGTCGGGCGCGGCGCGCAGGCTGGCGCTGGTCACCGCCGGCAGCGCCGACGGCCCGAACGCCTGCAGTCGGTCGACGATCGCGCTCAGCGTCTTGATGAGCTCCGGGTAGCCGGGCCGCTCGGGCGGCTTCTTGGCCATCATCCGGCGGCACAGCGCGGCCAGCTCGGAGTCCACCGACGGGTTCTTGCTGCGCACGTCGGGCGCCGGCTCCTTGAGGTGGCGCGCCACCACCTTGAGGTACTTGTCCTCGTTCGGGTTGCCGGTGCGAAACGGCGGGTCGCCGGTGAGCAGGTAGTAGAGCGTCCCGCCCAGCGCGTAGATGTCGACCCGCTCGTCGATCGCCTCGCCGCGCGCCTGCTCGGGCGCGATGTAGTCGGGCGTCCCGACCACCACGCCCATCGCGGTCAGCGCCGGCTCGTTCGACGGGTCGAGCGGCTTGGCCAGGCCGAAGTCGGTCACCTTGACCACGCCGGACGAGAGCAGGACCAGGTTGGTCGGCTTGACGTCGCGGTGGATGAGGCCGGCCTGGGCGGCGGCCTGGAGGCCGCGGGCGCCGTCGAGCATCGCGCGCGCCGCCTGCACCGACGTCATCAGGCCGAACTGCTTCACCACGCTGCCGAGGTCGACGCCGTCGAGCAGCTCCATCGCGATGTAGGGCCGCTCGTCGTGGGTGCCCGTGGTGAAGACCTGCACCACGTTGGGGTGGGCGATGGCCGCGACCGCGCGCGCCTCTCGCACGAAGCGGGCCCTGAGCTCCGTGTTCTCGCGGTGGCGATCCGACAGGATCTTGATCGCGACCGGGCGGTTGAGCCCGACGTCGATGCCGCGCACCACATCGCCCATCGAGCCGGCGCCGATCATGCCGGCCACGCGATAGCGGTCGATGATGGTGCCGGGTGCGAGAGCCGAGGACATGGCCCGTGAGCCGATCGTGTGTGCGTGCGCCAGCGCCTGGTGCCTGGTGCCTGGAGACTGAGTCAGAAGTCGCTGTCGCCGCCGCGAGTGGACAGGTTGTCGAAGCGAGTGTAGCGGCCGTCGAAGAAGGTCTTGAGCGTCGCCGTGGGCCCGTGCCGGTTCTTGCCGATGATGATCTCGGCGATGTTGGGGTCCTCGGTCTCCTTGTTGTAGACGACGTCTCGGTAGATGAACAGGATGAGGTCGGCGTCCTGCTCGATGGCGCCCGACTCGCGCAGGTCGGACAGCTGCGGCCGCTTGTCGGGGCGCGACTCGAGGCTGCGGTTGAGCTGCGACAGCGCCATCACCGGGCAGTTGAGCTCCTTGGCCAGCGCCTTGAGGCCGCGCGAGATCTCGGAGATCTCCTGCTCGCGGCTGGTCTGGCGGTCGCGCCGCCCCTGCATGAGCTGGAGGTAGTCGATGACGATGAGGCCGAACTGCTTCTCCTTGCGCAGCTCCTTGTCGGCCATGAACCGCCGCGCCGAGGCGCGCAGCTCGCGCAGGCTGAGCGCCGGCGTGTCGTCGATGACGATCGGCGCCTTCGACAGCGTGTCGGCCGCGTACGTCATGTTGGTCAGGTCCTGGCGCTGGAGCTGTCCGCGGCGGAGCGCCGTCGAGTCGACCCGCGCCTCGGAGCAGAGCAGGCGCTCGGCCAGCTGGGTCGAGGACATCTCGAGCGAGAACACCAGCACCGGGAAGCCGGCCGCGGCGGCGCAGTTGCGCGCGATGGTCAGGGCGAACGACGTCTTGCCCATGGCGGGGCGCGCGGCCAGGATGGTGAGCTCGGTCGGCTGGAAGCCGGCCGTGCGCTCGTCCAGGTCGCGGAACCCGCTCGGCACGCCGGTGATGCCGCCTGCCGCCTTGAAGCGCTGGTCGAGCGAGCTGAACACCTGCTTGAGCAGGTGGCGCAGGTGCTCGGCGTTGCCGCGCTGGGCCCGCTGGGTGGCCTCGAAGATCTTGGCCTCGGCCTCGTCGAGGTAGTCCTCGATGTCGCCGTAGTCCTCGTAGCCGCGCGCCGCGATCTCCGACGCCGTGAGCATCAGCTTGCGCGCGGTGTTGAGCTCGCGCACGATGCCGGCGTAGTGCACGACGTTGTCGGCGGTCGGCACGCGCAGCGCGAGCTGCGACAGGTAGGCCAGGCCGCCGACTTGCTCCAGCTTGCCGGACGACTGGAGCTGGGCCTCGAGGGTCACCTCGTCGATCGGACGCGACGACTCCTCGAGCCCCTGGATGGCGGCGAAGATGGCCTGGTGGCGCGGGTCGTAGAAGTCCTCCTCCATGAGCTCCGCGAGGAGCGGGAGGACGTCGTTGCGGAGCAGGATGCCGCCGAGCACCGACTGCTCCGCGTCGAGGTTGTGAGGGAGGACTCTCTTGCCCGCGCTCAAGGGCGGCCGCCGGTTCTCTACGGCTCCTTGGGCTTGGCGGTGACCCAGAACTTCAGGGTCGCAGTGGTCCCGGCGCCAAGCCGCACCTCGACCTCGTGCTTGCCGATCGCCTTGACCGGCTCGGGCATGTGGATCTGCCGCGAGTCGATGTCCACGCCGGCGACCTCGAGCTGGCGGGCCAGGTCGCGCGCGGTGACCGAGCCGAACATGCGCTCGTCGTCGCCGACCAGGCGCTCGAACTGGAGGGTCATGCCGCTGATGCGGTCGGCCAGGCTGGCCGCGGCCGCGCGGTCCTTGGCCACGCGAGCGTCGACCTGGCGCTTGCGATGGTCGAGCTCGGCCTTGTTCTCGGCCGTGGCGCTGACCGCCATGCCGCGCGGCACCAGGTAGTTGCGGCCGTAGCCCGACTTCACCGTCACCAGCTCGCCGGCCTTGCCCAGATGGGCCACGTCCTGCGTCAAGATGAGCTGCATAGGCATGGCCGCCTCCTACTTCCCGGTGACGGTGAAGGGCACCAGCGCGATCATACGCGCGCGGCGCACCGCCAGGGCGAGGGCGCGCTGGTGGCGCGCGCAGTTGCCGCTGATGCGACGCGGCACGAGCTTGCCCCGCTCGGTGATGAAGTGCTTGAGCATCGCCACGTTCTTGTAGTCGATGGTGGTGCCCTCGTCGGCGCAGAAGCGGCACATCTTCCGCCGCGAGAAGTTCTGGCGCTGGCCGGCCTTGCCGAGCATCCGGATGACCGGCTTTTCCTTGTCGTCGTCGCGGCCCTCGAAGGCCTCGTCCTTGTCGTTCATGGTCATCTACCTTCCGTCACTTGGAGTCGTCGTCGTCCGGCTTGGCCGGCGCGGCCGCTTCCGGCTCTTCGCCGGCGGGCGCCTCACCGTTGTCGCCGTTGGCGCTGAAGTCGTCGTCGTCGCCACCTTCGAGGTCATCCCCCTCGGCCGACGACTCGTCGGTCCGGCGAAGCATGAGCTCCTCCTCGTCGGCCGCGGTACTGGCGGCCTTCTGGTAGGTCTCCTCGGTGACGGTCGACGGCTTGCTGGCCGGCTCGATGTCGCGCCCGACCATCACGGTCATGTAGCGGATGACGGGATCGAGCATGCGCATGTTGCGCTCGAACTCGGTCACCACGCGCGGCGAGCCCAGGTACTGCCAGAACAGGTAGATGCCCTTGAGCTCCTTCTTGATCTCGTAGGCGAGCTTGCGCTTGCCCCAGTTGTCCACTGTGAGGACCACGCCGCCCAGCGTCTCGATGATGCCGCGCACGCGCTGGTTGACCTCGGCCACCTTGTCGTTCTGGGTGTCCGGGCGAAGGATGTAGATCGTCTCGTACTCGCGCAATGTCCCTGGCGCGTCGGCCAGGCTCTGCAGGTCTGCCATGTGTGTCTCCCCGTGGGTGTGAAGCCCGCACCGGCTGCGTCCGGCACGAGCAAGGAGCGGCTGGTGATTCAGTCTACCGGCTTTTCGCTCACTCCGTTGAAGTCGTTCATCGCGGCGCGGATCCCGCGATCCAGGATCGCCTCGACCGCGTCGGCGGCCCGGCGGACGAGCTCGGTCACGTCGGCGTCCATGTCCGACGGAAAGTCGCCGAGCACGTGGCTCGAGACCCGGCCCTGGCCGGCCTGAGCGGCCTGAGCGGGCTGCCCGTGCTGACCGGACTCGGCGCCCTTGCGCTCCGGCCGGCCCACGCCGATGCGGACGCGCAGGAAGTCCCCGGCGCCCAGCTGCTCGACCACCGAGCGGACGCCGTTGTGGCCGCCGTGACCGCCGCCCGCCTTGAGCCGGAGCCGGCCGAACGGGAGGTCGATCTCGTCGTGCACGACGAGCACGTGCTCCGGCTCGATGCCGTGGAACTGCACCGCCCGCTGCACCGCGAATCCGCTGAGGTTCATGTACTCCATGGGCTTGAGCACGAGCACCCGATGGCCGGCGATGATCCCCATCGCGGCCTGCCCGCCGAACTTCTCGCGCAGCGGCCCCAGGCGGTGGCGAGCATCCAGCTCGTCCACCACCCGGAAGCCGACGTTGTGGCGATTGCGCTCGTACTTGCGGCCGGGGTTGCCCAGCCCCGCGATCAGCCACACGCGGCGATCCTCCAGTCGGCAGGCGGGCTACTTCTTCTTCTCGTCGCCCCCTCCTTCGCCCTTGCCGCCAGCGGCCGCGCCTTCCTTCTTGTCTCCCTCGGCCGGTGCGGCAGCGCCCTCCGCCGGAGCGGCGCCCTCGGCGGTGACCGCCGCGGCCTCGGTGACTTCCTTCTCGACCTTCGGCGCGACGCAGGTGACGAGGGTGAAGCCCTCCGGCACCGCGGCCTGCACGCCCGGCGGCATCGCCACGTTGCCCACGTGCAGCGCGTCGCCGATCTTGAGCGGCGTGATGTCGAGCTCGAACTTGATCGGGATGTCGATCGGACGGCAGCGGATGGGCAGCGTGTGGCGCTCGACGTGGATCTGACCGCCGTCGACGGTGCCGACCGCCTTGCCGACCAGCACCAGCGGCACCTCCACCTCGATCGGCTTCTCCGGATCGATCGAGATGAGATCCACGTGGGTCACGTGACGGCGCACGGAGTCGATCTGGTAGTCCCAGAGGAGCGCGGTCAGCTCGGTCGACGCGCCGCCGTTGCCGTCCTCCACCTTCACGCTGATGACCGTGTTCTTGCCCTTGGCCGGATCGAGCGAGGCCTTGAGCTCCTTGGCGTTGAGCGTGATGGCGAGCGGCTGCTCGAGCTTGGCGCCGTAGCAGATGCCCGGCACCCTGCCTTCCGCGCGCAGGCGGCGGCTCTGCCCCTTACCGATGTCGTGGCGGATGAAGACCGTGAGCTTGCCGACTTCCATGACCTGATCCTTT
Organism: Kofleriaceae bacterium; assembly: GCA_035262925.1. Classification (GTDB taxonomy): domain Bacteria; phylum Myxococcota_A; class Polyangia; order Haliangiales; family Haliangiaceae; genus DATFRY01. The sequence continues at coordinate 35,514 of DATFRY010000604.1, read as the reverse complement.
GATCCTTTGATCCGTGATCACCCGAGCGCGCTCAGCTGAACAGCGAGCTGATCGAATCTCCGTGGTGGATGCGCTTGACCGCTTCGCCCAGCAGCCGCGCGACCGAGAGCACCTTGACCTTGCTGCAGGCGCGGCCGGCATCGCTGAGCGGGATGGTGTTGGTGACGATGACCTGCGTGAGCGGCGAGGCCTCGATGCGCTCGATGGCCTTGCCGGAGAACACCGGGTGGCTGGCGGATGCCATGACCGACACCGCGCCGGCGTCCATCACCGCGCGGGCCGCGTTGCACAGCGTGCCGGCGGTGTCGATGATGTCGTCGACGATGATGGCGGTCTTGCCTCTGACGTCGCCGACGACGTTCATCACCTCCGACACGTTGCGCGCCGAGCGCCGCTTGTCGATGATCGCCATGCCGCCGCCCAGCCGCTTGGAGAACGCGCGAGCCCGCTCGACGCCGCCCGCGTCGGGCGACACCACCACGACGTCGGTCAGCGACATGTGGCGCAGCTCGTCCAGGATGACCGGCATCCCGTAGAGGTGGTCGAACGGGATGTTGAAGAAGCCCTGGATCTGCCCGGCGTGCAGGTCCATCGCGACCACGCGATCCGCGCCGGCGGCCGAGATCAGATCGGCGACCAGCTTGGCCGTGATCGGCGTGCGCGGCTTGACCTTGCGGTCCTGCCGCGCATACCCGAAGTAGGGGATGACCGCGACGATGCTCCCGGCCGACGCGCGCTTGAGCGCGTCGATCATGATGAGGAGCTCCATCAGCGACAGATTCACCGGCGTGCAGGTCGACTGCACGACGAAACAGTTCACGCCGCGCACGTTCTCGTTGATCTCCACGTAGATCTCGCCATCCGAGAAGTGCGTGACATCGGCGCGTCCGAGCGGGATCTCGACGTACTTGCAGATCTCCTCTGCGATCGGGCGATTGGCGTTGGCGGTGAAGATCGAGAGCGACTTGAGCACGGCACCTCCGCTCCGGCCATGGACCGGGTGTGGAGAACGCAGCGATTTACACGCTCTACCCCCCTTCCGTCAACTCGAAAGGCAGAAAGGCGCGCGGAATCACTTGATTTCGCGCCACTGCGGCCGGCCTCCGCGCAACCGCCGCACCATGGGAGACCCGGCCCGGCCCCCTTCCATATTATGTGCGCCATGCCCGTGGCCCCCGACCTCCTCGCCATCCTCGTCTGCCCCGAGTCCAAGCAGCCCCTCCTCCACGTCCCCCCGGGCATCGACGGCCCCGGCGAATCCCTCTTCTGCCCCGCATCCCGCCTCCGCTACCCCATCCAGGACGGCATCCCCGTCATGCTCGTCGAGGAAGCCGACCGCCTCGACGAATCCGCCGCCGCCACCCTCACCGCCCGCCTGAGCCAGTCCTAGCCCTGCGAGCCCTCGAACCCGGGTCGCGTCCGCCCCGCCTCGGTGCCCCTCGACCCCGCAGCGCCTGCCACGAATAGCAGACGCACCCGAAGCGCCGGCGCCCAGCGGCGCCACCGCAGCGCCGCGCCGACGCAGCCCGGGCGTCGACCCGTCGACGCGACCCGGCGCCGAGGCCTTCATCCCCGACGCGGCCGGCGCCGATCCGGACGGCAGTCCGGGACGGGGGATGAGATGTTCGCCAAATCGAGAGTCCAGGCCGACGCATCCCGTCGTGGACCCGATCCCAGATGCCGTCCCGACCGCATGCGATGTTCGCCATGTCGAGACCCGGCGCCGCCGCCACCCTTTGCGGCCGCCCATCCGAGAGGTGAGGTTCGACGAGCAGCACGGGCCGAGATGTTCGCCATATCAATGGCCCGGGCGCGTTCTCGCCGCCGACTGCGTGGTCCGCCGGCGCGAATGTCAATGGCCCGGCGGCGTTCTCGCCCGACTGCGTGGTCCGCCAGCGCGAATGTCAATGGCCCGGGCGCGTTCTCGCCGCCGACTGCGTGGTCCGCCGGACGCGAATGTCAATGGCCCGGGCGCGTTCTCGCCGCCGACTGCATGGTCCGCCGGCGCGAATGTCGAGGCCGCCGGGAGCCGACGCTTCCTGGATGCCGATCCCATGCCCTGGACCGGAACGAGATGTTCGCCATTTCGAATCCGGGCGCCCAGGGCCTCGAACGTCGATCCGCCGGGGCGAGGCCGGTCATCGACAGGATGTTCGCCATTTCGAGCCCCGGGCGCCAACGCGTCGGGGTCGCCGATGGACCGGACGACGCGGACCCCCCGAGCGCGCGCGAGCCTTGACGCTGCGGTCGCGCGTCGCGCATGACCCAGCGGGTGAGGTACCGAGCGCGTGGGCTCGATACGGCGAACATCGCGGCCATCGGGCGATTCGGCGCGCACGAACGGGACGCGCGGAGATGGCGGGAGCGGTCTCCTACCAGCCGGCCCACGGTGCGCTCAGCGTTGTGCGCAACAGGTGCGGGGCTGGGCCGACATGGGAGCATGGCCAGGGAGACCAAGGCTCGCGCGAGCTCCAGGCGGAAGGCCGCTCGTCAGCTTTCGCTGCAATTGCCCGCCACCTGGGGCGGCGCGCGCCGCGGTGCCGGGCGCAAGCCGAAGAACGAACGCCCCGAGGTGCGCCACGCCAGTCGCCCGCCGCTCGAGCCGCGCTTTCCGGTCCACGTGACGACGCGGGTCGTGAAAGGCGCCGGCTACCTGCGCGGGCATCGCGTCTATCCGGCGGTGCGCAGGGCGCTGTGTGCCGCGCGCGACCGCCTTGGGACGCGCATCATCCACTTCTCGATCCAGTCCAATCACATCCACTTGCTCGTCGAGGCCAGCGACCAGATCGCGCTGGGGCGCGCGATGAAGGGCTTCGGCGTGCGTGTGGCCCGTCGGCTCAATCGGCTGGCCGGGCGGAAAGGCCGCGTGATCGCCGACCGCTATCACGCGCGCTACCTGCGCACCCCCACCGAGGTGAGGCGCGGCCTCGTCTATGTGCTCCAGAACGGGGTCAAGCACGCGCGCAACGAGGGCCGCATCGCGCGCGGCGAGAACGTGTGGATCGATCCCCACTCCTCCGCGGCGTTCTTCGACGGCTGGCATCCTCGCTGTCAGCGCTGGATTCCGAAGGTGGACGCGCCCGCGCACCCGCTCCACGGACGGGGCCCACCCGCGACACCGGTGGCGTCACCGTCCACCTGGCTCCTGCAAAAAGGCTGGTTGAAAGCGGGCGGCCCGATCGACGTCCGCGAGGTTCCGGCCATCGATCCCTGAGTCGCCCGCGCACGGTCCTGCCGCCTCGCCGGTAGCGCAGGGCTCGAAGACCTTCTCGCGGCCGACGATGTCCGCCATTTCGAGACGTGGCTGAGTCGAGACCGCCGGCGCGCTCGATTCAGCTGACATTTCCGCTCGGCCTCGGGTGACGGCGGCGGCCGCTGCGGTCCGCGCGTCGATTCGGCGAACATGGGCCGCGCGGCGCGGGCCTCGCATCTGCAGGCGCAGGATTCGCGTCCGGGACCGCCGGGGCGCTCGATTCGGCCGAGTTGCCGCTCAGGCCTCGGGTGATGGAGGGCGGCCGCTCCGGGCTGCCTCTCGATTCGGCGAACATGGGCAGCGCGGTGCGGGCCTTCCATCTGCGCGGTGCGGCCTTCCATCCGCGCGGTGCGAGGCCTTCCATCTGCGCGGTGCGGGCCTTGCATCCGCGCGGTGCGGCCCTCGCATCCGCGCGCCGCGGGCCTCGCATCCTCGCGCCGCGGGCCTCGCTTCCTCGCGGCGCGGCGCGGTGCGGGTGGCGGGGGATTACGCGGCGGTGAGCTTGGAGGCGAGGGCTGCGGCGAGGGTGGCGGCGTCGGTGGGGTCGAGTTGTTGGGGCTTCCAGCCGATGCCGAGGCCGCTGCCGTCGTCGGCCTTGGGGATGATGTGGAAGTGGACGTGGAAGACGGCCTGGTGGGCGCGCGCGCCGTTGTTCTGGAGGACGTTGAAGTCGCGGGAGCCGGTGATTGCGGTGATGGCGCGGGCGATGCGGGGGAGGGCGCGGCCGAGGGCGGCGGCGGAGTCGTCGGAGAGCTCGTCGAGGGTGGCCGCGATCTCCTTGGGGATGAGGAGGGTGTGGCCGCGGCTGAGGGGGTTGATGTCTAGGAAGGCGAGGACGTGGTCGTCCTCGTAGATCTTGTGGCAGGGTATCTCACCGCGCAGGATCTTGGCGAAGATGGTGTCCGGCATGGGGGCAGAGTAGCTCGATCGGCCCCCGTGCGGTGCGCTGCGGCGCGGCGGCGCGTGGTGCATTCCGACAGTGTGGTCGGGCGCGGCGCCGTGATTGGCAACATGGGCCAGCCGCGCGGGGTGCATTCGCGCGTGACGATGGGGAAGGGATCCGGTCGAGGGGGCGGCACGGGATTTGTTTGTCTCGCGCACCGGAATGGGACTTCAGCGCGGACGACTGACCCGGCTCATTTCTCTTCTCGCGCTCCTCGCGCTGTGTGGGGGGTGCAACGACTCGGTCGATGGGCTGGCGCCGGTCGGCGGCGCGCAGCCGAGCTCGGTCGAGATGGAGCGGTTCGTCAGGCGACTGCACCTCGACCTGACGGGCACGCCGGCGTCGGATGAGTATCTGTCGGACTCGGTGGACGCGCTGGAGAAGGCGCAGGATGGCGCGGCCGCGGCGCGTGCGGCCCTGGCGGACGGGCTCATCGAGTCGGATGAGTTCGGCCAGGTCTTCGTCGACGAGCTCGCGAACCGGGTGTACGGCGGCGAGGACCCGAACGACCGCTACGACCTCCTGTGCGGGGTCACGCGCGACGATGATCCGAGCTGCGCGACGTGCGGTCCGCCGGCCGACGGTGACTTCTGCGCGAACTGTGACTGCGAGCGGCTGACCGCGATCTACGCCGATCGCCAGGCGGTGCGCGACGCGGCGGCGGACCTGACCGCGGGCAAGGCCACCACCGCGGAGGTGGAGCGACGGTTCGCCGAGTCGAGCGCGCTGGCCGGCTTCTCGGCGCCCGACGCGCTCGCCGATCAGCTGTTCGAGCTCTTCCTCGGCCGACCGGCCGAGGCGGACGAGCAGGTCAACAGCCAGGCGATGATCATCGGCGCGATCGCCGCCGACAGGCCGGCAGGCCTGCTGTTTCACCGCCACGGATCGAACTACCAGGACCTGCTCGACATCGTCTTCCAGTCCGAGGTGTATCGCGAGGCGGCGGCCAGCGCGGTGTTCGCGCGCTACCTCGGCCGCCCGGCTCACCTGTCCGAGATGGCCCACTTCTCCGCCGAGCTGGACGCCGACCGGCCGGATCTCCGGCCGGTCATCCGCGCGGTGGTCTCTTCACAGGAGTACTTCGAGCAATGAAGCGAACCCTCGCCATCGCGGCCGCCGCGGCCGCCGCAACCTCCGCTCTGCTCGCCATCGCCGCCGGCTGCGGCGATACCACCTATGGCTTCGACGACGTCACCGTCGGTGAGGACGACGGGGCCCGCCAGCCGCAGGAGCGATCCAACAGTCAGTTCGTGCGGGCCGTGTACGGCGATCTGGTCGGGCGCGCCCCCGAGAGCTACGAGTTCGTGGTCTCGTCGAACGGCGACGAGCTCTTCCACTTCCCGATCGACGAGCAGACCCAGCTGGTCGACTCGCTGGAGGGCATGGGCGACTCACGCCCGCTGCGCGCGCTCCTGACCGCGGGCCTGGTGTCGTCGGACGAGGTCAGCTTGCCCGAGCGCGGCGATGTGGACGACCCGGCCGCGTTCATCTCCGACCAGTTCCGCCGCCTGCTCGGCCGCGAGCCCACCGCCTACGAGCTGCGCGCCTTCGTCGACGAGTGGCGCGCGGACGACGCGGTCGGCCCGCGCACGGTGGTGCGCGCGCTCGTCGGCTCGCGCGAGTACCAGAGCTTCTGAAGACGGCGCCCGAACGGAGGAGCAGACCATGCGAATCTCGAGGAGGAGTTTTCTCGGCGCAGCCACCGTGACCGCGGCGGGTGCCGCGCTCGCCCCGCGCCTCAAATGGGCGCGCGCCGGCGCCCCCAAGTTCCGCTCGCGCCGCGTGGTGGTGGTCGGCATCGGCGGCGGACTGCGCAAGAGCGAGGCGCTCGGCATGTCGGTCGGCGCCACCATGCCGAACCTGTTCGGCCGCGTGCCGCTCACGGCCGGCTCGGGCGACGGCGACGCCGGCGATCCGGTCATCGCGCCGGAGTACGCCGCGCAGGCGCGCGCGCTGGTCCTGCCGGCGCCGCGCAAGACGCCGCTCTACACCGAGGGCGCGCTGGTCGCCAACCTGCGCTACGACGGCGGCGCGCCCGGCCACCTGCAGGGTCAGGCCTGCCTGGTCAGCGGCTTCTACAACAACATCGAGAACCGGGCCGACGCGCGCCTGCCGGTGCCGACCATCTTCGAGATCCACCGCCGCGAGTCGAACGCGCCGGCCACCGACGCCTGGTACATCTCGAACCCGGGCGGCTTCTACAGCGCGCTGCAGACCAGCGCGAACCCGGAGTTCGGGCCGCGCTTCGGCGGATCGTTCCTGTCGCCGCCGGGCGCGGTGTCGGCCCTCTTGCCGCTGGTCACCAGCGGCAAGCGATCGCTCGACCTCGATCTCGCCGGCGGCGCCGCTCCGGCCCTGCCGGTCATCCCGGGCTCGCCGGAGGAGTCGGCGGCGGTGCGGCGGATGTCCGCCATCCTGGACGGCAACTCGCCGGCTCCGTCGAACGACGGGCGCTTCCGCGCCAGCGACGCCGACAACGCGGCCATCGAGGACCACCTGGCGGACATCTACGGCGACCCGACCTACCAGGCGATCTTCCCCGAATCCTTCGGCATCGGGCTCGACGACGGCAGCGGCGGCATCGACCAGACCAGCGACGCGCTCACCGTCTACCACGCGGAGCGCATCCTCGCGAAGTTCGCGCCGACCGTCCTGGCCATGACGCTGCTCGACATCGACACCTGCCACAACGACTTCAATGGATACGTTCGCAACCAGCAGGTGGCGGACGCGTGCGTGAGCCACCTGTGGAGCTTCATCCAGTCGACCGACGGGCTGCGCGACCAGACCACGCTGCTCGTCCTGCCGGAGCACGGCCGCCACCTGTACACGAACGGGCAGAACCCGGACAGCCTGGGCCGCTCGGGCATCGATCACGGCGAGGGAGACGACGGCGACCGCGAGGTGTTCATGCTCGCCCTCGGCCCCGACATCGCCCCGGTCGGCGTCATCGAGCCGACCGGCGTGGAGCAGTCGGGTCGCACCTCCGGTCGCTACGAGACGATCGACGTGGTCATGAGCGCCATGAGCCTGCTCGGCTACGACCAGGTGATGAAGTCGTCGCTCGAAGAGGAGGAGGCCCGCCCCGGCCTGTTCATCGAGGAGATGCTGCGATGAGGAGGACGCGCGGCCTCCTCGCCCTGGCCCTGGCGCTCGCCCTCGCGCCCGCCGCGGCCGCGTGTGGCGGCGAGATCGACGCGGGCGGCAGCGGCGTCGACGCGGGCAACCAGGACGATCCGCTGGCGGTGAGCGAGGACGTCGAGCCCGGCAGCCTCGACCAGGTCCACCGCGAGATCGTGGCCCGCCGCTGCTCCGGCCAGCCCGGGCTGTGCCACAACGGCCAGTTCGAGCCCAACATGTCCACCCCGTCGCTGTTCTACGAGTACGTGGTCCGCCGACCCGCGCTCGAGAAGCCGGATCACCTTCGCGTGGCGCCCGGCGATCCGGACACCAGCTTCCTGGTCGACAAGCTGCGCAACCGCGACGTCTCGACCCAGATGCCGCTGGGCGCGGAGCCGCTGACCCAGGAGGAGCTCGCGATGATCGAGGACTGGATCCGCAACGGGGCGCTGCGCCGGCCGGGCGCCGATCCGGCGCCGGTGCTCAACAACCCGCCCCGGGTGCCCGAGGTCGGCGTGTTCGACGCGGCGGGCGAGCGGCTCGATCGCGCCGGCCCGCTCCAGATCGCGCCCGGCACGGCCCTGACCCTGCGCCACTCGGTGTCCGACTTCGAGACCGCCGACCAGGACATCGCGTTCGGCGCCTTCGTGCTGCTGGCCCGGGACGGGCGCAAGGTCGTGCTCTCGCCCGACGCCGAGGATCCGAGCGTCGGCATCAGCGAGTACGACGCCGACGGGCCCATGGGGAACGGCGACCTCTTCGACCGGCGCTTCGAGCTGACCCTGGGCGCCAGCGTCGACCTCATCGACGACGCCGGAGCGACGGAGAACGTGCCGAGCGCCGGCATACCCTTCACCATCCTGGCGGTCTACGTGGACGAGCTGGAGGACGGCATCGCCGCCTTCGCCCAGTCGCCGGCCACCCTGGAGGTGCAGTAGCCATGGCCCGCTTCACGGCCGCGGTCGCGGCGCTCCTCGCGGCCGCGCTGGCCCCCGCCTGTGGCGGCGCGGAGACGGCGCCGTCGGCCTCCATCGTGGAGGTGACGCCCGACTCGCTCGATCCGGCGCGCGACGAGGCCGACGATCTGACGATCCGGCTCGAGTACGCCGACGGCGACGCCGACCTGGGCGGCGGCGTGGCTGCGGTGCACGACTGCCGGGCCGACGGTGTGGTGGTCGAGCTGGCCATCCCGCCGCTTGCGTCGGAGCAGGCCATCGACGACGGCGTGCCGATCGAGGGCGTCCTCGAGCTCATCGTCAACGACGTCGGCTGGATCGAGCCCGACGAGCAGGCGCCGTCCGGGTGCGCGGAGCTCGGCGCGCCCGACCCGTCCGACGGCGAGGCGGTCTTCTGCGTCGTTCTCAGCGACGCGGCAGGGCACGCCGGCGACGGGGACTGCTCGCCGCCGGTCGCCATCTCGCCGCCCGCGGCGCTGAACTGAGCGGGTCGCGGGCCGCGGAACTGTCGCTGTCGCCCCGGCCGCCGGCTCGCCAAGCTCCGCTCATGGAGCACCGGCGCGGCGAGCTCGTCATCAGCACCGACCCCGAGCGGCTGGACCTGGACATGGTGCACGGCTACCTGGCCGGCGAGTCGTACTGGGCGCGCGGGGTGCCGCGCGAGAGGCTCGAGCGCGCGATCCGGCACTCGCTCTGCTTCGGGCTCTACGACGGCGATCGCCAGATCGGGTTCGCCCGCATCGTGACCGACCGCGCCACGTTCGCGTACCTGTGCGACGTGTTCCTGCTCGAGCCGCACCGCGGGCGCGGGCTCGGCACGTGGATGATGGAGAGCATCTCGGCGCACCCGGATCTCACCGGGCTCCGCCGCTGGCTCCTGGCCACGCGCGACGCGCACCCGTTCTACCGGCAGCTGGGCTGGAGCGCGCCCGACAACCCGGACGCGTACATGGAGATCGTGAAGCCCTACGGCGCCGATCGACCGCGCGGGGCCGATCAGCCGCGCGTCCTGCCCTCGAAGTAGCCCGGGTCGACCTCGACCCGCGCGGGCAGGCGCTCGCGGCGCGCGCGCGCCTCGTCGCGCCTCACGCTGTAGCGGATGGGCGCCGCATCGGGCAGGGACAGATCGGCCGGCAGATAGAGGGTGGCGCACGCCGGGCCGCCTCCCCCCTTGCCGAAAAGCTCGTAGAGCGGCACCGGGTGGACGCTCAGGCCCATGCCGGCCAGCGCGCCGGTGAAGTCCGCGCTGACGCCCTCGGGGACCAGCACGCCGCCGGCCACCTGGCGCGAGTTCCCGGCGTAGGCGTCGACCGCGTCGTCGCGCCCGATCGTCACGATTCGCTCCGCGCCCAGCGCGTCGGCGATGCGCGCCGCCCCGTCGCCCCACACGCCCCCCGGGTAGTGGGTGAGAACCGGCGGCCGTCCGCCGGTCGGCCGCGCGCCGAAGTGAACCGTGTCGCCGTGAAAGTGGGGATAGACCAGCTCGGCGTAGATGCGCGCGTCGGCCGGCACGCCGGCGACGTCGGCCGCGAAGGCCACGCCCTCGCGCGACGAGCGCGGCGACTTGGGCGCGAGCCCGGCGTCGTAGTGGCCCGGCACGGCGTAGGTCAGGACCACGCGGTCGCCGACCACCGCGACGTCGGCCATCCCCTCCCATCGATCGGGCGTCTCGCGCAGGTCCAGGTCGTAGCCGCCCAGCTCGGCGATGCGGGCGAAGAGCTCGCGGTAGTAGGGCGCCTCGGCGCGCCGGTGAGCCAGCATGTTGGGCATCGCGCCGCGCAGGGCGCGCCCCTCCACCACCACCCACGGCCCGTTGGCGGTGAAGACGCGCCCGGTCTGGATCGCGTCGAGCTGCCCGACCGCACCCTGCGAGCCGATCGGGTGGATCGAGCCGTCGGGCTCCACGCGCAGGTCGCCGCGGTCGAGCAGCGGCTCGTCGACCGCCTCGAACTGGAACAGGGCGTCGCCGCCGCAGGCCAGGATGGCCTCGCAGATCGCGAGCCACTCGTCGTAGGCCTCGCGCGGCGAGTACTCGAGGTGCGTCACCTCGCTCTTGTAGTTGGCGCCGGCCTTGTTGACGGTGGCCGGGACCGGCGGCCGCACCACCAGCAGCGTGCCGTAGACCTGGGGCAGGGGGTTCTTCATGACGTCCTCACGGCGTGCTCTCCTCCGACTCGGGCTGCCCGCACCGCTGGCTGAGCTCGACCACCGTCTCGACCCAGGCCGGCGAGCTGTTGAGCGAGGGCACCAGGGTCAGCTCCTCGCCGCCGGCCGCGGCGAACTGCTCGCGCGCGCGGATCCCGATCTCCTCGAGCGTCTCCAGGCAGTCGGCGACGAACGCGGGGCAGAAGATGACCAGCCGGCGCGCGCCGCCCGCCGCCAGCTCCGGGATGACCAGGTCGGTGTACGGCCGGATCCACGGCGTGCGGCCCAGGCGCGACTGGAACGTGACGGTCCAGCGGTCGGCGGCCAGCCCGAGCGAGCCGGCCAGGGCGCGCGCGGTGGCGAAGCACTGGGCGCGGTAGCAGTTGCGGTTGACGCCATCGACCCGGTCGCAGCAGTCGGCGCTGGCCAGGCAGTGGCGGCCGCTGTCGTCGCTCTTGCGCATGTGGCGCTCGGGCAGGCCGTGGAACGAGAACAGCACGTGATCGGGCCGCCGCTCGGAGACGACCGGCGCGCCCACCGCGGCGAACGCCGCGACGAAGCCTGGCTCGTCGTAGAACGGCGGCACCACGCTCAGGGCCGGCACGTTCCAGCTGGCCGCCAGCCGCCGGTAGACCGCCTCGAGCGCGCTGCCGGTCGACGACGACGCGTACTGCGGGAACAGCGGGAACACCACCAGGCGGTCCGCCCCGGCCGCGCGCAGGCGCTCGAGCGCGCCCTCGATCGATGGCTGGCCGTAGCGCATGGCCAGCTCGACCCGCCACCCGCCGCCCAGCTTGTCCGCCGCTCGCGCGGCCAGGTCGCGGCTGTGAAACAGGAGCGGCGAGCCGCGCGCCGGGTCCCACACCTTGCGGTAGGCCGCTGCGCTCCGCGCCGGCCGCGTCGGCAGGATGACCAGGTTGAGCAGCGCGGCGCGCCCGACCGGGTGGATGTCGAGCACGCGCGGGTCGGAGAGGAACTCGCGCAGGTAGCGCCGCACCGCCGGCGTGGTCGGCTCGTCCGGCGTACCCAGGTTCAGGAGGAGCAGCCCCTGCGGCACGTCCGACTTATAGCAGAGGGGCGCGGCCCACGGCTCGCGCCGGCGCGTCGTCCTTGGTCACACCGCCGCCGACGTTCAGGCCGCGTCCGGATCGGCGGCGGGAGCCCGGTCTGCCCGGTCGGCGCGCAGGAGGGCGGGGCAGCGCTCCTTGAGCTCCTGGATGGCGGCGCGCTGGAGCGCCGTGTAGAACGGCTGCCGGTGATAGTGGAGGAGGACCGGCACGAACATGCTGCGGTAGCCGGCCACCACGCGGATGCGCGGATCGCGCGCGACCAGGTGGCGCGAGACCAGCGCGCGGCCGAGGCCGTGGGCGACGCCGTCGATGATGGCGTAGGTCTCGTCCATGAAGTTGCGCCGGTACTCGGGGGTGGGGCCCGACTGCATGTCGAAGAACTTGGCGGTCGTCGGGTCGTCGGGATCGTGGTCGAGGTAGACGCCGTCGGGAGCCTCGTGATCCGCGCTCTCGGCCATGACGCACTCCTCCTGGCCGAGCTGGACGGTCTCGACGTCGGCGCGGTGGAGCTGGCTGTCGGTGACGATGAAGTCGACGTTGCCGGTCAGGAGCAGGTCGGGCAGGTCGCGGAGCTCGTTGTTCTGGAAGTGGACCTGCACGTTGGGGTTGGCGCGCAGGATGGGCCCGAGCGCCGGCATCAGGACCGAGCGCACCACCGACGAGTAGCCGCCGATGCGCACCACGCCGCCCAGCCCCTGCACGGAGGCCTTGCCGGTCAGCTGCTCGAGCAGCTCCTGCTCCATGGAGAAGCGGGCCTGGCAGTAGCGCAGCAGGCGGGTGCCGGCCTCGGTCAGCTGGACGCCGCGCGGCAGGCGCACGAACACGGTCAGGTCGAGCTCCTCCTCCAGTCCCTTGATGCGCTGGCTCAGGGCCGACTGCGTGATGTGCAGCTCGCGCGCCGCGAGCGAGAAGTTGAGCGAGCGGGCGGCCGCGAAGAACGCGTCGAGGTAGAGGGACGAAAGACCCATCGCAACCGACCATCCTACTCCAAGCGCCGGGCTATGCTCCGGACATGGCCGATCTGCGGATCATGCAAGCGCTCGTGATCCCGGCGGCGGAGCTGTCGGAGAGCTTCGTCCGCTCCGCCGGGCCGGGCGGACAGAACGTCAACAAGGTGGCCAGCAAGGTGGAGCTGCGCTGGAATCCCGCCGCCAGCGCGGCGCTGTCCGATCGCGATCGCGAGTGGCTGCTCGCGCGCCTGGCTCGCCACCTGACCGCGTCCGGCGACCTGGTGGTGCGCTCTCAGCTCACCCGCGACCAGACCCGCAACCGCGCCGACGCGCGCGTCCGCCTGGCCGACATGGTCCGCGCCGCGCTGCGCCGCCCGCGCCGCCGGGTCGCCACCAGGCCCACCCGCGGCGCGGTGGAGCGGAGGCTCACCACCAAGAAGCGGCGAGCGCAGACCAAGCGAACCAGGACGAGGCGGCCGGCCGAGGACTGAGCCGCCCCAATCGATCGCGCCGATCGCGCCGATCGCGCCGCTACCCGAGCGCGGCCGCGACGCGGCGCACGGCCGCCGCGATGTCCTCGGGGACCTCCTCCTGCAGGAAGTGCCCCGCCCGCGTCTGCGTCACCGGCGCGTGCGGCAGGAGATGCGCGATCCAGCTGCGCGCGCGGCCGAGGATGGGGTCGCGGTCGCCCCACACGATCGCCGCCGGGCCGCGGAAGCCCTCGGCCAGCTCCTGGACCCGGCGCAGCGGCTCGATCGACGGGTGCTCGAAGCCGTCGGGCACCATGCGGGCGAGGGCCAGGGGCGCGATCCGGTCGCGCATGCGGCGCAGCGGATGGCGGTAGGCGCGCGCGACGTCGCCGCGGATGCTGGCGCGCTCGCCCTGCGCCGCCCACATCGCGTTCTGCGGGAATCCCAGCCCGCGGAACGCGGCGCCGCTCACCAGCGGGAGGCGCGCGAAGCGGTGGAAGGCGCTCGGCCGGAAACCGGCGCGCGGCGGGCTGAGCACCGTGTTGAGGACGACCAGGCCGGCCAGCTCGCCCGGCCGCTCGACCATGGCGCGCATCCCGATCGGCCCGCCCCAGTCCTGCACCACCAGCACCACGGGCCCGAGGCGGAGCTCATCGAGCAGCGCGCCGAGCCAGCGGGCGTGCTGCTCGATCGAGTGCACGCCCGGATCGCGCGGCTTGTCCGACAGCCCCAGCCCGATCAGGTCCGGCATGACCAGCCGAAGAGGTGGGCCGACCGGCGGTGCGCCGGCCAGCGCCGCGGCGACCTTGCGGTAGAGGAAGCTCCAGCTCGGGTTGCCGTGCAGGAGCAGGACAGGGCGGCCGGCGCCGAGCTCGCTCACGCACATGCGCACGCCGCCGACGTCGACCAGCCGGCGCGACAGCCCGGCCGGGAACTGAGCCTCGAGCCAGCCCGGCAGCTCGGGCGCCTCCAGGGTCACTGACCGTAGTCGAAGAAGGTGTGGTCGATCGGGGCGGCCCTGTGGCATGTGTCGTAGCAGCTGAGGTCGTTCTGCTCGTCCGAGTCGATGCCGTCGGCCAGGTAGGTGAACAGCCAGCCGCTGCCGTCGTCCTGCGTGATGCCCTGCAGCTCGCCGCCGTCGGGGGGCGTGGTCAGCTTGCGCATGACCGCGATGTACTGGAGGTCGCCCGGCTGGTCGCCGTCGAGGTCGTGCACCTCCTTGACGATCACGGTGCCGTTCCCGTACTCGCCGGCGCCCACGAACCCGGTGCCGGTGTCGTTCACATAGATGATGCGGTAGGTGTCGCCGTGGCCGGGGACCTCGCCGGTGGTGTCGAGCCGGAACCAGCTCGTGTAGTCGGCCGGGACCGGATCCGGCTCCACCACGGTCGAGCTGCTGCACCCGGCCGCCAGCCCGAGGGCCAGCCCGAGGGCCAGCCCGGTCGCCAGCGGCGTCGTCATCGTCGTCATCGCTCGCCTCGCGGTCACGGCTGCACCTCGATCGATCCCAGGTCCACCGTCGCGACCGCGCTGGCGTCGTCGATCTCCGCCGTGAGGTCGTAGGAGCCGGGCGCCACGCCCGACACGTTCCACGCGATCTGGGCCTGCCCGCTGAACAGATCGAAGGTGACCGGCAGCTCGTCGCCGTCCACGTCCGGGTTCGGATCGGCGAGCAGCTTCCCGGTCACCAGATCGCCGTCGGGATCGTCGATGCGATAGTCGGCGACCAGGAGATCGCCGCTCGCCTCGAAGTCGCCGAGCAGCTCCATGGTCGGGGGCTCGTTGCCCTCGAGCGGCGGCCCCTTGGGCGCTCCGCTGTCCGCCCAGTTCCTGAGGAGCTCCTTCTGGCTCGGAAACAGCGAGAAGTCGGGCGGCATCTCGTCGGCCTCCGTCCGGTCCGCCATCAGCATGGCCTCGGCGTGGGCGCCGAACATGTCCCGGCTGCCGTCGAGGTCGCGGTCCTCGTCCTCGAACTTGTCGAGCCGCACGATCGTGATGGCGCCGCCCAGGGAGGGCGGGCTGTGGCACCGCGTGCAGTTGGCCAGGACCATCGGCCGGACGTCCTCGGTCCACGTCGGCGCGTCCGGCACCGACGGCGCGCAGGCCGCGGCCAAGGCGGCGAGCGCGGCGAGCGCGAGGAGCATGACCACATGCCGCATGCTGGTCTCCTGTCGGTTTCCCGTTGTCATCGGTTCGGCCCTACAGATAGTAGTGCAGCTGCAACATGGCCAGGCTGCCCGGATCGCCGTACTCCGCCCCCTGGAACTCCAGCTTGCCGGTCAGCATGAGCTCCCAGTGCGCGAGCGGGAAGTACTGGATGTTCAGCGACGCGGCGTCGCGCGCCAGCTTGTTCACGTTCATGTCCTCGTCGTAGCGCTCGATCGCGGCGCCCACGAGCAGGCCCGTCAGCGGCCAGTAGCTGGCGCCGAGATAGCCGGCCAGCTGCGGCTGGGTCGGCCCGTTGTTGTCGAGGAAGTCCTGCGCCGCGAGGTCGAGCTCGCCCATCAAGAGCACCTTGCTCGACTCCAGGTAGTACTTGCCGATGCCGCCGATGAGGTACGTGCGATCGGTGTCGGCGAACCCCGCCTTCGCCTGCGCGCCGACCACCGCCTTGTTGTCGGCCAGCCGCTTCTCGTAGTAGACGGTGCCGCCGGTCGCGCGCGGGCCGTTGCCCATGAGCTCGTACGGCACGGCGGTGAAGAAGGTGGCGTGTGCCTCCCACTCGTCGGTCACGTTGCCGACCGAGGCGTTGTACGTCTCGTTCCAGTTGTCCTGGCCGAGGTAGCGCCGCACGTACGTGGTGTGGTCCTGCGAGCGCAGCCCGAACGGCGCGAAGAAGCGCCCGGCGCGCGCGTACCAGCCGGTCGACTTCGGCCGCCACATGAGCCAGTACTCGCGCGAGCCGAAGCGCTCGAGCACCGAGTCGCGCGGCGGGCGCACCTGCGCGCGCGGTCCGACCACGCCGTAGAGCGAGAACGACCCCGCCTTGAGGTTGACGTAGGTGTCACCCTGCATGGGGAAGAGGAAGTACTCGGGGTCGTCGTTCACCTTCTTGCCCAGCGCGGCGCCGCGCAGGTCGACGCCGAGCTTGAGCCACGTCGGCTCGTCGTACACGCCGTAGAGGAAGGCGCCGTTGCCGCCGAACTGGCTGATGGTGTCGCCGGACTCGCTGCGCCCGTACTCGTTGAGCAGCCCGCCGCCGACCGGCGAGATGTGGCACACGCTGCAGCGGTTGTTGCCGGTCGACAGCTGGAACTGGGGATAGGCGCGCGCCGCGCCGTGGGCGGCGAGCAGCACCACGAGGAGCGCGAGGCCGGCCCCGGCGCGTCGAATGGTCAGTTGCACGGTGCGCCCTCCTCGATCCAGCGCGTGATGAGGTCGATGTCGCGATCGGGCAGCGGCCGGTCGGGCGGCATCTGCCCCAGCGAATCGTCCCCCAGCAGCAGGTAGACCAGCTGCGATCGCTCCGGCTGGAACGGCGACACGTAGTTGCGCGGGGCCGCGCCCGGCGCATCGTTGCCGTCGCAGGCGCGGCCCACCAGGATCGTGTACGCGGCCTCGGCCGAGTACAGCTGGACCCCGGCCTGCGCGTTCTCCTTGGTGTGGCAGCTCGCGGTCGCGCAGTTGGGCGCGATGATCGAGGCGTGGATGTAGGACCAGGACGCGGGACGGTCGTCCTCACCGCAGGCGCCGAGCGCAGCCGCTGCCGCGCCGGCCAGGGTGAGGGCGCCGATCGCGCGCACGAGGGCGTGGCGACGCTCCATATCGCGAAGGGTAATCTCATGAACCCTCCGACACATTCAAGTTTGCGGCACGCTTGCTTAGGGTGTGACGGATGCGGGCCGACCCGGCACGAAGTGGCCACGCCGGGCGCCACTCCAGGAGGCAACTGGACCCGCCGGCACGGCGCTTCGGGTGGGCCAACTCGCTGATCTCGATTGCTGAACCAGGTCCCTCATCCTGGTACGCGCATTGTAGGAGAGGTGCGACTCGGGAACACGAATGCCCACCAACCCGGCAGCGCAGGCGGTCAGCAAGAGTCAGGGATCGCGACCGGGCCGTCCGCGCGCCCGCACCAGCGCGCCCCAGGCTGTCGCGGCAGAGCCCTCACCCGAGCGGATCGATCAGCGCGCGCACATTGATCTGGACGTGCGCGACGAGTTCGCCAGCGCGCGGCTGGAGGACCTCCACACCGCGCGCGGCGACTGGGTGCAGGTCGTGCGCCTCTACAGCTCGCGCGCCGAGTCCATGGTCGACCCGGCCGAGCGCGCGCAGGCGCTGTGCCGCGCCGCGGTCGTGTGCCGCCAGCGGCTGGGCGACGCAGGCGCGGCCCGCGCGCTGCTCGGCCGCGCCTTCGCCGCATGCCCGGAGGACGCGGCCGTGGCCGACGAGCTCGACGCCACCGCGGCCGCCTCGGAGGAGGCCGCGGCCGAGGTGCGCGCGCTCTACGTGGGCACCGCGCGCGACTGCGTGCTCGGCGCCCCGCACCTCGCGGCCGAGCTGTGGCTGCGGGCCGCGCTGCTCGACCTGGTGCGGCGCGACCTGGGCGGGGCCATCGCCGCGATGCACCGCGTGAGCGACTCGCTGCCGGCCGGCGCGGCCCCGCGGCTCGAGCGCATCGAGCGCGGAGCGGGCGCCATCGAGGGGCTCGACGCGCTGGCCGCGCTGTGCCGCCGCACCGGCGATCGCGCGCGCGAGACGCGGGTGCTGCTGCGCTCGCTCGGATTCGCGGTCGATCTGTTCGACCGCGCCGCGCGCCACCGCGCGATCGCCGGCCTGGTGGGCGCCACCGGCGACCAGGAGGGCGCGAGCTGGCATCTACGTGAGGCGCTGCGCCTCGATCACTCGCTGGCCAGCGCGCAGCGCGTCGCGGTCGGCGGCGGCGGCGAGCCGGCCGAGCAGGACCGCGCCACGTCCGATCTGGCCGACCGCTACTGGCGCGAGAAGCGCTGGCACGAGCTCGAGCCCCTGCTCGAGCGGCTGTTGCGGCCGGGGGCGGCGGGCCCGGTCGGCGCCGACTATCTGCCGGCGCCGGAGCTCACCTATCGCGCCGGGCACGTGGCGCTCGAGCTCGGCAAGTTCCAGGACGCGTGCCGCCTGTTCCGGGCCACGCTCGCCGCCGACCAGGTCCACCTGCCCGCGCTGGCCGAGCAGGCGCGAGCCGCGGCCGAGCTCGGGCAGTGGGACGAGTCGCACGAGCTCCACGGCACCGCGCTCCTGGTGCAGCGCAGCCTCGGCCGGCCGCCGGTCGAGCTGGCCGAGACGCTGTTCCGCATGGGCGAGGCGCGCGAGCGGGGCGGGCAGCCGGAGGCGGCGCTGACCCTGTTCGAGAGCGCGCTCGACGTGTGTCCGGCGCACCGGCGCGCGCTCGCCGCGGCCTGCCGCAGCCACCGCGCCGCCGGCGACCTTCCCGCCGTCGATCGGCTGCTGCGCGCCGCGCTGCCGCACACGAGGGGCGCGCGGCGGGTCGATCTGCTGGTCGAGCTGGCCGGGGTGGCCTCGCGCTTCCTCGGCGATCCGATCGAGGCGGTGTGCTTGACGCGCGAGGCGCTCGGCCTCGCGCCGGGCGAGCGCCGCCTGCTCTTGCCGCTGGTCGAGCACTGCGAGGCGGCCGGGCTGTGGGACGACGCGCTCGAGGCGCTCACCCAGCTGGCCGAGCTGGAGGGCAGCGCGCTGCGGCGCGGGCGCTACCATCACCTGGCCGGCGGGCTGGCGGAGAACGTATCGGTCGACGCGGCGGTCGGCCACCTCGAGCGCGCGCTCGACTGCTACTTCGGCCCCATCCAGCCGCCGGCCGCGATGCGGGCCGGCTGCCTGCGCGCGTTCCGCGACGTCGAGCGGCTGCTGTCGGGGTGCGGCGAGTGGAAGCGCCTCGAGCAGGCCTACCGGGCGATGATCAGGCGGCTCGGTCCGGGCGCGGCGGAGCTGCCGGAGCTGTGGTCCGAGCTCGGGACCATCTATCGCGAGCACCTCGGCCACGCGGCCTCGGCCATCAAGTCGTTCGAGGTGGCGTCGGCGCTGGAGGGCGACCGCCTCACCCACCACCGCACCCTCATCGATCTGTACCAGGGAGCGGGGGGCGACGAGCTGGACAAGCTGATCGATCGCCGCCGCCGCCTGCTCGCCGCCGAGCCGTGGAGCGCCGAGCACCACTCCGCGCTGCGCAGCCTGTTCGTCAAGACCAGGAATCGCGACGGCGCCTTCTGCGCCTGCCGTGCGCTGGTCTTCCTCGACCGGGCCGACCGCAAGGAGGACGAGTTCTACCGCCGCTTCCGCAAGGACTGGGTGACGTGGCCGCAGCGCGGGCTGGGCGCGGCCGACTGGCGGCTGCTGCGCCACCCCGACGAGGACCCGCTCATCGCCGGCGTGCTGGCGCTGGCGGCCGAACCGGTCGCGCTCGCGCAGTCGACCACGGCGCGGCGGCTGCACCTGCGCGACGACGTCTCGTGCGAGCACGATGACGTGCGCCGCCTGTTCCGCAGCGCGGCGGCGGCGCTCGGCGTGTCCGAGCCGGAGCTGTTCGTCGTCCCCTGCGTCGAGGCCGACGCGGTGCTGGCAAATTTGCGCCGCGGCTCCAGCCTGGCGCCGGCGTTCGTGGTCGGCTGCCGCATGTACCAGGAGCGCACCGGCACCCAGATGGCGCACACGATGGCGCGCGCGATCAGCTACACGCGGTCGCATGCGTATCTGCGCCTCCTCCTGGGCCCGTCCAACCGGGTGGCGGCGGCGTTCGCGGCGGCGTGCGCGGTCGGCGGCGGCGCCAGCGAGGGCGTGCCGGCCGACGAGGTGGCAGAGCTGGCCGCGGCGATCCAGCGGCGCGCCGGACGGGTGTGGCTGAGCGAGCTGCGCGGCGCGGTCGGCCGGCTGCGCGAGCGCGGCGGGCAGATCGACGTGGGCCGCTTCTGCCACGCGGTCGACGCCACCGCGCGGCGGGCCGGGCTCCTGCTCGGCGGCGCCCTCGACGTGGCCGCGGCCGATCTGCACCGTGAGCCGACGTTCTCGCGGCGCCGCCCGCGCGAGGAGCGGGTGGCCGATCTGCTGGTCCACTCCGTCTCCGCCGAGCATCTCGCGCTGCGGCGCGATCTCGGGCTCGGCCTGTCCGCCGCGAGCTGATCGAGGGCGACCCGAGGGCCCGACCGGCGGCACGTTCTGGGCCCGCCGACCGACTCGCCGTGCGACGACGGAGTCGGCGGCGAGCGGCCCGCGGACTCAGAACCGGAGCGAGGCTGCCATCCCCACCTGGCCCTGGCCCAGGACCGGGGCGAGGGCCACGTCGCTGTCGTCGGTCTCGCCGCTGTCGTGGCGGCTGCGGAAGTAGAAGACGGCCGAGGTGATGGCGGTCGCGGTGGCGGCGCCGAAGCAGATGTTCGCGATGAGCGAGCGCTGCTCCGCGCGGTCGGCCACCTTCTTGGCCGCGGTGAACTCGACCTCGTAGTTGCTCGCGCGGATGTCGTCGAGGTCGTTGACCGCCGAGTTCGCGCTCAACCCGGCCCAGGTCCCGACCGCGGCGAATCCGAGGGTGACTCCTCCCCACACCAGCCAGCTGGCGTAGAAGGGCGTGCTGGTCGGCTCGCCGCGCTTCTCGATCGCGACCTCGGCCGCTGCCTCGGGGCGCGGCGCGCGCGGGGCCGGCGCCGGCCCTGCATCCACCTCCGGTGTGGCGGCGACTCTGGCCGGGGCAGGGCGCGGGCGCGCGCTGTTGCCGGTCCCGAGCGTGAGCGGCTGATCGTCGGAGCCCAGCTCGGCCACGCGGTTTCCGTGCGCGTCGATGCCCGCCACGGTGAAGCGCGAGGCTCCGCGCGGCAGGGCGATCTCGATCCGGTCCTTGCCGGCGCCGGCCACCGAGCGGGCCGCGCCGTCCTTCGACCAGTAGATGATGCGCGCGCCCGCCACCATGCCGAGCGGGTCCGACTGCACGAGCACCGCGACGGTGGGCGGATCCTGCGCCACGACGCGGTGGGCGATCGCGATCGGCCGGTCGCCGCGCCGGGCGCGCTGCGCCCGGTGGAACGGGCGGCCTATCTTCGGCGACACGCCCTTGCGCAGCTCCAGATCCGGATCGATCGACAGCGCCATCTGGAACGCGCGCTCGGCCTCGCCGCGCTGGCCCACGCTGGCGCGCACCTCGCCCAGCAGGAGATAGATCTGCGCGGTGGCGGCCGGCCCGCTGGTGCCGGCCTCGAGCGCCCGGTCGAGGGTGGCGAGCGCCTGCTCGTAGCGGAGCTCGCCCAGCTCGCGGCGGGCCTCGTCGAGTCCGGCCGCGTCGGCCGCCTGGGCGGCGGCTCCGCGCGCGCCCCAGCCCAGGGTCAACAGCAGGACGGCGGACATCGCAGCGGCGTGCGGCCGCATCGCGGTGGTCGGTCGGCGCATCACCATTTGATGAACTTGCGCAGCTCCTGGCCGGATGCGATCTGTACCCGCATCTTCTTGTCGGGCTGGCCGTTCGACGACACCAGCCGCAGCCGATGCGACCCGGGCGGCAACCCGAGGCGGACAACCGGTGTGAAGCCGTGCTTCTTGCCGTCGACGAACACGGTGGCGTACGGATCGGCGTTGACGGTCAGGAAGCCGCCGTCGCGGGCCGCGGAGGCCGCCGCGCGCGGCCGCTCCGGCGCGGGTCGGCGCGGCTTGCCGGGGTCGCGCTGCTTGCGCTCTGCGATCGCCTTCTCGGCCCGGCGGTCGTGCTTGACCTCATGGGCGGCCTTCTCGGTGGGCGCGCCGCGCAGGGCCGCGGCCTTCTCGGTCGGCGCGCCGCGCTCGCCCGCCGCCTTGTCCGGCACCGCGGCCTTCTCGATCGGCGCGGGCATGTCCGGCACCGCGGCCTTCTCGATCGGCGCGCCGCGCGTGGCCGCGGCCTTCTCGGTCGGCGCGGCCTTCCCGGGAGGCGCAGCCCCCGTCCCGGACGGCGCCGCCCCGCCGGCCGCCAGACCCGGCGACGTCGCCGCCGCGCCGGAAGCCACCCCCGCCGCGGCTCCGGCCGCCGCAGGGACCTGCATCGGCGAGGCCGGCCGCGCCACGCGCGCAGCGGGGACGGGCATCGGCGCGGCCGGCGGAGCCGCGCTCGTCGCGCCCGCCGCGATCGACGCGGCCGGCCTTTCGAGCGAGCCCGCGCCGTCCTTGTCCTTCCCGCGGTTGAAGATCAGGACCATCATGGCCCCGGTCGCCGCCGAGAGCGCCAGCGCCAGCGCGATGTGCCACCGTCGCCGCGGCCGCACGATGGCCAGCTCGTCCTCGTCGAGGGCCGGCGCGGGGGTGCCGACGGCCGGCTGCGCGTCGTAGGCCGCCGGCTCGCCGACCACGAACGCCGGTGGAGGCAGCGGCGTCGGCATCTGCGATGGCCGCGGCAGCGAGGCCGGCAGCTGCGGGCTCGCCGCGATCGGCCGCAGCGCGGCCGGCACCGGCTTCGCGGCCGACGGAACCACCTCCTCGGTCAGCTCGAGCCCCTCGCTCGGCACGTCGACCATCGGCTCGACCGGCACCTCGATCGGCTGCGATTGCCGGATGGCCATGTTGGCCACCAGCTCCGCGTAGCCCGGGTCGGCCACGCGCGTGTGGCTGCCCCCGCCGAACCAGTCGTCGATGACCCCGTCCGATGCGGCGTCCGACGGCTCTGCCGGCGCCGATGCGGCCTCCACGGCCGGGCCCGCCTCGATCTCCTCCTGGCGGCGGTGCGCGGCGAACACCCGCTCGCGCTGCGCGCCGAGCTCGGTGGCGAAGGCTTTCTCCATCTCCTCGGCGATGGCGAGCGTGGTGAAGGGCGCGCCCAGCGGGCGGATCGACTGCTCGAGCGCGGCCGAGAACTCGCGCGCGCTCTGGAACCGCTCGGCCACCGGCCGGCGCAGCGCGCGCATGATGACCTCGTCGAGATCGGCCGGCAGGTCGGGTCGGAACTGCGTCGGGCGCGGGATCGGCTCGTCGACGATCGCGCGCCAGGTCAGGAGGTCGCTGCTGCGCTTGAACAGCCGCCGCCCTACCACCGCCTCCCAGGTCATCGTGCCGAGCGAGAAGATGTCGGCCGTGCAGTCGACCGTCTCGCCCTGCAGCTGCTCTGGCGCCATGTACGAGTAGGTTCCCTTGACCGCGCCCGTCTGGATCTGGCTGAGCGCGGTGCGCACGCGCACGATGCCGAAGTCGAGCACCTTGGCCACGCCGGCCGAGGTGACGAAGACGTTGCGCGGGTTGACGTCGCGGTGGATGACGTCGGTGGACTGACCGTCGGGCTCGCGCAAGGAGTGGGCATGGTGCAACCCCTCCGCGACCTGCCCGATGAGCGACGCGACCAGCCGCAGGTCGGCCAGCTGCGGCGCCTTCTTGCGCGCGACCATCACCTCGGCGAGCGGCAGACCCTCCAGGTACTCGAGCGCCAGGTAGTAGCGGCCGTCGACCTGGCCCAGCTCGTAGATCTGGCACACGTTCGGGTGCGTGATGCGCGCGGCGGTGCGCGCCTCGGCAACGAACAGATCGACGAACTCCGGCTTGTCGGTCAGGTGGGACAGGATGCGCTTGATGACCACCAGCTTGGCGAAGCCGCCGGCGGAGCGCAGCTGCGCGAGGAACAGCTCACCCATGCCGCCGCTCGCGATGCGGGCCAGAAGCGCGTACTTGCCGAACTGGATCGGGCGCTCGCGCAGTGGCGACTGAGCAGTTGAGGCCATACCAGGAACGGGCAAGTATACCCGACGCAGTCCGGACACGACCCGTGCAAAAAGAGGACGCTCATCGTTCGATGCGCACCGAGGTGGGCCCCTTCGGGGGCGCCGCACAGCTCGCGCTTCACCGTCCGGGGGAACTGGCGGGGGCTCCTTCGGAGGCCCCGCAGGCAAAGTCCTCGCGTCGCCGTCTGGGGGAACTGGCGGGGGTACACTGGTGCGCCGTGGCCGGGTATTCGGGAACACCACTCGTGCGCAAGCTCGGGATCAAGCCCGGACATCGAGTGGCGCTCGTGTCCGCTCCGTCGGGCTTCGAGAGCCAGCTCGAGGGTTTGCCGGACAGAGTGGCGATCACGCGCCACGCGCGCGGCACTGCCGACATCATCCTACTGTTCGCGGATCGCTCCGCTTCACTCGGCTCGCGCTTCGCCTCGCTGGCGAAGCACCTGGACCAGGCGGGCGGCCTGTGGGTGGCGTGGCCGAAGAAGGCGTCGGGCAGATCCACCGATCTCACCGAGGATGTCGTTCGCGAGATCGGCCTGGCCAATGGCCTGGTCGACAACAAGGTGTGCGCCGTCGACGAGGTCTGGTCCGGACTGCGCTTCGTGGTGCGCCTGGTCGATCGCCAACGGAGGTAATCGCGATGCACTTCAACATGCCCAACCTGATGATCCTGGGGGCGCTGCTGGCCTCCTTCGTGCTCCTGTTTCGCTCCGGAGAGCGCATCCCCGCCTTCATCGCGCTGATCGCGGCCGCGCTCGAGGCGCTGATCGCCTTCCGCCTGGTCTCGTTCAAGGGCCCGCAGCATCTGGGGCTCATCCTCGCCGCGGCGCTCACCGTCGGCGGAGCATGGGCGTGGGTGCGCGCCGTCAGCAAGCCGGCGGTGGCGGCGGCCACCGTCATCGCGCTCATCGGCATCATCCAGCTCCTGGTCGCGCTCAAGGTGCTCGCGTGAGGCCCGGCTGAGACGGAGGCTCGCCGCCGGCGAGTGTCATGCAGGAGCTGTCCGCGATGCGGCTGGGCGGCGTGATGGGCGCCGGCGCCGCGGCTTACCTCGCGCTGTCGGCATGCGCCAGCGTGCCGCCGTCGGACGCGGGCACCCGGCGCGACGCGGCGCCGCAGCCCGACGCCGGTCGGCCGATCGGCGGGCGCGACGCCGATCCAGCCGACGGCGCGGTCATCGAGCCCGATCCGGTCGACGCGGGCCGTCCCGATGGCGGCGGCGGCCCGATCCCGCTCATGAACGAGTTCGTCGCCGATCACGCCGGCAACGATCTATGTGAGTTCGTCGAGATCATCGGCACGCCGTCGACCGACTTCGGCGACTACTCGATCCTGGTGGTCGAGGGCGACGCCGGCATGGCCAACCCCGGCTCGGTCGACGTCGCCATCCCGGTCGGCGCCACCGACGACGCCGGTCTGTGGGTCACCGCCCCGCTGAGCGGCCAGATCGAGAACGGCTCGATGACCCTGCTCCTGGTGTCCGGCTTCGCCGGCGGGTCGGTCGACCTCGACGGCGACGACGACGGCACCGTCGATCTCGAGCCGTGGAGCCAGCTGGTCGACGCGGTCGCCGTCTCCGACGGAGGCGTCGCCGATGTGCTCTACGCCGGCGGCGCGGTGCTCGACCCGTCGTTCGACGGCGTCGACTTCTCGGTCGGCGGCGCGTCGCGCATCCCCGACGGCGTCGACACCGACGGACCGCGCGACTGGGTGCGCAACGACTTCGACGGCGAGGGGCTCGGCTGCGGGACCGGCACCCCGGTGCCGGGCGAGGCGTTCAACACCCCGGGCTCGCCGAACCGCCCGGTCGCCGCCCCGTAGCCCGACTCCGTCTTCGCACGGCGGGTCCGTCGGCGGGCCCGGAACGTACGGTCGGGCGCCGCCTTGGCGGCTTCCTCCGCCAGGAGCCCCGGCGGTCGCGTCAGTCGTCATCCATGCCGGCGAAGCGGCGGAGGATGAGCGGGATCTTGTGGAGCAGACCCTTGCGCGCGCCCGGCTCGGCGTGCGCGGTCTCGCGCGACTCGCGCGCGCGATCGGCGGGGGACTGTGTCGGCTCCGCGGGCTGCTTGATGCGATCGAGCGTGACCGGCGTCCCGTGCTCGAGGTCGGCGACCGGGGTGGTCGACGACTGCTCGCCCTCGATCGGCTCGCGTCCCACCGCCTCGCGCGCTGCCCGCGCGCTCTCGCCGAGCAGGCCCGTCAGGTCCCGGGGCGCGCGATGACTGCGCAGCACGTCGGTCAGGTGCCCGGCCATCTCGCGCGCGGACGCGAAGCGCTGGGTCTCGTCGGCCGCCAGCGCGCGGTGGATCACCGCGGCGAGCTCGCGCGGGACGTCGCGCCGGAGCGGCCGGAGCGGCTGGATCTGCCCGTCGCGCAGCTTCTTGTAGATCTCGTAGTCGTTCTGCCCGTCGAACAGCTTGCGCCCGACCAGCGCCTCCCACAGCACGCTGCCCGCGGCGAACTGATCGGAGAGCGGCGTGGGGCGCTGGCCGCCGACGATCTCCGGGCTGAGATACGACATCTTGCCCTTCACGATCCCCGGGTCGGTCAGCTCCTTGGAGCGATCGCGCGCCAGCGACAGGCCGAAGTCGATGAGCTTCACCAGCCCGTCGTTGGTGATGAGGATGTTGTGAGGCGAGACGTCGCGGTGGACCACCGGCGCCACCTCGCCGTCGGGGCCGCGCCGCTCGTGCGCGGCGGCCAGCGCGCGCATCACGCCGATGCCGATCGCCGTGATGAGGTCCCAGCGCGTTCGCGACGAGGCCGCGCCGTGGTGGTGGATATAGGATCCGAGGTCGATCCCGTCGATCCACTCCTGCACCAGGTAGTACTGGCCGTCCTCCTGCACGAAGTCGTAGACGGTCGCGATGTGGGGGCTGGCCACGGTGGCGAGCACGCGCGCCTCTTCGGCGAACATGTCGACGTAGATCTGGCTGGTCGCCAGGTGGTCGTGCATCTGCTTGACCGCGACCGTGCGCGAGAACCCGACGTCACCGTGCTGCGTCGCACGCCAGACCACGGCCATACCGCCGCGACCGGCGATCTCGTGCAGCTCGTAACGGCGGCCGATTCGCTTCCCCGAGGCGGACCGCTTTTCGCGCGACGGCTTCGCTGGAGAATGAGACGGCGGGTGGCGGGACGTGCGCGGCAAGGGAAATCGGAAGGATCAGCGACCTTCATCATAACCCACAGCGCCTGGCGCGTCCCGGCGAGCGGAGCTATGATTTCACGTCCATGGCGCTGCGGTACGTCACCGCGCTGGTGGGTGCTGCGCCCGCGCTCGTGTGTCTGGCTGGCGCACCGGCTCGGGTCGAGGCCAAGCCGTACCCCGTGCGCATCGAGTCACAGCCGAGCGGCGCAACTGTCTACCTCGACAGCAAGGAGGGCGATCCCCTCGGCCAGACGCCCTACAGCGGGAGGCTCGCCGCCGGGTCGCACACCCTCATCATCGAGCTCGACGGGTACGTATCGCAGGTACAGGACATCACCATCCACCGGCACCACCGGGTGCAGCGCATCGCGGTGCGGCTCAGCAAGATCGATCTCGCCAGCATCGAGGTGACCGCGAACCGGGAGCGCCGGGGCTCCGACGCCACCGGCGCCCGCATCCTGGTCGACGGCAAGGAGCTCGGCAAGCTGCCGGCCACCATCAAGGTGCCCGCCGGCCCGCATCAGGTCGAGGTGGTCAAGGACGGCTACAAGACCTTCGAGACCTGGATCGAGGCGGGGGAGGGCGAGAAGCTGGCCGTCGCCGCCGACATGGTGCCGCTCGCCGGGGCAGGGCGGGTGGCGGCCAAGGGGGGGGGCCGCGCACAGCCGGACCCGGCCGACGACCCCGAGGAGCCGCCGACCCGCGTCGCCGCCGCCGAGACCGGCGGCGAGGGGGACCGCGGCGACCAGCCGGAGGGCCTCGTCGCCGAGGAGAAGAAGCCGGTCGAGCTCGAGCGCCAGGCCCCGTTCTTCTCGATCGGCGCCGGCTTCGAGCTGGGCGGCCGCCGCTACCGGGCCGACGAGAACAGCACCCAGTCGCTGCGCGAGTACGACGCCGGCGCCGTCCCCATCGTGAGGCTGTCGGTCGAGCTCAACCCGCTCGCCTTCGCCACCAGCAAGTGGGTCTCGGGCTGGGGCTTCTACGGCGGATACGCGCGCGCCACGCCGCTCGACTCCGCGGCCCGCCTGCAGAGCGGAGAGGAGGTCGACGTCCCGACCACCTGGACCGAGCTGGATCTCGGGCTCCGCTTCCGCTACCGGTTCCGGCCCGGCACCCACATCGGCCTCGAGGGCGGCTACGGCAAGCACGCCTTCGGCTTCGACTTCTCCGACCAGACCGAGGAGCTGGCCGCCCAGGTGCCGGACGTGGACTACGAGTTCTGGCGACTCGGAGTCGAGGGCCGCTACAGCTTCGGCATGCTGGCCGCGCTCGGCTCCGCCGGCACGCGCATGGTCAACTCGATCGGCGAGCTCGGCGATCGCTTCGCCAAGACCGACGTCATCGCGCTGGGCGGGACCATCGGCATGGCCGCGACCTTGACCCGATCGATCGAGGCGCAGCTGGTCGGACGCTACGATCGCTACTCGCACGAGTACACCGCCATGACGCAGGGAGAGCTGGCCGCCACCTCGAGCGGGCTCGATCAGTTCTTCGGCGTCACGCTGTCGGCGTTCTTCGTCTACTGAAAGGTGAGTTCATCACCTCTCGCTGCGGTCGCTCCCGGCCGCGCATGGAGCCGCGATCGGCTCCAGACCAAGGTTCGATCGTGTCGAGCCCGACCAGCCGAACCTTGGTCTGACGGGGTGCCGGCGAAGCGAGCCCCGGGATCAGGGAGCGCGTGGTAGCGTGCGCCCCATGAGGCGCCGCGACTTCCTGAAGGGGAGCCTGGCCGCCGGTGCGGTGGTCGCCTGCCGAGGCGGAGCCGCGCCTGCCCCGGTCGCTCCGCGGGCCCGTTCCGCCCGCCTGAACAGGTTCTCCGACCCGAGCCTGGTCGAGCTCGCCGACCTCGCGCTCGACACCGCGCGGCGCGCCGGCGCGACCTACGCCGACGTCCGCATCGCCGACTACCGGCGGCAGAACATCAACACGCGCGAGGACCGCGTCCTGGCCATCACCGACGGCGAGGACCGCGGCTTCGGCGTGCGCGTGGTCGCCAGGGGCACCTGGGGCTTCGCGGCCAGCGCGACCGTGACCCGCGACGAGGTGGTGCGGGTCGCGCGCCGCGCGGTCGACATCGCCGCGGCCAGCTCGGCCCTCCAGCGCGAGCCGGTCCAGCTGGCGCCGGTGAAGGCCTATGTCGACGTGTGGAAGACGCCCATCCGCAGGGACCCGTTCGAGGTGCCGCTGTCGCAGAAGGTCGACACGCTGCTCTCGATCAACGCCGAGGCGCTCAAGGTCCAGGGCGTGTCGTTCGCGGACTCGCAGATGGCGTTCGCGCGCGAGCACAAGTTCTTCGCCTCCACCGACGGCTCGTACATCGAGCAGACCATCCACCGCTGCAACCCGAGCTTCACGGTGACCTCGGTCGACCGCAAGCGCGGCAGCTTCCAGACCCGCGACTCGTTCAGCGAGCCGCGCGGCCTGGGCTACGAGTACGTCGAGGACTACCCGTGGCTGGACGACGCGCGCCAGGCCGGAGAGGACGCGGTGGCCAAGCACACGGCGCGCTCGGTCGAGCCGGGCGTGCGCGACCTCGTCCTCCACCCGACCCACCTGTGGCTGACCATCCACGAGTCGCTCGGCCACCCGACCGAGCTCGACCGGGCGCTCGGCATGGAGGCCAACTTCGCCGGCACCAGCTTCCTCACCACCGACAAGCTGGGCTCGTTCCGGGTCGGCAGCGACCTGGTCAACATCGTGGCCGACAAGACCGCGGCCGGCAGCCTGGCCACCTGCGGCTACGACGACGACGGGGTCAAGACCACCAGCTGGCCGCTCATCAGGGCGGGCATCTTCGTCGACTATCAGACCACGCGCGACCAGGCCCACCTCATCGGGCAGAAGGCGTCGCACGGCGCCTCCTACGCCCAGAGCTGGGCCGACGTGCCGTTCCAGCGCATGCCCAACGTCAACCTCCTGCCCGGAGAGAAGCCGCTGTCCGAGGACCAGCTGGTCGCCGACACCGAGGACGCGATCCTCATCCGCGGGCGCGGCAGCTACAGCATCGACCACCAGCGCTACAACTTCCAGTTCGGCGGCCAGACCTTCCACGAGGTCAAGAAGGGCAAGGTGGTGGGCATGCTGCGCGACGTGGCCTACCAGGCGCGCACGCCCGACTTCTGGAGCTCGTGCGACGCCATCTGCGACGAGAGCGCCTACCGCGTCGGCGGCTCGTTCAACGACGGCAAGGGCGAGCCCGGGCAGTCCAACGCGGTCAGCCACGGCTGCGCCACCGCCCGCTTCCGGCGGGTCAACGTCCTCAACACCTCGCGCAAGGTGTAGCGAAGGAGAGGGCAGTGCTCACTCGAGATCAGGCACGCGAGCTCGTCCAGAAGGTCCTTTCGCACTCGAAGGCCGACGAGGCGGAGGTCGCCCTGGCCGACGCGACGGTGACCCACCTGCGCTTCGCCCGCAACTCGCCGTCGACCAGCGGCAGCTCGAGCGGCCCGTCGGTGACGGTCCGGTCCGGCATCGGCAAGAAGCGCGGCGCCGTCACCGTCAACCAGCTCGACGACGCGACCCTGCGCCAGGCGGTGGCCCGCTCGGAGGAGATGGCCCGGCTCGCCCCCGACGACCCCGAGTTCGTGCCCGCCCTCGGCCCGCAGGAGTACGCCGACGTGCCGGCCTACTTCGAGACCACGGCAGCCGGCGGGGCGCGCCGAATGGCCGAGGGCGTCGGCGCCACCATCGAGGCGGCGCGCGCGCGCGACTTCGTGGCGGCAGGCTTCGCCCGCGCGGCCGGCGAGGTCGAGGCGCGCGCCAGCTCGCGCGGCCTCTTCGGCTACCACCGGAGCAGCGCGGCCTCGTTCTCGACCACCGTGCGCACGCCCGACGGCACCGGCTCCGGCTACGCCGGGAAGGTGGCGCGCCGCATCGAGGACATCGACTACGCCGCCGCCGCGCGCACCGCGGTCGACAAGGCGGCGGCGGCCCGGAAGCCGCGCGCGCTCAAGCCGGGCAAGTACGTCGCCGTCCTCGAGCCGACCTGTGTGGCCAACCTCCTCCAGGGCCTGGCCATGGGCATGGATCGCCGCCGCGCCGACGAGGGCCGCAGCTTCTTCGCCGCGCCCCGCAAGGCCAGCGGCACCCGCCTGGGCGAGAAGCTGTTCGGCCGCGACATCGACATCCGCTCCGATCCGCGCGATCCGCGCTGCCCGGCCCGCCCGTGGGGCGACGACGGCGTGCCGCAGGCGGCGCGCGCCTGGATCGACCGCGGCGAGGTCGCGTCCCTGGCATGCGATCGCTTCTGGGCCGAGAAGCAGAAAGCCGAGCCGGTGCCGCGGCCGTCCAACCTGCTCATGGCGGGCGGCAAGGGGACGCTGGCCGACCTCATCCGCTCGACCAGGCGCGGCGTGCTGGTCACCAGCTTCTGGTACATCCGCTTCCTCGACCCCCAGTCGCTGACCTTCACCGGCCTCACCCGCGACGGCGTCTTCTGGATCGAGGGCGGCGAGATCGCCTACCCGGTCAACAACTTCCGCTGGAACGAGAGCCCGGTCGCCGTGCTCAAGAAGGTGGAGGCGATGTCGGCCAGCGAGCTCGCCCCGCCGCGCGGCGACGACGAGCCCTTCACCGTGGTGCCGGCCATCCGCACGGCCGAGTTCAACTTCGCGAGCGTGTCCGACGCCGTGTGAGGCGTGAGCGACGGGCCCGGCCCGCCCGACTCCCTGTGCGCACGGCGAGGTCGTCGGCAGCCGAGGAACCTGCCGTCGGTTGGGCCTCGGCCCGCCGTCCGCCAGTCCCCGCTAATCCCGCACGGGGCTGAGCTGCCCGCCCTGGAGCGGCAGCGGCACCTTGATGAGCGCTCCGACCTCGCCCGTCACGCGGCCCTCGTCGCCGACGTCGCCCAGGCGGATGACCGGACCGCCGTAGACCGTGAGCCACGCCCCGGTCAAGACCACGCGAAAGCGCAGCCCGGAGCGGGTCTGGTCGCCGCCCAGCTCCATGACCGGACCGAGGTCGAGCCCGATCAGCCGGTAACCGGCCTCGACGCCGAGCGACAGCCGGGTGGTGTCGCGGCGGAAGTCGTGCAGCCCGTCGGCGTAGGCCCCGTACCACGGGCCGTGGCGGAACAGGCGCGCGGCGCTGACCTCGCCGCCGAGCACGAGCTCGGCCACCGCCTCCTCGATCGCGGCGCCGACGTTCACGCCGGGCAGGAGGTACCACTCGGAGTCGGGTCCGACGTCGGCCCGCGCCTCGCGCGTGCTCGCCGCCAGCGCCGAGGCCGCGACGACGAGGGCCGCGGCCGCGAGGCGCGCCGACCTCATCGCTTGCCGAACAGCCGATCCAGGGCGCGACGCATCGCCCCCTTGGACTTGAGCATCGGCGCCGCCTCGAAGTTGCCGACCCGCACGGCCGGGTCGACCCCGAAGTGCACGTAGAGGCCGAGCAGGTCGTGGACGAACTGCTGGATGCCGCCGGTCTGGAGGTCCCACGACGTGCAGTAGCTGTCGGGCTTGTTGCGGATCATCGCCTTGGCCACGATCAGCATGACCGACCAGTCGATGAGCTCGCCGTTGCCGTCCAGGTAGTGCTTGTAGCTGAAGAAGCGGTCCTCCGGGGCCAGCTCCACCCCCGACTCGTCGTTCGACTTGGGCGCGCGCAGGTTCTGGATGGTCCGGTACTCGTGCTCGATGTACGCGGTGACCGTGTTGTTCTCGTCCTTGCGCTCGTACTCGATGAACTTGCGGAACGCGTCGAACAGGTTCTTCGGATTGGCGTAGGCCCCGCTGGCCAGGTAGTAGAGCATCGCGCCCAGCGAGTAGATGTCGGCCGGCCGGCCGACCGCCTTGGTCACCTTGGCGCGCACGTTGAACTCGCTCGACTCGGCGAACGGCGAGGCCAGGAGCAGCTTCTTGCGCGCGCGGTCGGCGCTCGCGATGGTGTACTGCTCCATCCGGTTGAACAGCTGGAAGGTGTCGTTCTCGTGTATGTCGATGTAGAAGTCCTCGAAGAACTCCACCTCCGGCGAGCCCTGCGTCACGTTGACCAGCAGCTCGAACGAGTTGGTCTCCTGCTCGGGGCTCTGGAAGTAGAGCGTGCCCGGCACGTTCTGGTGCCGGGTCATCGACAGGTCCTCGTGATCGGCGTCGAACACCTTGCCGACGTTGAAGTCGGCCAGCTTCACGCACAGGGTCGAGCCGCGCAGCGTCGGGTCCGGCAGCTTGAGCAGCACGTTGGCCGGCTTGATGTCGCGGTGGCAGGTGTCGCGGATGATGTGCGCGTACTCGACCGCGGTCGCGATCGGCACCATGTAGTCGAGCACGCGGAAGATGCGCTGCTGGTTGGGCACGGCCAGGAGGTCGTCGCGCCGCCGCTTGGACCTCGAGCCCTTGAGCCGCTCCTCGAGCGACATGTCGAGCAGCTCGAGGATCATGAAGTCGTTCTCGACCTTCTCGCGCACCTGGGGCGGGATGAAGTGCTCGTTGTCCGACTCGCCCGAGGTCAGGAGCTCCACGATGTTGGCGTGGCCCTGGACTCGCTCCAGGATCTCCTTCTCCATCTGAAACCGCATCGAGTCCTCGGGCGACACCCCCTTCTGCAAGATCTTGATCGCCACGTTGCGCCGGTAGGTCGTCTTCGACTCGACCCAGCGCTCCTCGCCCAGGTAGGCCTTGGCGAAGCGGCCGGAGCCCAGCTCGATGGGCTGGCCGTGCTCGTCCATCACGAAGGCGTACGTCCGCTGCCGCGCGATGTACGGCGACATGCGGACCAGCCCCATGTCGTGGCGGGTCATCTCCTCCTGATCCCAGTCGAGCGGCATGCCGACCACCGGCGGACCGCTCGCCACCGGGGGACGGGGCGGTCGTGTGCTCATGCGGGCCCCCTCTTGCGCCGGCGCGCGGAGCGCTCCTCGGCCCCCGGCCGGCGCGGGACATAGACAAACAGGCACTCGCCCCCCGGACCGAAGTCGAGGGCGACCGCGCGCGGACACTCGTGCGTCCCGATCGCGATCAGCTGGTCGCCGATGGGGAAGACGTGGTGCCCTGCCGCCGGGCTGCCGAACTGCACCGCGGCCCTGGCGATCGGCAGCTGGTTGGGGGTGACGAGCTCGATGCCGCCCGAGCGGTCGAGCTGGGCGGCTCCCGACGCGCGGCCTCCGGCCTTGCGCACGAAGCAGTTGAGGCCGCGCACGTGCAGCGTGAAGTGGCCGACCGCCGGCACCAGCGTGAGGCGCAGGCGGATGCGGCCGCCGGCGCACGTCACGTCGACCGTGCCCTCGGCGTTCATCGCCACGAAGCTGCTCGTGCGATCGCCGAGCGGCTGCGGCGAGGTCGACAGCGCCAGGCGCTGCGGCGGCCCGCTGGGCGCGTTCAGGGTCGGACGCATGACCGGCAGCGCGGGCAGCGGGCCGGTCCCGTGCGCCGCCTCGGGCACGATCGGCGGCCGCGGCGGCGGCGTGGACACCCGCGCCCTCGCGCGGCTCTCGGACGCGAGCGCCATCTCCGAGCCGCTCGGCGGCGTGCCGGCCGCGACCGCGCCGTCCGCCTCGGTCGCGGCCGACGGTCGCTCCGGCGCCGGGCCGGGCACCGGCGTCAGGGTGGGCGGCTCGAGCGGCAGGCGGCGGCGACCACCCTTGCTGTCGAACGCGCGGACCAGCTCCTTGGCGAAGCTGCCGGCCCGGGCCGGGCGCTCGGCCGGACCCAGGCGGAGCGCGAGCTTGAGCAGGTCCGAGATCGGCGCCGGGAACTCGAAGCCGCGCAGCATCTCGTCGATGAGCGGGTCGCTCTTCTCGCGCTGGCGATACGCCTCGCCCGGATCGTTGCTGGAGAACAGGCAGCGGCCGGTCAGCATGTAGATGGTGACCAGCGCGAAGGAGTAGATGTCCGACGCGGGCACGACCGGCTGCCCGACCAGCTGCTCGGGCGCGGCCCACAGCCCCGAGTACATGAGCAGGCGGCGGCCGGCCACCACGTGGGTGTCGCCCGCGCGGTTGGCCAGGGCCAGGTTGTCGATCGAGAGCGACTTGGCGATGCCGAAGTCGGCCAGCTTGGGCGAGCGCGTGCGGCCCGCTGTGCCGAACAGGATGTTCTTGGGCTTGATGTCGCGGTGGATGATGTCGTTGGCGTGCGCCTCGTCGAGCGCGCCGCAGATCGCGCTCACCACCTGCATGGCCTCGCTGGGCGCCAGCGGCCCCTCGCGGCGGACCAGGTTCGACAGCGTGCCGCCGTTCATGAACTCCGAGACCTGGAACGGCGGGCCGAGATTCTGGCCCGCGTCGCCGCCGCCTGTCTCATCGCCGGGCCGGGTCTCGGCCTGGCTGCCCGCGCTCTCGGGGACGCCCGGTCCCGGCAGGTGGGCGAAGTCGTAGATGCGCAGCGTGTTGGGATGCGTCAGCTTGCTGAGCGCGAACGCCTCCTGCACGAAGTGCTCGTAGGTGGTGCGGTAGATCCACTCCTTGTCGCGCAGCGTGTGGAACACCTTGATGCAGACGGGGCGCGAGAGGCGCTCGTCCTCGCCGCGGTACACGACGCTGGTGCCGCCGGTCTCGAGGCGCTCGACCACCCGATAGCGATCCAGGACCTTGTCGCCGATGGCGAGCGGATCGGTCATCGAGGGGGTGACGGATTGGGTCATACGACGGACGCCTGGCGCCCGCGGGTCACCCCTGCCGGACGCGAAAGCTATGCGCGGGGTCGAGTCTGACGGACCTCGAAGTGGGCCGATATTGTACAGCGACGTCGGCAGTTTCGCCGAGTTTTCGCGGCCCAACGGACCACCGGCCGGCATGAAGGGCGCAATTCTGGTCGCGGCCGGGCCGGCGTTACAGGGCCGGCGCCGGCAGGACGCCTTCGACCTCGAAG
>DATFRY010000603.1:0-3568 GCA_035262925.1 Kofleriaceae bacterium | reverse complement strand
ATCGCGTGCGCCAACATCGCCAACCTCCTGGTCGCGCGCCAGCTCGCGC
This sequence comes from Kofleriaceae bacterium, assembly GCA_035262925.1. Classification (GTDB taxonomy): domain Bacteria; phylum Myxococcota_A; class Polyangia; order Haliangiales; family Haliangiaceae; genus DATFRY01. The sequence goes on along the minus strand of DATFRY010000603.1, from coordinate 3,519 downwards.
GCGGCAAGGAGCTGGCGGTGCGCGCCGCGCTGGGCGCCAAGGGCGGGCACCTCATCGCGCTCCTCACCGTCGAGTCGCTCCTCCACGCGCTGGTCGGCGGCGCGGTCGGACTCGTCTTCGCGCTGTGGGCGCTCGATGCGCTGGTCGCCGCGGTGCCCGACGCCGTGCTCCAGCAGATGCCGTTCCTGGCGGGCGCGCGCATCGACGGGGCGGCGCTCGCGGTCACCTTCGCCATCGCGGTGGCGACCGGGCTGGCGGTCGGCGTGGTGAGCGCGCTGCGCGCGGCGCGGCCGGATCTCGCCGGGGTGCTGAAGGCCGACGGGCGCGCCTCCTCCGATCCGCGGCGCAGCCGGCTGCGCGACGCGCTGGTGGTGAGCGAGGTGGCGCTCGCCTTCGTGCTGCTGGCCGGGGCCGGCCTGGTGGCGCGCAGCCTGTTCCAGGTGCTCGCGGTCGATCCGGGCTTCGACGCGCGCGACCTGGTCACGGCGCGCATCACGCTCCCCGACGCGTACGACGACGCGCGGGCGGTGGCGGCGCACGACGAGATCGTCGGCCGGATCGCGGCGCTGCCGGGCGTGCGCGGCGCGGCCAGCACCAGCATCCTTCCGCTCGGCGTGGGGGCCGTCACCATCCGCTTCGTGATCGACGGGCGGCCGCCGCCTCCGGGGCAACTGGAGCCCGAGGCCAACATCCGCGACATCAGCCCCGGCTACTTCGCCACCATGGGGATCGCGCTGCGCGAGGGGCGCGCCTTCACCGCCGCCGACCGCGCCGGCGGCGAGGAGGTGGTGATCGTCAACCAGACGCTGGCCGACCGGCTCCTCCCGGACGGCGCGGTGGGCCAGCGCATCCGCTTCACGTTCGCGCCGACCCAGAAGCCGCGCCGCATCGTGGGCGTGGTGGCCGACGAGCGGCTCGGTCCGCTCGATCAGCTGCCGCGACCCGCGGTGTACATGCCCTACGTGCAGGGGCCCAACGCCGGCATCAGCCTGGTCGTGCGCGGCGCGGTGGGCGGCAACGACATCGCGCGGGTGGTGAGGGGGTTCGACGCCGACATCCCGGTCTCCGACGTCGGGAGCATGGAGGAGCGCGTGGCGCGCGCGCCCTGGATGTTCGTGCGCCGCTTCCCGGCCCTGCTGGTGGGCGCGTTCGCCGGGCTCGCGCTGCTCCTGACCGCGATCGGCATCTACGGCGTCCTGTCGTACACGGTTCGCCAGCGCACCCACGAGATCGGCATCCGCCGGGCGGTCGGCGCCGACCGCTCGCACATCCTGCACCTCGTGGTCGGCCGGGCCGCCGCGCTGGTCGGGACCGGCGTCCTGGTCGGGCTGGTCTGCGCGCTCGCCGGGGCGCGGCTGGTGTCCAGCCTGCTCTTCGGCGTGAGCCCGTGGGACCCGACCACGCTGGTCGCCGTCGCGGTCGGGCTGCTCGTCATCGGGCTCGTGGCCAGCTGGCCGCCGGCGCGCGCGGCGCTGCGCGTGGACCCGATGGAGGCGCTGCGCCAGTCAGCATGAGGCCCGAAATTCGGCCAGCTCGCGGTTGAAGCGCTCGCTGACCACGTGTTTCACCATCGGACCTCTCGTCGGTCGAAGCTCTCGAGCTTCGACCGGCCAGGATCGCGGTCCGGAGCTGGGCCGGCCATGGGAGTCAGGTCGCGGTTTGGCTAGAATGCGGGCGAGGGGGAGGGACAAACGTCCCGCCCGACGGGTCGTCCCGTGGCGAGAAGAGAAGGCCAGCGCATTCACTATCTCCGCACGACCGACGGCGTCCAGCTGGCCTGGGCGGAGTCGGGGGCTGCGGGTCCGGTCCTGGTCAAGGCGGCCAACTGGGCCACTCACCTCGACTACGAGTGGGAGAGCCCGCTCTGGCGCCACTGGATCCGCTTCTTCTCCGATCACTTCCGCCTGGTGCGCTACGACGAGCGCGGCTGCGGGATGACCGAGTGGATGGTCGGCGACCTCTCGTTCGCGCGCTGGGTCGAGGACGTCGAGGCGGTGGTGGAGGCGGCGGCGGTGGAGGGGCCGTTCGCGCTGCTCGGCATCTCACAGGGAGCCGCGACCGCGATCGCGTATGCGGTGGAGCACCCGGATCGGGTCTCGCACCTCATCCTGTACGGCGGCTACGCGCGCGGCATGGCCCGGCGCGGGGACCCGGTGGCGGCGCGCGAGCTCCACGCGATCAGCGAGCTCGCGCGCCTCACCTGGGACCGCGACAACCCGGCCTTCCGCCAGATCTTCACGTCTCTGTTCGCGCCGGGCGCGGAGGAGCACCAGCTGCGCTGGTTCAGCGAGCTCTGCCGCAAGACCACCAGGCCCGAGGTGCTGGGCCAGCTCTTCGAGGCGCGCGCCGAGGTCGACGTGACCGAGTTGCTCGGGCGGGTGCAGGTCCCGACCCTGGTCGTCCACGTGCGCGATGACGGGGTGACGCCGCTGGCCGAGGGGCGCCTGCTCGCCTCGGGCATTCCCGGCGCGCAGTACGTGGAGCTGGAGTCGGGGAATCACATCCTGCTCGAGCACGAGCCGGCGTGGGTGCGCTTCTGCCAGGTGGTGCTCGAGTTCCTCGGGATCCAGGCGGAGCGGGCGGCGGGAGAGGATCCGGTGTTCGAGGCGCTGTCGCGGCGCGAGCGCGACGTGCTCGGCCTCATCACGCAGGGGCTCAGCAACGCGGCGATCGCCGAGCGGCTGTCGATCAGCGAGAAGACGGTGCGCAACCACGTCTCCAACCTGTTCGACAAGCTGGGGGTGTGGAGCCGGGCGCAGGCGATCGTGTTCGCGCGCGACCGCGGCTTCGGCGCCTGAGGTGGGCGGCGCGGCCCGGGGTGTGGCGGCCCGGCGAACGGCGCGGGAAGGCCGGGCCGGCAGGGCCGGCCCAGCCCGGCTCAGATGAAGAAATCGGGCAGCAGATCGGCGCCCGGGTCGAAGGCGTAGGGCGACAGATCGGTGACCCCGGCCGAGGCGAGGACGTCGTCGTCGACGCAGAAGTTGCCGGTGAACTCGCGCGACGGGCGGGTGAGGATGACGTGGGCCGCGTCGGCCATGATCTCCGGCTTGCGCGAGCGCTTCACGGTGGCGTCGCCGCCGAGCAGGTTCTGCACCGCCGCGGTGGCGATGACGGTGCGCGGCCAGAGCGCGTTGACGGCGATGCGGTGCGGTCGCAGCTCCTCGGCCATCCCGAGCACGCACAGGCTCATGCCGTACTTGGCCATCGTGTAGGCGACGTGCGGCGCGAACCAGCGCGCCTCCATGTTCAGCGGCGGCGAGAGCGTCAGAATGTGCGGGTTCTTGGCTTTCTTGAGGTGCGGAATGCACGCCTGCGAGCAGGCGAAGGTCCCGCGCACGTTGATCCCGAACATCAGATCGAACTTCTTCATGGGCGTCGCCACCGTACCGGTCAGGCTGATGGCGCTGGCGTTGTTGACGAGAACGTCGATGCCGCCGAATTTCTCGACGGTTTTGGCGACCGCGGCGGCGATCTGATTCTCGTCGCGGATGTCGCACACCAGCGGCAGCGCCTTGCCGC
>DATFRY010000602.1:0-76209 GCA_035262925.1 Kofleriaceae bacterium | reverse complement strand
GTCGAGTCGTCGTCACGAGTGCGTCGCATCCGCCATTCACGCCTTCGTCGACGTGTTGGTCATCGCGTCTCCGATGGCGATCGCCGCGCGCCATCGCCGCGCGCCATCACGGCGCGTGATCGCCGCGCGCAAGGGCACGGGATCGGCGGCCATGCCGATGCACGATCCGCGATGATCCTCGAGGCGCGCGCAGAGATCGCCCTGCGAAGAGCCGCGCGCGCGCGAGCCGCGCCAGATGGCGCGATGCGTCGCCACCTCTAAGGGCGATCGCGGGAAGTGCCCTTGCCATGTTTCGCGAGCCATAAACTGGCGCGGAATACTTTACGGGCGGGATTGGAATCTAGATTATGGCTCTCGCGAAAGGAGAGCGCTCCGCGCAAGCTGGCATGGCGGGGGATAGGTGGCCGTCCGCTGGTGTGGACTCCAGCGGGGGGTGTGGATGCTAGTGGCTAGTTTATTAGCCTATCAGGCCTGACTGGTGTGGCCTCGTCGCGGGCGCGAGCCAAACGAATGAATAGAATCTCGACCATTCTTCGTGCTGCTCGTCCGGCGTTACTTTCGGTCGTGAGCCTCGCGTCGATCGTCTCGCCCACGGGCGTCTCCCCCACGGGAGGCGTCGCCCAGGCCGCTCCACCTCCGGGGCTCTGGCACCAGGAGCGAGCTGCCGCCGCCGACGAGACGCCGGCCAGCGGCACAGAGGGAACGCGCACCGCGCAGGCGGAGCCGGCTCCGGCCGACGCGCCCCCGCCCGCCGGGACCGCACACCTGCCCGAAGAGCAGATGCGGAAGATGATCCACGAGGAGATGGACAGGGCCCAGAAGCCCTTCGAGTATCACGGGTACCTCCGCTCCGGCTTCGGCTTCAACGGCAAGCTCGGCGACCAGGAGGCGTTCCAGGCGCCCAACGCCGGGGCCAAGTACCGACTCGGCAACGAGACCGAGACCTACGGCGAGATGATCTTCGTGAACAACTGGCTGCGGCCCGAGACGGCGGCCGACAGCCTGTTCTTCAAGACCGAGATCCTCCTGACCTTCGTCACCAAGAACGACTCGAACTTCGACGCGACCGACGTCTTCACCGTCCGCGAGGCCTTCGCCCAGGCCGGCGGCGTCATCCCGTCGATGCCCGATCTCAAGTTCTGGGCCGGCCAGCGCTACTACCACCGTCTCGACACTCACATTCACGACTTCTTCTACCTCAGCATGAGCGGTTACGGCGGCGGCTTCGAGGACCTCGCGCTCGGCAACGAGGCGGCCGGCAAGCTGGCCGGCGGCTACTTCGGCGCCTCGACCAGCGCCGACACCGACCTCGACGGCGTGGTCGACGAGCTCACCGACAACGGCCGCCCCGTCAAGCACGTGCTCGACCTCCGCCTCGAGGACGTCCACCTCGGCGGCCTGGCCACGTTCTGGCTGGCCGGCTCGCACTACGCAGGCGGCGACCGCATCGTCGGTGGCGACGAGCTGCCCGACAGCAACGGCTTCGCGGCCGGCTTCATCCACACCATCCCCGAGTTCCTCGGCGGCTTCAACAAGCTGGCCGTCCAGTACGGCACCGGGCCGCTCCTCGACTACGACGTCTTCTACAGGACCCCGGCCGAGAAGCCGCAGGATCCGAACCCTGGTCTGACCGTCGAGGACGCCTTCCGCTTCCGCGCGCTCGACGCCCTGGTCCTCGAGATGGCGCCCTCCCTGTCGTTCATGGGCACGGTCCTGTTCCAGCTCACCGACTTCGGCGCCGAGAACGACTCCAGGCAGACCTGGGTCTCGATCGGCGGCCGCCCGATCTTCCACTTCGGCGACCACGTCAACCTGGCGTTCGAGGCCGGCTTCGACTACACGAAGAGCGATTTCGGCGGCCCCGACGGCGGCGAGCTCGCGGGCTGGCTCAGCAAGCTGACCGTGGCCCCCGAGATCATGGCCGGCCCCACCTTCTTCGGCCGTCCGGCCATCCGCGCCTACTTCACTTATGCCTTCTGGGCCGATGACTTCGAGGGTCTCATCGGTGGGACGCCGTACCTCAACGATACGGCAGGCATCGGAGCGGGCTTGCAAATTGAGAGCTGGTGGTAGTACTCCACCTAAGCATCCCCCCACGGAAATTTTCTGGCGGCCTCGCAGCCGCTTTGCCCAACCACGACGGAAGGGGCTTTTCCATGAAGGCATTCACAGCGCTGTTCGCGTCGATGATGTTGCTTGCGGCCCCTGGCTGCAAGAAGGCGGAGGACAACAAGGGCGGCGGTGCCGGCGCCTCCGGAGGTGAGGCCAAGCCGGAGGCCAAGCCGACCGAGACGGTCGGCGGCGGCGCGGCTGGCGCGGTCGAGATCGCGATCTCGTGCGGCTCGGTCGGCAAGGACTACGAGACTTGCAAGGCCGGCACCGAGGCGTGGACGAAGAAGACCGGCAACAAGGTCAAGCTCGTCACCGGCCCGACCTCGTCCACCGAGGCGCTCGCGCTCTACCAGCAGCTCCTCGCCGCGGGCGCGGCCGACATCGACGTGTTCAACCTCGACGTCGTCTGGCCGGGCGTGCTCGGCAACTTCTTCCTCGATCTGAAGGAGTACTCGAACGGCGCCGAGAAGGACCACTTCCCGGCGATCATCGCCAACAACACGATCGACGGGAAGCTGGTCGCGATGCCGTGGTTCACCGACGCCGGCGTCCTCTACTACCGGAAGGACCTGCTCGAGAAGTACCAGGAGAAGGTGCCGACCACGTGGGCCGAGATGGCGGCGTCGGCCAAGAAGATCCAGGACGCCGAGCGCAAGGCGGGCAAGAAGGAGATGTGGGGCTTCGTCTTCCAGGGCAAGGCCTACGAGGGCCTCACCTGCGACGCGCTCGAGTGGGTCGACAGCTTCGGCGGCGGCAGCATCATCGACAAGGACGGCAAGGTGACGATCGACAACCCCGACGCCGCCAAGGCGATCGACACGGCCGCCTCCTGGATCGGCACGATCTCGCCCAAGGGCGTGCTCTCGTACGAGGAGGAGGAGGCGCGCGGCGTCTTCCAGTCGGGCAACGCGGTCTTCATGCGCAACTGGCCCTACGCCTATGACCTGGCGCAGGACGAGAAGAGCCCGATCAAGGACAAGGTCGGCATCACCGTCCTGCCCAAGGGGGACGGGGCCAACGCCAAGCCCTCGGCGACCCTGGGCGGCTGGAACCTGGGCGTCTCCAAGTTCTCCAAGCATCCCAAGGAGGCGGCAGACCTGGCCCTCTACCTGACGGGGCCGGAGGAGCAGAAGCGGCGCGCGGTCGAGGGCGGCTTCCACCCGACCATCGAGAGCCTCTACCAGGACAAGGACGTCCTCGAGAAGAACCCGTCGTTCACGGAGCTGTTCGACACCTTCAAGAACGCGGTCCCGCGCCCGGCGTCGCCGACCAAGGGCAAGTACAACCAGGTCAGCAACCAGTTCTGGAGCGCCGTGCACGCGGTCCTCAGCGGGCAGAAGAAGGCCAAGGACAGCCTGGCCGACCTCAAGTCCCAGCTCGAGCAGCTGAGCCGAGGCGGCAAGTGGTGATCCCGGCGTCGAGTCGTACGGGGATGGCGGGGGTCGTACAGGCGGGAGATTGAGATGGCGGACCGGCTGACAGCGAGCCGGGTGCGGTCGGCATGGCTGTTCCTGACGCCCATGCTGGTGGTCCTGGCGCTGGTCGCCGCATGGCCGCTCGTCCGCACCATCTGGCTCAGTTTCACCGACGCCAACCTGCTCTCCATGGAGAAGGCCAAGTTCGTTGGCCTCGAGAACTTCAAGGGCGAGTACGGCCTGCTCCACGACAAGCTGTGGTGGACGTCGGTCAAGAACACCCTGTGGTTCACCTTCTTCACGGTGACCATCGAGACGGTGCTCGGCATGACCGTGGCCCTGGTGCTCAACAAGGAGTTCCCGGGCCGCGGCCTCATCCGCGCCGCGGTGCTGGTCCCCTGGGCCATCCCCACCGTCGTCTCGGCCAAGATGTGGAGCTGGATGCTGAACGACCAGTTCGGCATCCTCAACCACATCGGCGTGCAGCTGGGCCTCCTCCACGCCCCGCTGGCGTGGACCGCGGATCCCGACCTGCTCATGGCGTCGGTCGTGATGGTCGACGTGTGGAAGACGACGCCGTTCATGGCGCTGCTCATCCTGGCCGGCCTGCAGATGCTGCCCAAGGAGTGCTACGAGGCGGCCCAGGTCGACGGCGTCCACCCGGTCAAGGTGTTCTTCAAGGTCACCTTGCCGCTCATCCGGCCCGCGCTCATGGTCGCGATCATCTTCCGGGCCCTCGACGCCATCCGCATCTTCGACCTCATCTACGTCCTGACCGGCACGCGCGAGCCGTCGATGACCATGTCGGTCTACGCGCGCCAGCAACTCATCGAGTTCCAGCAAGTCGGCTACGGCTCGGCTGCGTCGACCCTGCTCTTCTTCATTGTCGCCCTGCTGACGGTCCTCTACATCGTCATCGGCCGGGTGAAGCTGGGAGGCGATTGAGATGACCGGCAAGGTCGCGGCGCGGAAGGGGCTCTTCTACCTCCTCGTCATCGCCATCATCTTCTACACGCTGTTCCCGTTCTACTACGCGATCCTCTCGTCGCTGAAGACGGGGACCGAGCTGTTCTCGGTCGACTACTTCCCGGTCACGTGGAACCTCGGGAACTACGTCAGCGTGTTCCGCGACAACCCGTTCGCCACCAACATCTGGAACTCCGTCCTGGTCTCGTTCTCGACGGTGGCGCTGTCGCTGTTCCTCGGCCTCACGGCGGCCTTCGCGCTGGCCCGGATCAAGTTCCGCGGCCGCTCGCTCCTGCTGCTCACCATCCTGGGCGTGTCGATGTTCCCGCAGGTGGCCGTGCTGTCGGGCATGTTCCAGATGATCCGCAGCCTCGGCCTCTACAACCACCTGCCGGGCCTGGTGCTGGCCTACATGATCTTCACCCTGCCGTTCACGGTCTGGGTGCTGACCACGTTCATGCGCGAGCTGCCCAAGGAGCTGGAGGAGGCGGCGATCATGGACGGGGCCTCGTCGTGGACCATCCTGACGCGCGTGTTCATGCCCCTCATGTGGCCTGCGCTGGTGACCACGGGACTCCTGGCCTTCATCGCGGCCTGGAACGAGTTCCTGTTCGCGCTGACCTTCACCTTGACCAACGACGAGCGGACCGTTCCGGTCGGCATCGCCCTCATGAGCGGCGCCAGCACGCACGAGATCCCGTGGGGGAACATCATGGCCGCCTCGGTCATGGTGACCCTGCCGCTCGTCGTCCTGGTCCTCATCTTCCAGCGCCGCATCGTGTCGGGTCTGACCGCCGGCGCAGTAAAGGGGTGACGCCATGCCCGAAGCCAACCCGGAAGCCAAGAACGACACCAAGGACAAGACCGGCCCATCGGGGAACGGATCGAGCAAGGCCGGCAGCACCTGCATCCTCATGCGCGGGGTCGGGAAGCACTTCGGCAAGACGCGGGTGCTCGAGAAGATCGACCTCGATATCAAGACGGGAGAGTTCTGCGTCTTCGTCGGCCCGTCGGGGTGCGGGAAGTCGACCCTCCTGCGGCTGATCGCCGGCCTCGAGAGCGTGAGCTCGGGCGACCTGTCGATCGACGGCCAGCGCATGAACGACGTCGAGCCGTCCAAGCGCGGGATCGCGATGGTGTTCCAGTCGTACGCGCTCTACCCGCACATGACGGTGTACAAGAACCTGGCGTTCGGCCTCAAGCTGGGCCAGGTCGAGCAGGGCGAGGCGGACCGGCGCATCCGCGAGGCGGCGCGCATGCTGCAGATCGAGCAGCTGCTCGACCGCCTGCCCAAGCAGCTCTCGGGCGGGCAGCGCCAGCGCGTGGCCATCGGGCGCGCCATCACGCGGCAGCCGAAGATCTTCCTGTTCGACGAGCCGCTGTCCAACCTGGACGCCGCCCTGCGCGTGTCGATGCGCAGCGAGCTCAGCCGGCTGCACAAGCAGCTCAAGACCACGATGGTCTACGTCACCCACGACCAGGTCGAGGCCATGACGATGGCCGACCGCATCGTGATCCTGAACGCCGGGCACGTCGAGCAGTTCGGCCCGCCGCTCGAGGTCTACCACCGCCCGCGCACCGTCTTCGCCGCCGGCTTCCTCGGCTCGCCCAAGATGAACTTCATGCGCGGCGACATCACCGAGGTGGGCGGAGACAGCGTGACGGTCAAGCTGACCGGCGGCGGGAACGTGAAGGCGGCGGTCAAGCCGGACGGCGCCAAGGTGGGCGACACCGTGACCGTCGGCTTCCGGCCGGAGCACCTCAAGATCACGGCGGGAGACAAGGGCGGGCTGACCGCCACGGTGCAGCTGGTCGAGGACCTCGGCGATCACTCGATCATGCATCTCGACCGCGATGCGGTCGAAGGCCGCGTGCTGGCCAAGGTCGAGAAGGTGCCGGCGACCGAGGGTCAGACCGTGAGCTTCGAGATCCCGGCGGCCGAGTGCCACGTGTTCGACGCCAAGGGCATGGCCCTGGCGCGCCGCGACTGACGGGCGACGAACCGGCCTGCCTCACCTGTCCGCGGCGGCGAAGAACGCGCCGAACGCGGGCAGGTGCACCGTGTCGCCCTCGAGGCGGGAGGCGAAGCCGTGCCCTTCGAGCGGGTGCCAGCTGCCCGCCTCGATCGTCCACGACGCCGGGCCGTTCGACAGGTTGAAGGCGCAGAGCAGGCGCTCGCCGCCGTCCTCGCGCTCGAACGCCCAGATGGGCGGCGTGGTCTCGCAGAGCGCGATCGATCCGGTCACCAGGGCAGGGTGGCCCTTGCGGAAGCGGAGCAGCCGGCGACAGGCGGCCAGCACCGACGACGCGTCCGCCTCCTGCACGTCCACCGCCGACGCCAGGTGCTCGTCGGGGATGGGCAGCCACGGCTCACCGCTGGTGAAGCCGGCGGCGTGGGCCGCGGCCCGCCAGGGCATCGGCGTGCGGCAGCCGTCGCGCCCCTTGAACAGCGGCGCGAACTCGATGCCCCACGGGTCGACCAGGCGGTCGAGCGGCAGATCGGCCTCGGTGAGGCCCAGCTCCTCTCCCTGATAGAGGCAGGCGCTGCCTCGCATGGTGAAGAGACAGGCGAGCAGGAGCCTGGCCAGCGCCGGCCTGTCACCCGACAGCTCTGGCAGCCGGCCCCAGCGGCTCACCACGCGCGGGACGTCGTGGTTGGAGAAGGCGTACGTGGTCCAGCCGGTGCCGAGGGCGGCCTCGAAGGTGGCCACCACGCGGCGAAAGCGATCGACCCCGCACTCGTCGTGGGTGAGCTGGAAGCTGTAGCCGGTGTGGAGCCGCGCGGTCCCCGCCGTGTACTTGGCGGTGATGGCGGCGCTGTCGACGTCGGCGATCTCGCCCATCGTGAAGGCGCCGTACTGGTCGACCAGGGCGCGCAGCCGCTCGAACAGGCCGAGGATCTGCGGCTGGTCGCGGTCGTGGACGTGGGCCTGCATCCGGTAGGGCGTGACCAGCGGGCCGGCCACGTCGAGGCTGGGCAGCGTGAGGTCCTGCGGCGGGTTGTCCCGGAGCTCGGGGTCGTGGACCAGCGTGGTGATGGCGTCGAGGCGAAAGCCGTCGACGCCGCGCTCCAGCCAGAAGCGGGCCTCGCCCAGCATCGCGTCGACCACCTCCGGGTTGTTCCAGTTGAGGTTGGGCTGCGAGCGCAGGAAGTAGTGCAGGTAGTACTGGCCGCGCCGCACCTCCCACTGCCAGGCCGGCCCGCCGAACACCGACAGCCAGTTGTTGGGTGGAGAGCCGTCCGGCCGGGCGTCGGCCCACACGTACCAGTCGGCGCGCGGGTTGTTGCGGCTCGACCGGCTCTCCTCGAACCAGCGGTGCTGATCGGACGAGTGGGGCAGGACCAGGTCGATGATGACGCGCAGGCCGCGCCCGTGGGCGTCGGCCAGGAGGGCGTCGAAGTCGGCGTCGGCTCCGAACAGCGGGTCCACCGCGCGGTAGTCGGACACGTCGTAGCCGAAGTCCTTCATCGGCGAGCGGTAGAACGGGGAGATCCAGATCGCGTCCACACCGAGCCCGGCGATGTAGTCGAGCCCGGCGCGGATCCCGCGCAGATCGCCGATCCCGTCGCCGCTCGCGTCGCGGAAGCTGCGCGGATAGACCTGGTAGATGATCGCGCCTCGCCACCAGGGATGTGCCATGGCCTCCTACTATGCACGCCGCCGGCGCCCCGGGCCATTCTCCCCCGTCGGCGCGGCATCTGGCGCACTGGTTGCGCTTGACCGGCGACGTCTGCCGACCTAACGTCCGGCAGCGGGACCGCGCCCGTTTTCTGGCCCCGTTCCACGCGCTCGCGTCGAGCGCAGGAGGAGCGAGTACCGTGAGACACGTGAGCTACGTGAGATCAGGCAGTTCATTCGTGCGCGTTGCGATCGCCCTGGCGATCGGCCTCCTGGCCGCCTCCGGCTGCAAGAAGGGCGGCAAGAAGGAGGGCGGCGGCGAGCCTCCAGCCAAGGAAGGCGAGGCCGCGGGCGAGAACAAGGAGGGGGCCGAGGCGCAGCAGCCTGCGGCCGGCGGCGGCGCGGGAAAGATCGCGCTTCTCCTGCCGGAGTCGCAGACCGCGCGCTACGAGGCGGCCGACCGGCCGTACTTCGAGGCCAAGTTCAAGTCGCTGTGCGCCGGCGTCGACATCGTCTACTCGAATGCCAACCAGGTCGCGACCGATCAGCAGCAGCAGGCCGAGGCCGCCATCGCGCAGGGCGTCAAGGTGATGGTCCTCGATCCGGTCGACGGCGAGGCGGCAGGGGCGATCGCGAACGACGCCAAGGGCAAGAACATCCCGGTCATCAGCTACGACCGCCTCATCAAGGGAGGCGCCTCGCCCGACTACTACGTCTCGTTCGACAACGAGCGGGTCGGGCAGCTGCAGGGCCAGGCCCTGCTCGAGAAGCTGACCGCGATGGGCAAGAAGGAGCCCAAGATCACCATGATCAACGGCTCGCCGACCGACAACAACGCCACCCTGTTCAAGACGGGCGCCCACAAGGCGCTCGACGGCAAGGTGAAGGTCGTCAAGGAAGACGCGGCCGCCAACTGGAAGCCGGAAGAGGCGCAGCAGCTCATGGAGCAGTTCATCGCCGCGGTGGGGCCCAAGGGCTTCGACGGCGCGTATCAGGCCAACGACGGCACCGCGGGCGGCGCCATCGCCGCCATGAAGGCGGCCGGCATCGATCCGAAGACCAAGCCGACGACCGGCCAGGACGCCGAGCTCGCCGCCATCCAGCGCATCGTGGCCGGCGAGCAGTACATGACGGTGTACAAGGCCATCCGGCCCGAGGCGGAGAAGACCGCCGAGCTGGCCTGCGCCCTGTTCAAGGGCGAGAAGCCGGCCGAGGGCGTGGTGACCGGCAAGGTCAACAACGGCACCATCGACGTGCCGTCGGTGCTTCTGACCCCGATCGCCGTCACCGTCGATGGGGCGGGCGAGACCGAGTCGGTGGCCGACACCGTGGTGAAGGACAAGTTCTACGGCGAGGACTCGGCGGCCCAGATCTGCAAGGGCTACGAGAAGGCGTGCGCCGCCGCGAACATCAAATGACTTGGCCAGTGACCCGGCGGCCGTCGTAGGGGCCCGCGGCCGGAGCGCGCCGGCGCTCCGGCATCGACAGGAGGATACGATGGCGTCCCGCACGGCAGGCGAAGTGTCGAAGCGCGTCCCTCTCCTCGAGCTCCGGGGCGTGAGCAAGCGGTTCGGCGCCGTGCAGGCGCTGACCGACGTCCGCTTCGACGTCTTCCCCGGGGAGGTGGTCGCGCTGGTCGGCGACAACGGCGCCGGCAAGTCGACGCTCATCAAGGTCATCTCGGGCATCTACAGCAGCGACGAGGGCAAGACGCTGTGGGAGGGGCGCGAGGTCACCATCCACTCGCCCAACGACTCCAAGGCGCTCGGCATCGCGACCGTCTACCAGGACCTCGCGCTGTGCGACAACCTCGACGTCGTCGCCAACCTGTTCCTCGGCCGCGAGGACGCCGGGCCGCGCGCGCTCGGTCCGCTCGGCGTGATCAACGAGCTCACCATGGAGGCGCGCGCGGTCGAGGTGCTGCGGCGGCTGTCGGTCAAGATCCCGAGCGTCCGCATCCCGATCGCGTCGCTGTCGGGCGGCCAGCGCCAGTCGGTCGCGGTCGCCCGCTCGGTCCTGTGGGCCAACAAGGTGGTGCTGCTCGACGAGCCGACCGCGGCGCTCGGGGTGGCCCAGACCCGCGAGGTGCTCGACCTCGTCAAGCGCCTGCGCGACGAGGGCGGCCACGGCGTCGTCATCATCAGCCACAACCTGGCCGACGTGTTCGAGGTGGCCGATCGCATCACCGTGCTGCGCCTCGGCCGCTACGTGGGCACCTACGAGGCGGGCAAGGTCGGCCGCGAGCAGCTGGTCGGGCTCATGACCGGCGCGGTGCCGGGGCTGGCCGAGCACGAGGACCCGACCGCGTCGGCCGTCGCCGCGACCACCACCGAGTCCCTGCCGCCGGCCGTGCCGCCCGGCGCATCCGGGCCGCCGAGCGCGCCAGGGGGAGGCGCGTCATGAGCAGCACGCTCGAGCGCGATCCGCGCGTCATCCTGGAGCAGCGCGGCTTCAAGGGCCTGCTCGCCGATTACGGCCGCCGCCTGCGCGAAGGGGACATCGGCCAGCTGCCGGTCATCGTCGGGCTCGTCGTCATCTGGGGCGTCTTCTACAAGGCCACCGGCGGCACCTTCTGGACGTCCTTCAACCTGGTCAACCTGACCATCCAGATGGCGGCGGTCGGCACCATCTCGGTCGGGGTCGTGCTGGTCCTGCTGCTGGGCGAGATCGATCTGTCGGTCGGCATCGTCAGCGGCCTGTGCGCCTCGGTCATGGCGGTCCTGACCGTGCAGAAGGGCTGGTCGGCGGAGTCGGCCGTCGTGGCCGGCATCCTGGCCGGCACGGCGGTCGGCCTGCTGCAGGGCGTGTGGATCACGCGCTTCGGCATCCCGTCGTTCGTGGTCACCCTGGCCGGCCTCATCGGGTGGCAGGGCGCGCTGCTCTACGTCCTGGGCCGCACCGGCACCATCAACCTCAACGATCGGTTCATCGTCGGGCTGGCCGGCACGTACATCAAGGGCCCGAAGGCCTACGTGGTGGCGCTCCTGTTCCTCGCCTACGTCGCGGGCGGGCCGCTCGTCACGCAGCTGCGCCGGCGGGCGGCCGGGCTCGCCGTCCAGCCCCTCCTGTTCGTCGTCGTGCGGGCCGCGATCCTGTCCGTCGTGGTGGGCGCGGCGGTCGCCAAGCTCAACGCCGACCGCGGCATCGGCCTTGGCCTCATCTTCCTGGTCGGCCTCGTGGTGGTGATGGACTACGTCCTGCGCCGCACCCGCTTCGGCCGCATGATCTTCGCCATCGGCGGCAACGCCGAGGCCGCGCGGCGGGCCGGCATCCCGGTCCAGCGCGTGCGCGTGATGGTGTTCGTCATCGCGTCCACGCTGGCCGCGTGGGGCGGGATCCTGGGCGCGTCGCGCCTGCGCGCGGTCAACCAGTCGGCCGGGCAGGGGGACGTGCTGCTCAACGCGATCGCCGCCGCGGTCATCGGCGGCACGAGCCTTTTCGGCGGGCGAGGCAGCGTGTGGGCCGCGCTGCTCGGCATCATCGTCATCCAGTCGATCTCGAACGGCATGGACCTCCTGTCCCTGCAGTCGTCGATCAAGTTCATGATCACCGGGGCGGTGCTCTTGACCGCGGTCACCATCGACGCGGTCATCCGGCGGGGCCGGCAAGCGTCGGGCCGCTGACGGCAGGTCCTTCCGCTCGGAGATCCTTCGGGCCGATCGTCGGGGCGATCCCTCGGGCGGGGCCTGCCTTGATCGGAGCATCGGTCCGGCTACTCTCCCGACATGAGCCGGCAGGCGGACGTGCGCGGTGCCAGCGGCAGCGGGGAGGCGGGCGACATCGCGCTGACCGACAGCGCCTGGGCCGTCCTGCGCCGCCGCTATCTGCGCCGCGACGAGACCGGCCAGGTGGTGGAGACCCCGGCCCAGCTCTTCCGCCGCGTGGCCGCCGCGGTCGCGTCGGCCGACGCGCGCTACGGCGCGACCCCCGCGCAGGTGGCCGCGACCGAGGAGCGCTTCTACCGCCGCATGGCGAGCCTCGAGTTCGTGCCCAACTCGCCCACGCTCATGAACGCGGGGCGGCCGCGCGGCCAGCTCGCCGCCTGCTTCGTGGTGCCGGTCGGCGACTCGATGCCCGAGATCTTCGACGCCATCAAGTGGGCGGCCGAGATCCAGAGGACCGGCGGCGGCACCGGGTTCGCCTTCTCGCGCCTGCGCCCCTCGGGCGATCGGGTCGCCTCCACCGGCGGCACCGCGTCCGGCCCGCTCGCGTTCCTCGACGTCTTCAACGCCTCGACCGACGCGGTCAAGCAGGGCGGGGCGCGCCGCGGCGCCAACATGGGCGTCCTCCGCATCGACCACCCCGACATCCTCGAGTTCGCCACCGCCAAGCTCGACCCTGCGCGGCTCACCAACTTCAACCTCTCGGTCGCAGTCACCGACGCGTTCATGGACGCCGCGGCGCGCGGGGGCGAGGTCGAGCTGGTCAACCCGCGCACCGGCCGCTCCGAGCGCAAGCTGGACGCGCGCCGCCTGCTCCGCACCATCGCGACGGCCGCGTGGCGGAGCGGCGATCCCGGCGTCCTCTTCCTCGACCGCATCGAACAGGGCAACCCGATCCCCGGGGCGGGCGCCATCGAGGCGACCAATCCATGCGGCGAGCAGCCGCTCCTCCCGTTCGAGTCGTGCGTGCTCGGCAGCGTCAACCTGGCCCGCTTCGCCCCCGGCGGCGCGGTCGACTGGCCGGCGCTGGGGCGGGCCGTGCGCGACGGCGTGCACTTCCTCGACAACGTCATCGACGTCAACTCCTACCCGCTGCCGCAGATCGAGGCGGTGACCCGCGCGCACCGCAAGATCGGGCTCGGCGTGATGGGCTTCGCCGATCTGCTCATCGCGCTCGGCGTGCGCTACGACAGCGACGAGGCGCTGGCGCTGGGCGGAGAGGTGGCCGCCTTCGTCGAGCGCGAGTCGCTGGCCGCGTCGGCCGAGCTGGCCGCCGCGCGCGGGCCCTTCGCCCGCTTCGCGACCAGCCGGTGGGCCGAGGCCGGGCATCCGCCGCTGCGCAACGCCACCACCACGACGGTGGCGCCGACCGGCACCATCAGCATCATCGCCGGCTGCTCGTCGGGCATCGAGCCGCTCTACGCGCTGTCGCTGGTGCGCCGCGTGCTCGACGGCGATCGGCTGGTCGAGGTCCATCCGGCCTTCCGCCGCGTGGCCGAGGAGCGCGGCTTCTGGTCGGACGCGCTGGCCGCCGCGCTGTCGGAGCAGGGCCGCGCGCGCGGCCTGGTGATCGCGCCGCCCGACCCGCCGATCCCGCCCGACACGCAGGAGCTGTTCGCCACCGCTCACGACGTGCCGCCCGAGCTGCACGTCAGGATGCAGTCCGCCTTCCAGCGCCACTCGCATTCGGCGGTGTCGAAGACGGTCAACCTGCCGGCGTCCGCCACGCCGGAGGACGTGGAGCGGATCTACCGGCTCGCGCACGAGCTCGGCTGCAAGGGCGTGACCGTGTACCGCGATCAGAGCCGCGCCGCGCAGGTCCTGTCGTTCGGCCAGGCGGCCGTGGACGAGGCCGCGAGCTCGGGCGAGCTCTGCCCCGAGTGCGGCTCGCCGCTGCGCGGCGACGGGCTGTGCGCCGTGTGCCCGGGCTGCGGCTGGGCGCTCTGCTCGCCCGAGTGAAGCGCTCTCCGCGCGGAAGGGTGAGTCGGGCGGGAGATCGACCGGAGCCGAAAATCAAGACGGCCACTCGCATCGAGGCGAGCGGCCGTGCCGGGACGGAGGATCGCTGATCCGAGCTAGCGGCGGCGCCGGCGGCGCTGCGGCTTGGGCGCCACTGCCGCCTGCTCCAGCTCCTCGAGGCGCTCGAGCATGTGGACCATCGACTCCCGGGTATCGGGGTGAGGTTCATTGTTGATGGCCCGAGCCATGGTCAAGCGGAGCTCCGCGCGCAGCTCGGACTCGGCGAGCCGATAGGTGCGCAGGGCATCCTCTCCGTCATAGCCAGAGAGATCGGCTTCGCAGCCGGTGGCGGCGATCCACACGGCGGCGAGTGCAGCAGCGCGTCGCCCCGGGGCAGCGTGAGCAAACTCCTTCACCGTGATGCGGAGCCTCTGGCGGACGACAGCCACGGGCGGCAGAGCAACCAGGCCATCACTGTCTTCGTCGTTGATGCGACGTAGTGCGGGTCGTGTCATGCGGTATGCGGTCCTCTTCGAAAAGAGTGTGGCAAGCCGGGCGCCAGAAACGTTTGGCCTCGTTCGACTTGGCCCTGATTGGGCGCCTTCGCGGGCAGCAACCTTGCCCCAAACGATCTTGCTTGGCGAGAGGATAAAATGGATTTTTTGAACGGCGGAGTTTTCATTTCATGGTCTTTGAAGGGCATCTCTGCGGGGTTCGGGACGCGATCGTGAATACAGTTCGAACAGGTGTTGCACGCCCCGGGAGTGCCCCTTCCGCACGCGCCTCCAGGGGTTAGTCAGCACCCCTCGCGCACCGGTGGATCTGCCGAGCACACGTACTGGTACGGTGCAAGCGCTCCTCGTCCTTCACCTGCCCCTGTACCGACGCGGAAGGCATCGAGGTGCGCAGAGCGATCAGGAGATCGTCTCGCGCGACGCGTCTCGCGTCTCGCCGCCTCGCATCTCGCTCTCGCGACGCGTCGCGCCTCTCGCGCGCGCGGCCGAGCCGAGAGCGAGAGCGATCGCGAATGGCGACGCTGCACTCGCGTCACGTCGTTGAGAGCTTGCGCCCGACGCGCGACAGACCAGGCCGCGCACCTCACCGGAGCGGCGAGCGCCGCGCGCTCACGCGCACGAGGCCGCCCGCCGGCAGTCGACCCCCCGCGCGAGAAAGTCTCTCACCGTCCGGCCGACCAGGTCCGGCCGCTCGAGCGGCGCCGTGTGCGAGCCGCCCGCGATCTCGCACAGCTCGGCGCCCGGGATCGCCGCCGCCATCGCGCGGCTCAGCTCCGGCGGCGTGAAGCCGTCCCTCTCGCCAGCCACGACCAGCGTCGGCACCGCCACCTCGGGGAGGAGATCGGTCGCCGAGTGCTCGCCCGCCGCCGCGAGCATCGACAGAAAGAACGGCATCTCGATGCGCGACAGCCCGCGCAGGTACGGCATGAAGTCGGTCGCCTGGATGAGATCGGCGTTGACCTCGAAGCGCGCGGCGAGCCGGAACG
Organism: Kofleriaceae bacterium; assembly: GCA_035262925.1. Taxonomy (GTDB): domain Bacteria; phylum Myxococcota_A; class Polyangia; order Haliangiales; family Haliangiaceae; genus DATFRY01. The sequence goes on along the minus strand of DATFRY010000602.1, from coordinate 60,974 downwards.
CGAGGCGCGTGGGCAGGAGCAGGCGCGCCGCCTGGTTGATGAGTCGCGGCGCGCGCTCGACCGCGCCGCGCACGCGCGGCAAGAGCACCTCGAGCGTGCGCTGTCCGTGGAACGTGCGCAGCGGGTTCTCGGGCGACCCGCACAGCAGCATGAGGCCCCGCACCCGGCGCGGGTGTCGCCGGTAGGTCTCGAGCGCGACCTGCACGCCCATCGAGTGACCGCACACCACCGCCGCCTCGGTCTCGCTGTCGGCGAGCACCGCAGCGAGGTCATCGGCCAGGTCGCCGATCGCGATGCGGCGCGGATCCCGCGGCAGCGGGCTGCGGCCGTGCCCGCGGTAGTGCCAGTGCAGGACCCGGCGATCGCGCGCGAGGTCGCTGCAGAGGTACTTCCATACGTACCCGTCGCAGCCGATGCCGTCGGTCAGGACGACCGCGGCATTGTCGACGACAGGCGCCGCCGCGCTTGCTGGAGCCCCGCCCGGTTCGGCGGCCGGCTCGAAGACCTCGTAGAAGATCGGGGTCCCGTCAGCGGGAGAGATGGCGTAGGACGCGCGCTTTGCCGTCAGGCTCAGGGGATCAGCCCCCGACCTCCTTGGTGTCTTCCTCGCCCGGAAACTCGTTCACCGATGGATACTTCATGATCTCTTTTCTGGCGATTTTCCACGCCTTCTGGACGATCCAGCTCAGAGAGCGATCCTGCCGAGCCGCCTCGTCCTGGATCTCCTTGAGCATATCCTCGGGGAAGTAGAGACTTTGTTTGCGCTTGTCCGAGCCCGCCATGGGACACACATTTTCTTGAGTTAGCGCACAAGCGTCAAGGCTCGGGCCGCGTGGATTTGGGAGGGCGAGACGGCCTGGAGATGTGAGGCTTGAAATCCGCGTGAGGTCCCCATATGCTCCTCCGCCCCCTTTGGGCATGGAAGGGGTGGCATAGAAAGGGGACTGGTACCCGTGGCAAGCCCGCTCACGAAGAAGGAGCTCAAGAAATTCAGGGAACTTCTCGAGGCCAAACGGCGCTCAGTCGTCGACAACGCCAAGAAGACCCTGACCGACAACATGGTCCTCGATCCGAGCGATCTGCCGGATGAAATGGACCTGGCCTCGAGCGAATATCTACAGTCCTTCGAGTTCCGCCTGCGCGGCCGCGAGAAGACCCACCTGGCCAAGCTCGAACTGGCGCTGCGGAAGATCGATGACGGCAGTTTCGGCGTCTGCACCGAGTGCGGAGAGCCGATCGCCAAGAAGCGACTGGAGGCAAGACCCGAGACCCAGCTCTGCATCCGCTGCAAGGAGGATCAGGAGCGGGACGAAAAGGCGTACGGGTAGGTCGCGGGCGCACGGATGCGCCGGGCCTCGCAGCCCGGCGATCGCGTGCCGCATGCGTCAGAGGCGGTCAGGCCGCGGACCCGACCTGACGCCGCTGCCTTGAGGTAAGGTCGGCGCCCGCCCGCTGGTTCTGCCGGGCGCAGAAAGGATGGCGCATGGCCGACCCTGGCTCGAGCGAAAACCGCCGCGGCTTCCTCAAGGGAGCCACGCTGGCCCTGGGCGGAGCGGTGGGAGTCATCTTCGCTGTTCCGCTGGTTCGCTACCTGCTCTTCCCGGTGGGACGCAAGGTCGTGTCGAGCGCGTCCGAGCCGGTCGATGTCATCGCCGAGTCGGCCCTGGTGCCGGGCGGCCCGCCGGTGCAGGTCGCCATCGTGGCGGCCGAGCAGCGCGACGCCTGGGGCAAGCGCGACAAGGTCGGGGTCGGCAGCGCCTGGCTGAGCAAGGACAAGTCGGGTCGAGTGACGGCCCTCTCCGCCGTGTGCCCGCACCTGGGCTGCGCCGTCGGCTACGACGAGGGCGGCAAGGTGTTCCGCTGCCCGTGCCACAAGAGCGCCTTCAACCTCGAGGGCGTCAAGCAGGCCGGACCGGCCAAGCGCGGAATGGATCCACTTCCGGTCGCGGTGGCCGGCGGCCGGGTCAAGGTCACCTTCGTCCGCTTCCGTCCCGACGTCCCCGACCGGACGCCGGTGTAGAGAGGGGCCCCCGTGTCTCGCATCGCCAGCTGGCTGGAGGAGCGCACCGGCTACCGCGGAGTGCTCCACGTCGCGCTCGACGAGCCGCTTCCGGGCGGCGCCTCGTTCGCCTACGTCTTCGGCTCCATCCTCGTCTTCCTCCTCCTCCTGCAGTTCACGACCGGGATCTTCCTGGCCATGAGCTACAGCGCGTCGGCCACCGACGCGTGGGCCTCGGTGGCCTACATCCAGGACCAGGTCACGTTCGGCTGGTTCGTGCGCGGGCTGCACTCGCACGGCGCGTCGGCCATGGTGATCATCGCCGGGCTGCACCTCCTGCAGACCGCGCTGTACGGCGCGTACAAGAAGCCGCGCGAGCTCAACTGGATCATCGGCGTCCTGATGCTCGGGCTCCTGCTCGCGTTCGCGCTGACCGGCTACCTCCTGCCGTGGGACCAGACCGGCTACTGGGCGACCAAGGTCGCCACCGGTATCGCCGGTTCGAGCCCGGTCATCGGCCCCGCGCTGCAGCAGGTGGTGCAGGGCGGCAACGAGTACGGCAACCTCACGCTCACCCGCTTCTTCTCGCTGCACGTCCTCATCCTGCCGGCCACGCTCGTCCTGCTGGTGACAGTGCACGTGGCGCTGTTCCGCAAGCACGGACACACGCCGCAGTGGTGGCTCAAGGACGAGGAGCTGGCGCGGCGCCAGCGGCCGTTCTGGCCCGATCAGATGTTCCGCGACATGGTCGCGATGGCGGTCGTGTTCGCGGTGCTGGTGATCATCAACCTCTACACGCGCGGCGTGCAGCTCGATGCGCCGGCCGATCCGGCGTCGGCCTTCGACGCGCGCCCCGAGTGGTACTTCCGGCCGCTGTTCCAGGCGCTCAAGTACTTCAGCGGCACGATGGAGAAGGTGGTCGCGCTCGGCACGCCGGTGGTGGTGGGCGGCATCCTCCTGGCGCTGCCGTTCGTCGACCGGCGTGACAGCCGGTCGCCCGGCCGGCGGTGGAAGGAGCTGACCGCGGTGGCGCTGCTGGCGGTGGCGGCCGGCGGGCTCGTGGTGATCTCGTTCATGGAGGACCGCGGCGACGACCGCTACCAGAAGGGCGTGAAGGCCTCCGAGGAGCAGGCGCGGCGGGCCCGCACGCTGGCGCTGGAGCAGGGGGTGCCGCCGGCAGGTGGCACGAGCGTGTACTCGACCGAGCGGTTCGCGCGCGCGCGCGCGGTGTGGCGCGACGACTGCGCCGGCTGCCACGAGGGCCGCGCCCGCAAGGGCCCCGAGATCGCCTCCGGCTACAACTCGCGCGACTGGGTCCGCGCCTTCTTGCAGAATCCAGGCGACAAGCGCTTCTTCGGTGTGACGGGCATCAACGAGATGAAACCCGTCAAGCAGACCGGGGTCGACCTGGATGCTCTGGTCGAGCTCGTCTATGCGCAGACAGGTGCCAAGGACGTCGACGCGGTGCTGGTCGAGCGGGGCAAGGCCCTGTTCGATGGCGCCGGCGACTGCAGCAACTGCCACTCCATCGACGGCAAGGAGGAGGGCGGGACGGGGCCCAACCTGGGCGGGCGCGGAAGCGCCGCGGTCCTCACCGAGTTCATCGCGCGGCCCGATCACCCACGGTGGTTCGGCGAGAAGAGCGAGATGCCGACGTTCTACAACAAGTACAACGGCATGGAGCGGCGCGAGGTGGCGGAGTGGATCATCTCGCTGCGCGAGAAGCGGCCGGTGGCCGCGCGCGGCGGGCGCCAGCCGGCTCGCTGACCATCCGGGTCGCCGCCGGCAAAGGTCGCCGCGCCGTGCGTGGCTCGCGGACGGGGCTCGTCTGAGCAGGACAAGGAGGAGAGCACCGCGATGAAGAGAAACTGGCGCGCATTGATCACCGCCGTCGGGCTGGCCGCAACGCTGGCGTCGGTGACGTCCCTGGAGTCGGGATGCGTGGTGCGGACCCGCGCCCGCGTGACTGCAGGCCCCGTCGTCGAGGTCGAGGAGGCGCCGCCGCCGCCGCGCAGAGAGCGCGTCGTGGTGCGGCCGGGCTACGTGTGGATCCGCGGGCGCTGGGAGTTCCGCGGCGGGCACTGGGTATGGCGGGCCGGCTTCTGGCGGGCGGCGCGAGCCGGATACGTCTGGGATCCGGGTCACTGGCAGCGGCGCGGCCGGCGCTACGTCTGGGTCGAGGGCCGCTGGGTGGTCCGCGGCCGCGTGCACATCGAGCGGCGATAGGGCGATCGATCGTCGCGCGACCGGGCGCCTTCACCTCGGTGGCGGTGGAGCTGGCCCGCGCTGCGGTGGGGCCGCGCCGCCGCGGCGAGGCTGCCCGCAATGCAGCCCGACTGCCTGTTCGCCGGCGAGCTCGTCGGCGAGCCAAGGATGTACCGTCGGGCGGCGCCCCGGCGGCTTCCTCCGCTATGTGGGCGGCGCGATCCCGCTTCATCCACGCTGCGTGATACCTTGTGCGCCCTTGCCCCCCCGGGAGGGCGTCGCCTTTCGCAGCCGGAGGAGGAGAGAGCTCGGATGTCGCGCAGCGCGCTCGTGGCCACCATCGCGGTTCTTGCGGCAGGGATCCTGCCGGGCGCGGCTTCCGGACAGGCTCCGGCGCACCCGCCGCAACCGGCGCAGCAGGCGGCGGCCGGTGATCTCAGGACGCAGGTGGCGGCCATCCGCAAGGAGCTGGAGCAGCTGCGGCCGGCCGCGGCGGCGGCGCAGACCCTGTCCGGCTCGGTGCAGCAGCTGTCCACGCGGGTGACGGCGCTGGAGCAGCGCATCGACAAGGCGGCGCGGCAGAGCGCGGTCGGTCCCGAGGTGGTCGGCTCGCTCGATCGCCTGAGCAACCAGGCCGCCCAGATGCGCCGCGAGGTGGAGGCGCTGCGCACGCAGCTCTCCGGCATCGAACAGCCGGCCGGAGCGGCCAGCGCGGCGGTCGGCGCCGTCGAGTACAAGCGCGGGTTCGAGTGGATCACCGCCGACGGCGCCTACTCGATCAGGATCGGCGGCTTCGTGCAGCCGCGCTACCAGACCACGCTGGCCAAGGGGGCCGACAGCGTCGAGGAGGCCACCTTCCGGCTGCGGCGCGCGCGCCTGGTGGTAGGCGGGCACGTCGCGCGCGAGGAGCTGACCTACAAGCTGCAGCTCGAGGCGGCCGCCGACGGCGCGCCGGCGCTCGACTACTTCATCGACTACGAGCTGGCGCCCGAGCTGAGCCTGCGCGCCGGCCAGGACAAGATGTACTTCACGCGGGTGTGGTGGGCCAGCGACTCGTCGATCGACATCTTCGAGCGGCCGGCGGCGGTGGAGGGGCTGCGCTACGACCGCGACATCGGCCTCTGGGCCCACGGGTCGCTGTGGGGCGACCGGGTCGCCTATCACGCCGGGATGTCCAATGGCGGCGGGCCCAACCAGCTCAACGACAACATCGACGTCGTGACCCTGCTCAGGGTCGACGCCGCGCTGCTGGGCGCGCGCTTCGACGCCTTCTCGGGCAACCTGACCCGCGACCCCGAGCTGCGCGTGATGATCGGCGCCGGCGCGGTCCACGATCTGACGCAGGTGCCCGACCGGATCGGCGGCCAGGCGGTGGCCAACCGCGACGTCGACTCCAACGGCGAGACCGACAACGTGCGGGTGTGGAGCACGAGCGCGGACGCGGCGCTGCGCTGGCGCGGGCTGGAGCTGGTCGCCGAGGGCATCTGGCGCCACGAGCGCTGGGGCACCATCCTGTTTCACTCGGACAACCAGACGATCAAGGAGCTGGTCGACCCGGACGCCGACGGCCACCGCAACTACCTGGCCGGCTACCTCCACGCGAGCTACCCGCTCGTGCAGCAGACGTTGCAGCTGTCGGCGCGGGTCGGGCACTCGCGGGTGGCGCTGCTCGGCGTCGGCGGCAGGCCGGTCGACAGCACGCCGCCCGGCGATCGGCTGGTCGAGGCGACCGGGCAGCTGCGCTACCTCCACGGCTCCAACCTGTCGCTCGGCGGCTCCTACACCTACTTCAACTACAACACGCGGAACGGCCCCGAGCAGCCCGGCGACGTCGAGCACGTGCTGATCGGGCAGGCGCAGCTGAACTTCTGACCCCGGGGCTCGCTTCGGTCGACCTCATCGAGCTCTGGGCTCAGGGAGCTTCGCGCATCCGCGCTCGGCCGGTCGATGTCGACGGGGTCCCCGCCGACACCGTCGATACCGCTTCTGGACCGACCGTCAGGGTCGGTCGGCTCGACGCGACCGAACCCTGGTCCAGCTCGCGGGCGCCGGCTCGTCGGCGCTGTGTCAATCGCCCGAGCGGCCGGTCGCGCGCAGGATGGCCTCGGCCGCGGCCAGGCGCAGCTCGGGCCTGGCATCGGCGAGGACGCCGACCAGGCCCGGCGTGACGCGCGCGATCGCCGCATGTGCGCTCACGGCGGCGGCGCGCAGCTCCGGCGACTCGCTGCCGGCCAGGCGGTCGAGCACGGCCTCGCCGCGCGCGTCGCCCAGCCGGGCGAGGTCGGTGGCCGCGTCGAGCTGGAGCAGCCGATCGGGCCGCGACAGCGCGGCGAGCAGCTCGCCGCGCGCGCGCTCCGCCTGGCCGAGCGCGAGGAGCAGGCGCGCGGCCGCCAGCCGGACCTCGGGCCGCGCATCGGCCACGCCCCGGCCCGCCATGGTCAGCGCGAGCCGGCGCGGCGCGGCGCCGGCGGCGTTGATCGCGGCGACGCGCGCCGGCCACGACGGGTCGGCCAGCGCGCGCTCGAGCGCCGCCAGCGCGGCCGGCGTCTGGCCGCGGCGCAGGCGGGCGGCCGCCGCGGCCAGCGCGAGCTGCCGGTCGCCCGACCCGGTCAGCTCGTCGAGCGCCGCCGCCGCGGCCGGTGAGTCCGCGCGCGCGAGCAGGTCGACGGCGGCCTGGCGCGCCCCCAGGTAGGGATCGGCGGCGGCAGCACGGCCCAGCGCCACCGCTCCGGCGACGCCGCGCCCCGCCAGCGCGCGCAGCACGCGGGCGCGCACCCGGCCGTCGGCGTCGCGGCGCGCCATGGCGACCAGGCGGGCCAGGTCCTCGCCCTCGGCGAAGCGTCCCACCGCGGCGGCGGCCGCGCCGCGCACGCCCGGGTCGCGGTCGCCCAGCATGGGGACGAGGTCGCCTCGCGCGAACGCGCCGGCCTTGCGGCCGATGCCGTCGGTGGCGAGGGCGCGCGCGGCCGGGTCGCCGCTGCCGAGGAGGCTGACCAGGAGCTGCGGCGCATTCTCGTGCGCGGTGAGCAGCGCCGAGCCGGCCGCGGCCGCCACCACGTCGTCGTCGGATCGCATGAGCCGGGCCACCTCGGGCGCCAGCTCCTCGAGCTCGAGCCGCTCGACCGCCTGGACGGCCGCCGTCTGGATCGCGGGCGCGTGCGCGCGCAGCGCCTGCCACAGCGTCGTGCGGGCGAGGGCGCGCAGCGCGTCGGCGTCGTCGCGGCCGCGCGCGTCTCGCCAGCGCCGGTAGGCCGCCACGGCGCCGCGCGCGTCGCCGCCGGCGAGCAGCGCGCGCATCTCGAGGCGCCGGAGCCGCCCGTCGCGCGGCGCGCGCTGGAGGCCGCGGTCGACCGCGAGGCGCGCGCCCGCGTAGTCGCCGCGCTCGAGCAGCGTCTCTGCGCGACCCGCGTCGGCCGCGGCGGCGCTGCAACCTGCCGGCGCGGACGACGTCACCGCGAGGGCGAGAGCGACGGCCACGGCGCGGCCGGCAGCGCGGGCGCGGGCGGGCGCCGGCGCGAGCCGGGCTGCGACCGCGGGAGCGAGCAGGGCAGGGCGGGTCATGCGCACCCACGGTGTGGTCGCCGCGGCTCGCCTGTCAATGAGCCGGTGCGCGAGCCGTCGTGACCGGCTAACCCCTGGGCTCGCTTCGAAGGACCGCCGCGGGCCCGGGGCCCAGGGCTTCGCGCTGCCGGGCTCGGCCGGTCGATTTCGATGGAGTCGCGGCCGATCCCGCCGGCACCTCGTTCGACCGCAGCGTCGGTTGGCTCGACACGAGCGAACCCTGGTCTAAGATCCCGGCCCGGCTCCCGAGGCGACGTCGTGCCCATCCGCGCCATCCTGTTCGATCTCGACGGCACGCTGCTGGACAGCGAGCGCGAGAGCGCCGAGGCGATGGCGCGCGCGCTCCACGTCGGGCTGGGCGTCGAGATCGGGCAGGCCGAGCGCGACTTCATCATCGGCCGCTCGTGGGTCGACATCTACGATCACCTGTGCGCCGTGCACGGGCCGCTCGCCTGGTCGCGCGCCGAGCTCATCGCCGCCACCACCGCGCAGCGCGCCAGCGTCTTCGCCGAGCTCGGGGTCACCGTGCTGCCGGGAGCGCAGCAGGCGATCGCGCGCTTCCGGCACCTCCCGCTCGGCGTGGTGACGGGCTCGTCGCGCGCCGAGGCTGCCCAGGCGCTGGACGCGCTCGGCCTGGGCGGTGTCTTCCGCGCGGTCGTGGCCAGCGAGGACGTGCCGCGCTCCAAGCCGGCACCGGACGGCTACCTGGCGGCGGCGACCGCGCTCGGCGTCGCGCCGTCGGAGTGCCTGGTGGTCGAGGACTCTCACGCCGGCATCGCCGCCGGGCTCGCGGCCGGGGCCAAGGTGATCGCGGTCCAGGCCGGCAACTTCGCCGGACACGACCAGTCGGCCGCTCACCACGTGCTCGCCACCCTCGACCAGCTCACCGTCGAGCTCCTGCGCTCCCTGTAGCGTCGCGCCCCCCGCTCGCCAACAGCCCTCGAAACTACTATGGTCCAGGGGAGTCCCGTGAACTTCGAGAAGCTGCCCAGGCACGTCACGATCTACGAGGTGGGCCCGCGAGACGGGCTGCAGAACGAGTCTCGCCAGGTCGCCACCCACGACAAGGTCGCCCTCATCGACTCGCTGTCGGAGACCGGCCTGCCGGCCGTCGAGATCACCAGCTTCGTCAGCCCGAAGTGGATCCCGCAGCTGGCCGACGCGGTGGCGGTCGCCCGGCAGGTCAAGCGCCACCCGGAGGTCCGCTTCTCGGCGCTGGTGCCCAACCGGCACGGCCTGGAGGCGGCGCTCGAGGGCGGGATGCGCGAGATCGCGCTGTTCATGTCGACCTCCGAGACCCACAACAAGCGCAACGTCAACAAGACCATCGCCCAGACCCTGACCGCCTTCGAGGACGTCGTCACGCCGGCGACCGAGGCCGGCGTGAAGGTCCGCGCCTACCTGTCGACCGTGTTCGGATGTCCGTACGAGGGAGACGTCGACCCGGAGGTGGCGCGCCGCCTGGCCGTGACCCTGCGCGACATGGGCGTCTATCAGATCTCGCTCAGCGACACCATCGGCGTGGCCAACCCCTGGCAGGTCGAGCGGGTCCTCGATCTCATCCTGTCCGACCTGCCGCTCGAGCAGGCCGCCGTCCACTTCCACGACACCCAGGGCACCGCGCTGGCCAACTGCACGGTCGCGCTCAGCCTGGGCATCACGACCATCGACGCGGCCATCGGCGGCCTGGGCGGCTGTCCCTACGCCCCGGGCGCGGCCGGAAATCTGGCCACCGAGGACGTCGTGGCGATGCTGCACGGCATGGGGGTGGAGACCGGCATCGATCTCGACAAGCTGGTCGAGTGCTCGCGACTGGCCGCGTCGCTGGTCGGCCACGAGCTGCCCTCCAAGTATCTCAAGGCCCACATGGGCAAGCAGGCGCGCGCGCGCCGGCAGAAGGAGCGGGCCGAGGCGCAGGGCGCGGCGGAGGACTGATGACAGCAGGCAGTCAATCGTCAGGCGGGCGCGGCGCGGGCGACATCCGGGTCGAGCGCGGCGCCGGCGGCGCCGTCTGGGTCACGCTCGACCGGCCAGAGGCCAAGAACGCCCTGTCCCGGGCCGTCAATCTGGAATTGCAGCGGCTCGCGATCGAGCTGGGCCAGGACGCGGGCGTGCGCGCGGTCGTGCTGACCGGCGCGCCGGGCGCCTTCTCTGCCGGCGCGGATCTCAAGGAGCGCCGCGGCGTGGCCGCCGCCGACACCGGCCCGTACGTCGACGCCATCTCGGGCGCGATCACCGCGTGGGCCGAGATGCCGAGGCCGACCATCGCGGCGCTCGGCGGCGTCGCGCTGGGGGGAGGTCTCGAGCTCGCGCTGGCCTGCGATTTCCGCATCGCCAGCGAGGAGGCGGTGATGGGTCTGTCGGAGGTGCGACTCGGCATCATGCCGGGCGCCGGCGGCACCCAGCGCCTGGCGCGCCTGCTCGGGGCGGCGCGGGCCAAGGAGCTGGTCCTGACCGGCCGCCGCATCGACGCGCGGCGCGCGCTCGAGATCGGCCTGGTCAGCCGCGTGGTGCCGGCCGCCGAGCTGCGCGCCGCGGCCGAGGAGCTGGCCGCCGAGCTGGGCAGCTGCGCCCCGCTGTCGGTGGCGATGGCGAAGAAGGCCATCGACCAGGGCATCGATCTGCCGATCGATCAGGCGCTGGCCCTCGAGCGGCGCTGTTACGACGTGACTCTGTACAGCGAGGACCGCAACGAGGGGTTGCGCGCCTTCGCCGAGAAGCGGCCGCCCCGCTTCACCGGGCGCTGACGAGACGAGGCGCCTGACCCCGGCGCCTACGCCGGGGTGGTTCGCCGCAGCCGGGTGGTCGCCCTCGGGAGGGCTGCCGGCGCGCTCGCCGGAAGCGGCGTGGGCGGCAGCTCCATGACGGTGGTGACGGCCTCGGCGCCGGTCGGGTCCTCGAGCGGGTCGGCCTCGGGGTGGAGGGCGCGGGCCAGACGGTTCGCGGAGGCGTCGATGCTGGTCTCGTCCTCCTCGCGGAGGTCCGGGAGGATCGAGACGTCGGTCGCGGTCAGATCGCCGACCTCGGCGCGCGTGATCGGGTGGCGCCGCGAGCCCTCGGCGAAGTCGGAGCCCTCGTCGCGCCGGCCGCTGCCGGCCGCGCCGGCGCGGGCGAGCATGGAGCTCGAGGGATGGGGCGGCGGGCTGGCGATGCGGGCGCCGTCGGACGGAGCGGGCGGGCGGACCGGACCGGCGCCCAGCCGGGTCGCCGCCCGGCCCAGGTCCAGCGGCCGCGTCTCGCCCGCGGTGCCCGGATGCGGCGGGCGCGCCTCGCCATCGCCGCGGCTGCGCGCCGCGTCGCGCGCCGCGCGCTCTCGCGCCCGCGCCAGCGCCATGCGCCACTCCCACTCCTCGTCCTCGACCTGGACCGGTGCCGGCTGCGCGGCGGGTGTCGCCCCGGGTGGGTGCGAATCGACTGTCCCCGCCACGTGGACCGCAACTGGGGCCGCAGTCTCCGGGCCGATCACCGTCCCCGTTGCATTCGCAACCTCTTCCGCCATGGGTGGAGGCGGCAGCGGGCGGGGCACCGGCGGCGACTCGGGGGGCAGAAACGACTCGGCGCTCTGCCATGCGATCGGCTCCCATGGTGGCGGCGCGAAACGATCATCCGTCACTCGCGGCATCTCCACGATCCGACCGTCCCGCGTCAGCGTGTATCCGTAGTCCCTGAGCCGGACGTAGCCGAGCCGGAGCAGCAGCCGCGACAGGATGTTCATGACCGCAGAAGCGGTGCACACGTCGGGCCAGCGGCCGGACGGCGGCCGACTGTCCTCGCGCTGGACCGGCTCTGCGGGATCCGCCACCGCATCGGCCGCGATGCGCTGCGGCGGCGACGCGGATGTGTCGGAAGCGTACAGAGCTCGGGGAGGAGCTCAGTGACCGAGCGTGGGGCGCGCGCCCTCACCCGAGTTGCCGGCGCGGGCGCCGGCAGCCGGCTCGGTGGATCCGTCATCGAGCGCGACGCCGAACGCATCGCACCGGTTCGCGACCCGCTTGCGCCGCATGTCGTCCAGTCTGGCGGCGTGTGCCCTGGCGACCTCCGGCCGGCCCAGCGCGCATGCCGCGAGCGTGGCCAGGACGCGCGCCGCGTCGGACTCCGGATCGAGTGCCAGCACGTCCTGCGCCCGCGCCAGCGAGACCTCGTACTCGCCGCCCTGGTAGGCCTTGCGCGCGTCGCGCATCGGCCTGGCGGTGAGCTTGCGGTCCACGACGTCCGGCCGGGGTGACAGGTCGCTCGGCCGCGGCCTTTCGGCCGCCAGGCCGGGCGCCGCGCGTGCGGGTGCCTCGGCATGCTCGTCCGGGGTGAGCGGCGGCGAGTCGGGCGCCGCAGGTGGGTCGGCCGCGCGGGCCGCCGGCGTCGCCTCGACCGGACGGGACGCCTGCGGGCCGGGCGCCGCGCCCCTCTCGTCGCCGGCGCGGGTCTCGACCAGCAGCACAGCGACCAGCGCCGCGACCAGCGCCCCGCCGGCCGCGAGCGCGAGGCGACCCATCAGCCGTCCTTCGATCGCCCGGCCAGACACATGCCGAGCGCGCGGGTGGTGCGGGCCTTCATCGCGCAGTCGTAGCGATCGCGCTCGGTGAGGCCGACGCACGACTCCTTGGCCCTGGCGCGCATGTCGACCCGGATGCGCGCCACCTGCTCGTCGGTCGGCAGCTGCTCGGGCGGCAACGTGGCTCGCTTTTCGGCCAGCGCCAGCTCCAGGTAGTGATCGAGGAGCTGCATGCACTCCGCCTCGCTGAGCGGGCCGGTGGCGCGAGGGGTGCCCGCGCCGCCGGCGCCAGGCCGGGCGGCACCCGGCTTGCCGCCGGCGGCGTCGCCGCCGCTGCCGCCGGAGCAGCCCGCCGCGCACAGCGCCGCGATGACGGGCAGGCTCAGGAGCCGCGATCGCGCACGCGCGCGCACCGCGTCAGCATAGCGCAGATCGCGCGGCCGACCCGGCATCGTTCGCGGCCGCCCTTCGAGCGCCACGCGGCCGCGCTCCGATCGCGCACATCGATCGACGACGCGATCGACCTCGTCTCGGTCCTCGTCTCGATCGCGCGACACCCGATCGGCGGCGCGGCAGGTCGGGATTGACAGAGACACGAGCCATGCAGCATCGTTCGTATGTCGAACCTCTGTGCGATTACCGCACAGAGGCGTGGCCGCGGAGGAGGATCCCATGGCGGGCGGAGGCATCGGGCGTCGGACGTTCCTCGAGTGGTCGGCGGGCGGCGCGCTCGCCCTGGCCGTGGCGGGCTGCAAGAAATCCGAGCAGAAGGCGAGCGCGGACAACGCGGCCGGCGGAGGTGGAGGTGGTGGCGGCGGCACGCGCCAGATCACCATCGGCTACGTCAGCCCGCAGACCGGGCCGCTGGCCCCGTTCGCCGCGGCCGACGCCTTCATCATCGAGCGCGTGGTCAAGGCGCTCGACGCCAAGGCCATCACCGTCGACGGCGCGCGCGCCGCCTTCCGCGTGAAGCCGGTCGACAGCCAGTCGAACCCGACCAAGGCCGGCGAGGTCGCCCAGTCACTGATCGCCGGCGACAAGGTCGACCTCATGGTCGTCGCCCACACCCCCGACACCACCAACCCGGTCGGCGCGGTGTGCGAGGCCAGCCGCACGCCGTGCATCTCGACGGTCGCGCCGATCGGGCCCTGGCTGTCGGGCGGCCCCTACGAGTGGACCTATCACTTCTTCTGGGACCTGCCCGACATCATCCAGGTCTTCACCGGCATGTGGGACGCAGTCCCGACCAACAAGGTGGTGGGCGGCCTCTGGCCCAACGATCCCGACGGCACCGCCTGGACCGGCGCCTTCACCAAGGCGCTGACCGACAAGGGCTACAAGGTGGTCGACCCGGGCCGCTACCCGAACGGCACCACCGACTTCACCGTCTTCATCCAGCAGTGGAAGAAGGCGGGCGCCGAGATCATCACCGGCGTACCCATCCCGCCCGACTGGGCCGCGTGCTGGCGCCAGTGCGCGCAGCAGGGCTACAAGCCGAAGATCGCCAGCATCGGCAAGGCGATCCTGTTCCCGGCCGCGGTCGAGGCCATCGGCGGCGCCCTGCCCGAGGGCCTCACGTCCGAGGTGTGGTGGAGCCCGTCGCACCCGTTCAAGTCGTCGCTCACCGGCGAGAGCGCGGGCGATCTGGCCGGCGCCTTCCCGCAGCAGTGGTCGCAGCCGCTCGGCTTCGTCTACGCGATGTTCGAGCTCGCGGCCGACGTCCTGGCCCGCGCCGGGACGGCGGACAAGGACAAGGTGCGGCAGGCGCTGGCCGCCACCAAGCTCGACACCATCGTCGGGCCCATCCAGTTCGACGACAAGCACGTGGCCCGCACGCCGCTGGTCGGCGGCCAGTGGACCAAGGGCGAGAAGTACCCGTGGGACCTGCGCGTGGTCTACAACGCCACGGCGGAGGCCATCCCCAAGACGGCCGAGATGAAGGCCATCGCCGGCTGACGCATGGCCGGTGCGAGCCCGACGTCCGAGGCGTCCGAGGTGCGCCTCGAGGCGACCGGCCTCTGCAAGTCGTTCGGCAGCCTGCTCGTCACCGACGACGTCTCGCTCGAGGCGCGGGCCGGGCAGGCGCTCGGCATCATCGGGCCCAACGGCGCCGGCAAGACCACGCTGTTCCACCTGCTCGGCGGCAGCCTCCGCCCCGACGCCGGCATGGTGCATCTGGGCGGCGTCGATGTCAGCCGCGAGCCGCCGCACCGGCGCTGCCGGCGCGGGCTGGCGCGCACCCACCAGGTCCCGATCCCGTTCCTCGACCTGACCGTCTACGAGAACGCGCTGGTCGGCGCCTCGTTCGGGCGCGGCCGGCGCGGCCCGCGCGCGCCCGAGCAGGCCATGGCCGCGCTCGAGCTGGCCGGCATCGCGCCCCTTTGCGGCCGGCCGGCGCGCACGCTCGGCCTGGTCGAGCGCAAGCGGCTCGAGCTGGCCCGCGCCCTCGCCGCCGAGCCGCTCGTGCTCCTGCTCGACGAGGTGGCCGGCGGCCTCACCGACGACGAGAGCGCCGAGCTGGCCGCCGTGCTGGGCGACATCCGCGCCTCCGGCGTGGCGCTGGTCTGGGTCGAGCACGCGGTGCACGCGCTGGCCCGCTTCGTCGACCGCCTGCTCGCGCTCGACCGCGGCCGCGTGGTCGCCATCGGCGCGCCCGCCGAGGTGCTGGCCGACCCGGCCGTGCAGGCCACGTACCTGGGCCTCGGCGAGGAGGCGACCGCGTGAGCGGCCCGCTCCTCCGCGTCGACGCGCTCGACGCGTTTCACGGCCAGCTGCAGGCGCTGCGCGGCGTGTCCTTCGAGCTCGCGGCCGGCGAGGCGCTGGCCGTGATCGGCGCCAACGGCGCAGGCAAGACCACCCTGTTTCGCGCCATCGCCGGCCTGCACCGGGCCGCCGGCGGCGCGGTGGTGTTCGACGGCGAGCCGCTCGGCGGTCTGCCCGCCCACCGCATCGTCCGCCGCGGCATCGCGCTGGTGCCCGAGGGCCGGCGCATCTTCCCGAGCCTGTCGGTCGACGAGAACCTGCGCGTGGCGGAGGACCGCCACCGCCGGCGCGGGCGCGGGCAATCGCGCCGCTGGAGCCGCGAGCGCGTCTACCAGCTGTTCCCCGATCTGCGCGAGGCGGCCGGCCGGCCCGGCACCCGGCTGTCGGGCGGCCAGCAGCAGATGCTGGCCATCGGGCGCGCGCTCCTGTGCGAGCCGCGCCTGCTCCTGTGCGACGAGGTCTCGCTCGGCCTGTCGCCGGTCGTGGTGCGCGATCTCTACCGGGCGCTGGGCCGCATCCGCGGCGAGGGGGTCACGCTGGTGTTCGTCGAGCAGGACGTCGCGCGCGGCCTCGCCTTCTCCGATCACGTGGTCTGCCTCCACCGCGGCACCGTCCGCCTGGCGGGCCGCTCGCCGGCGCGCTCGCTCGAGGAGGTCAGGCGCGCATACTTCGGCTGACCGATGGAGCTGGTCCAGACCCTCGTCAACGGCGTCCTGCTGGGCGGGCTGTATGGCCTGATCGGCCTCGGCCTGTCGATCAACTTCGGCATCATGCGCCTGGTCCATCTGGCCCACGGCGAGCTCGTGGTGCTGGGCGCCTACTTCCTGGTCGTCGGCCTGGTGCCGCTCGGCCTGCCGCCGCTCGTCGCCGCCGCGGTCGTGGTGCCGGCCATGTTCGTGGTCGGCTGGGCGCTCCAGCGCTTCATCATCCAGCGCGCCCTCGGGCGCGGCGTCCTGCCGCCGCTCATCGTCACCTTCGGCCTCTCCATGGTGATGCAGAACGCGCTCCTCCTGTGGATGACGGCCGACGCGCGCACCCTGCACACCCCCCTGGCCTCGGCCGGCGCCCCGCTCGGCGGCATCACCGTGCCGCTCATCCGCCTGGTCGACTTCGGCGTCGGTCTGTCGTGCCTGGCGGCGCTCCTGGTCCTGCTCGGCCGCACCGCGCTGGGCCGCGCCCTGCGCGCCACCTCCGACGACCCCGAGACCGCGCGCACCATGGGCATCGACACCGCCCGCATGTTCGCGGTGGCCGGAGGCATCGCGGCCGCGCTGGGCGGCGTGGCCGGCATGCTGCTGGCGGCGACGTCGACGTTCTATCCGTCGACCGGCTCCGAGGTCCTGCTCATCGCCTTCGAGGTGGTCGTGGTGGGCGGCCTGGGCAGCATCACCGGCACGTTCGTGGGCGGCATCCTGCTGGCGGTGGCGCAGCTCCTGGGCGCGCGCTTCCTGGGCCCGAGCTACGCGCTGGTCGCCGGCCACATGGTCTTCCTGCTCGTGCTCCTGTTCCGCCCCCAGGGCCTCATGCCGAGGACGGCGCCCGGATGATCGCCCGCATCGCCATCCTGGGGGGCGCCGCGCTCGCGCTCCTCTCGCTCCCCCTGTGGGCCGACGCCGGCGCGCGCTCGACCCTCATCATCCTCTGCTACCACGCGGCCATCGCGCAGATGTGGAACCTCCTGGCCGGATACGCCGGGCTGGTCACCTTCGGCCAGCAGCTCTACATCGGGCTCGGCGCCTACACCCTGGCCATCGCGAGCGAGCGCCTGGGTCTGGGAATCTGGCCGTCGTTCGCCCTGGCCGCCGCCGTCTGCGGTCTGCTCGCGCTGCCCATCGGCGCGCTCACGTTCCGGCTGCGCGGCGGCTACTTCGCGGTCGGCAGCTGGGTGGTGGCCGAGATCTTCCGCCTCCTGTTCGGCAACTGGGCCTACGTCGGGTTCGCGTCGGGCATGTTCATCCGCGCCGCGCGCCGGGTCGATCCATGGGTCATCTACTACGCCTCGGTCGGGCTGGCCGGCGGCGCCTGCGCGCTGGTGGTCGCGCTGCTCCGCTCCCGGGCCGGGCTCGCGCTCATGGCGGTGCGCGACGGCGAGGAGGCCGCGGCCGGCCTCGGCGTCGACGTCTGGCGGGTCAAGCTGTTCGCCTTCGCCGTGGCCGCGGCCGGGACCGGGCTGGCCGCCGCCCTGACCGCGGTGCAGACGCCGTTCATCCAGCCCAACGCGGCCTTCTCGATCCAGTGGGTGGCGGCGGCCAGCTTCATGGCCGTGGTCGGCGGGCTCGGCACGGTGGAGGGGCCGCTCATCGGCGCCGCCATCTACGTGCTGGTGCAGCAGCAGCTCGGGGGCAGCGGCGCGGTCAACCTCATCGTGCTGGGCACGACCTCGGTCGCGGTCATGCTGATCGCGCCGCGCGGCATCGCGGGCCTCGTGCATGAGCGGCTGGGCTGGACATTGTTTCCGGTGGCTCGCCGCCCGAGCGACCGGGCGCAGCAATTGCGCACGAAATCGATCCCTCCATGAAACGCCCGCGGGCCGGCCGTCACTATCCTCACCAAATGCCCTCGAGCGTGGACGGGGCCTCGCGGAGGGCAGATAAGGGGAGCGATTTGTGGGTATAATCGTTCCGTTTCGATCGCGAGGTCCCGTGATCTTCAAGCAGTTCGACGAGGCTTACCTCGGTCGGCTCTGTCAGGGGGACCCGGAGGTCGAAGCGCACTTTGCGGCCTACTTTGGCCAGCTGATCTCGATCAAGCTGCGCCGTCGTCTCAAGTCACAGCACGCCATCGATGACGTGCGGCAAGAGACGTTCCTGCGAGTGTTCCGCATCCTGCGATCGGCGTCGGGCGTCCAGCATCCAGAAAGGCTGGGAGCTCTGGTGAATTCGGTCTGCAACAAGGTTCTGCTCGAGGCCTCGCGCTCTCGCCGCTACGAGGAGCTCCCGGAGGAGATCGCCTCGGGCCCCACCGCCGGCGGCTCGACCGACGCGGTCAACGGGCTCATCTCCGAGGAGCAGCGCGCCGAGGTGCAGAAGGTGCTCGCGGAGCTGCCCGAACGCGATCGGAGCCTGCTCCGCGCCGTCTACCTGGACGAGGACAGCCGCGACTCCATCTGCGAGCAGTTCAAGGTCGACCGCGACTACCTGCGCGTCCTCCTGCACCGCGCCAAGGAGAGCTTCCGCCTGCGCTACCAGCAGGGCGGGGGCCAGGGGGGCGGCGGCGCCTCGCCGCGCCCCCTGCAGCGGAGCCACTGATCATGGACCATCAGGAGGCCATCAGCCTGGGCGCCACCGAGCGATACGCGCTCGGCACGCTCGACGACGCCCAGCGCGAGGCCTTCGAGGAGCACTTCTTCGGCTGCCTCGAGTGCGCGGAGGACGTCCGCGCCGCCACCGCCGTGATGGCCGGGGCCGGTTCGCTGCCCGCGGCCGGCGTGGAGACCGTCGCGGAGGCCGGCGCGGTGGTCCGTGCGCTGCCGCGCGCCGCGTCGCCGGCGCCGGACGCCGCGCACACCGCGGCGCGAGAGGCGGCCCGGGTGGCCGCGCGCGCCCGCCGCAAGCGCGAGCGCCTCCGCCACCTCAGGCCCTACGCCTCGGCGCTGGCCGGGCTCGCGGCCGGTCTGTGCATCGCCTCGTACCAGGGCTTCGTGGTCATCCCGCGCCTCGAGAGCCGGGTGGACAGGGCAGAGTCGCTCCAGGCGGTGCCGTCGTACTTCTTGACCCTGAGCCGCGCCGAGGCGCCCACCATCAAGGTGGCGCCCGAGGAGCGGCACGTGGCCGTGACGCTGTCGCGCAGCTGGGACCGGCCGTTCCCCAGCTATCGCGTCGAGCTCCAGGATGCGCAGGGCCGCACCGTGCAGGCCGAAAAGGTGAGCGCCCGCTCGGCGCAGGACGGCGAGCTCGACCTCCTGCTGCCGGTCGCTGAGCTGGCGACCGGGTCGTACGTCCTCGTGGTGGAGGGAGAGGGGGAGGGGGGAGCCACGGGAGACGGCGCCCAGGCGCCGATCGCGCGCTACTCGTTCAATCTCGACCGCCGCTGAAGGAGCGAGCCATGACCCCCCAGCGCCGTTTCCTCTACCACGGGGAGGTGGTCGCCTACGCGGCGCGCCTCGACCAGCCGCGCCTGCGCGACGTCAAGGGCGCGGTCGCGCTGCCCGGCGCGGGCGGCCGCGCGAGCGTCCTCGAGCCCTCGGACCCGGGCGCGCTGGTGCGCTTCGACTACGCGGCCAGCAGCGTGAGCGGCGAGCGCTACGGCGACGCCTACGAGACCCGGGTCACGTGCTCCATCGAGGGGCTCGACGTCGCCGGCGTGCTGCGCGCGGACCTCCTGAGCGCGGTCCTCACGTCGAGCTATGTCAGCGATCACCACTTCTGCGAGGAGACCGTCACGCTCAAGGGGCTGTGGGCCAACGGCGAGTACCGGGACGCCGACGCCCAGGTCCTGTCCAGCGTGCGCGCCTGCCCGACCCTGGCCCGGCTCCGCTCGGCTGCCGTCCACGACGTGCGCCTGCACCGGTCACTGGCCGCGGCCGGCACGCAGTTCGACCCGGCCGGCCAGCCCCGCACGACCGGCGCCGGCGACATCGCCTGCCATCTCTTCGACCCGCCCCAGCTGCGCTTTCGCGCGGACGCGACCGACTACCAGGTGTTCCTGGGCGAGTACCTCATGTCCGAGCGCCAGCGCCGCCTCACCATGATGCGCATCGAGATGACGCCGGCCGGCGCGCGCGACGGAAAGGCCGAGTCCTCCTCGTCACCCGAAGGGACCGTGGTCCTGCTGGAGCTGCGGGTCAACGGACACACCCATCCCTGACATCCCCTGGCCGCCCGCCCCGGCCGTTCGCCCAGAACTTGTGCAAGGCCGGCACAAGTTGCCTACAATGCAGGTCCCGCGGCGATGGGGCTGAGGAGGGAGTGGAGGGCGTTTTCCGATGCACCCGGTGAAACGGCCGGCGGCGTCGGATCACCATCCACACGTCAAGGGTGAGGAGGAGAGGGACCATGCCGGTTGCATCGTCGTTCCTGTTTCACGGTGAGGTGTTCCCGTTCGGGGCCCAGCTGGAGGGGCCCCGCGTCCGCAACGTGAAGGGCGCTTTGGCGCTGCCCCGCGTGGGCGGCGAGCTCCACGTCGACGAGGGCCCGTGGGACCTGGGCCCTGTCGGAGGTTTCAGCCCGCAGCCCGCTCGGGTCGATCGAGTGACGAGTCGGGCCGTCGGCGAGGGGACCGTCAACAACTCAAAGACCGAGGTGGCCTGCACCATCGAGGGTCTTCGGTTGCCCGGTATCCTCAAGGCCGACCATCTCAGCGCCGAGATCACGTCTGTCTACGCCAATGGGCAGCACTCGTTCAGCCAGGAGGTCGTGCTGGACGGCCTCCAGCTGGATGGTCAGGTGGCGCAATACTCGATGAGCCGACATGTGCTCGACACGGTGCAGGCCAGCCCGAGCGTCGCGGCCCTGAGACTGCGAATGCAGAACGACCCGGCCGTCCTGCAGAACTGCATGGATGCGGGGACGAACGGAACCGGTGACGTCACCTGCTTCGTCCTCGAGCCGACCGTGAACAACACGGTGGCGCGGATGCCCTTGCGCATCGTTCAGGGGGCCTCGGAGATCGACGTGTTCGTGGGCGAGTACCGGGTCGCGGACCAGAGCCGCCGCCTGACCATGCTCCGAGTCGAAATGAGGCCGGCCGGCATGCAGGCCGCGCCTCTGGCGGCGGCAGGGCCGCAGAACGGCTCGCTCGTCTTCCTGGAGCTCGAAATAAACGGCCACAGACATCCGTGAGCGGGCCCCTTGCGGGGCGCCACGCGCGGTGAAAGGAAGCCATGCCTCCCGAGACCCCGGTGTTCGTCTACCATGGAGATGTCGTCGCCTTCGGTGCGCGGCTCGAACGGCCGCGCCGCCGCGAAGTCAGGGGAACGGTCGCTCTCACCCGCGTCGGCGGCCAGGCTAGCGTGCGCGAGGAGGCGCTGAACCTGGACGATCGAGTGCGTTTCAGGTACGCGAGCAGCGCCGCCAGCGGTGACAGCTACATGGCAAGCGGGGACGTCGAGACTCACGAGACGCGCACGACCTGCACGGTCGAGGGCCTAGAGTTCGCCGGCCTGGTGCGCGCCGACTTCGTGAGCGCCACGCTCGTCTCCACTTTCACCAACCAGCACCGCTTCATCGAAGAGACGGTGACCCTGCGGGGCCTGTGGGTCAACGGGAGGGACCGCGCGCTCGAGAGACGGAAGCCTCACATTCCGGACGGGCCGTGCAGCCTCGCGGACATCAAGCGCCACGCGCAGAACCACGGACACCTGGCGTCCAAGCTCGACGAACTGCACACCCAGCTGGATGGCTCGCCCTCGGCCAATTGCGGGAAGCTGGTGCAGACCAGCAACGGGCACCTCGCCTGCTACCTCCTCGAGCCGAGCTACATCACGTTCGTCCGGAACGGGATCCGCTACGAGCTCTTCCTGGGCGAGTACCTCATCTACGACCAGCAGCGCCGCCTGACCATGGTGCGAATCGAGTCTCACCCGCTTCCGGAGACCAAGGCGGCGCGCTCGCTCAAGCTGGCGGTGGGCGGTGCGCCGGCCAAAGAAGACGGCGACGACGGCGACGATGACTCGGAGGACCTCGAGGGCTCGACCACCATAGTCGAGCTGGCGATCAACGGCCACCGGCATCCATGAAGCACAGGCTGCCGATCGCGGCCGCCTTGTGCTTTCTCGCCGGATGCTCGGAAGATATTCCCGACCTCGAACAGGTCCGCGAGCGAGGCTATATCGAGTTCGAGCGCGGTCACCTCGACAGCGCGTCGGCAATCGCCGACGACGGATACCGCCGCGCCGTCAAGGCGGGCGCTCGGGCGGCGGCCTGGTCGCTGGACGTCCTAAAGGCCGAGGTCCTGCTTGCGCGCCGCGACATGAAGAGCGCGCTGGTCCTCCTGGCGAAGCCCGCGCCCCCGGGCGTCCAGCCCGAGGCGCGGGTCCGTTGGCTGATGACTCGAGCGTTCGTGCTCTGCGAGCTCGGTCGCCACCAGGACGCCAGTCAGCGCGGCAGGGGTCCGGATGACCTCCTGGCGACCGCGGCGGCGATCGCGAACGAGATCTCGTCGACACGGCTCATCGCCGAGGTCGCGCTGCGCCACGGCACGTGCGCGATCGCCCGGGAGGACTACGAGCAGGCAGAGAGGAGCTTTCGCCGCGCGTTGACCCTGGCCCGCGGCGCCGGACTGCGACACCTCGAGGGGCAGGCCGCCGACAGCCTGGCGCTGGTACGCCTGCAGACCTCGCGCTACGACGACGCCGCCGACTGGCTCCGGCTCGCCCTGGGCACGTCGCCCACCGACATGGACAAGTCCAAGATGCTCGGCAATCTCGGATGGTCCTACACGGTCCTCGGGGACGCAGAGAAGGCGCTGCCGCCGCTACAGGAGTCGGCGGAGATCGCTGGCCGCCTCGGCCTCACCGAGGATGCGGCGTACGCCCTCTACAACCTCGGCCTGGTGCATTTTCAGCTGCGGGATCTCCGCTCCGCCCGGCCGAACTTGCTGCGGTCGCTCGCGCTGATGCGCAAGCTCGGCCAGCGCGACGATCTGAGGGAGGTCCTCGACTTGCTTCAGACGGTCGAGATCCAGGCCGGCAACTCGGCAGGCGCGGAGGCCCACGCCCGCGAGGAGGCCAGCTTGGTCGCCGACCACGACTCCGGCCGCGCGCCACCGCCCACGCTGGTGGAGGCGCAGCTCCTCGCCCAGCGGGGCCAGCTCGATCAGGCGCGGGCGACGTACGAGCGCGTCGGCGCGTCCACCGGCCAGGCCGAGCAAAAGTGGCGGGCCTTCGCGGGCATCGCCAGCGTCGAGGTAGCTCGAGGGCGGCCGCAGGCGGCCGAGGACGCCTTCCGCCAGGCCAGCTCGGCGATCGAGGCGATGCGGGCGGAGCTCGAGCAGGACACGTTCGAATTTCTCCTGTTCTCCAGCCTGGTCGAGTTCTACGGCCGCTACGCGGCCTTTCTGGTCGATCGGGGCCGCGGCGCCGAGGCGCTGGCCCTGGTCGATCGCAGCCGCGGGCGCGTCCTGTGGGAGCATCTGGGTTCCGGCGCGCCCGAGCGGGCGCCCGACCGCTTCGAGCCCGCGGCTCGCGCGGCACACGCCGTGCTCCTGTCCTACTGGCTGGGCGAGCGCTCCTTCCTGTGGGTCGTGACCGCGGACTCGACCGAGGTCCACGAGCTGCCGCCCGCCGCCGAGCTGCGCGCCATGGTGGAGAGCTATCAGGCCCAGGTGCAGCGCTCGCGCGATCCGCTCAGAGCCGGGCTGCGCGACGCGACCGAGCTCTACCGCATCCTCGTCCAGCCGGCCGCCTCTCACATCCCCAGGGGCTCGCGGGTCATCATCGTGCCGGACGGCGCGCTCCATCAGCTCAGCTTCGACACGCTGGTGGTGCCGTCGCCCGCGCCCCACTACTGGATCGAGGACGTGGTCACCATGCGGGCGCCCTCGCTGGGGCTCCTGACCGCGCCGCGCCCCTCCGCGGCTCCGCCCGACCGCGAGCTGCTCGCGATCGGCGACCCGGTGCAGCCGAGCGCGCAGTACCCGGCCCTGCCGAACGCCGGGCGTGAGATGGCGGAGGTGGCCAGCCACTTCCCGCCCGAGAAGACGCTGGTCGTGACCGGCAGCGAGGCCACGCCCACCGCCTATGGCGAGGCCGATCCGTCGCGCTTCGAGTACATCCACTTCGCCGCGCACGCCACGAGCCAGTCCGAGCAGCCGCTCGACTCGGCCGTCGTGCTGTCCGAGAAGGACCTGAACTACAAGCTCTACGCCCACGACATCGTGAGGACGCCCATCCACGCCGAGCTGGTGTCGCTGTCCGCCTGCCGCGGGGCCGGTGCGCGCGCATACCGGGGCGAGGGGCTGGTCGGCTTCGCCTGGGCCTTCCTCCGGGCCGGGGCGCGCCACGTGGTGGCCGGGCTGTGGAACGTCGAGGACGCCTCCACGGCGCACATCATGAGCGGGCTGTACGCGCGGCTGGCCGCCGGCACGCCCCCGGCCGAGGCGCTGCGGCAGGCCCGGCTGGAGCTGCTCCACTCGACGGGCGCCTACCGCAAGCCCTTTTACTGGGGCCCGTTCGTCATCTACGTGCAGCAGCAGGGGTGATCCGGCCCGCTCCGGGAGCGGGCGATGGGCTGAAACGATCCACCCCCGTCCCGCACTATGACCATGACCCGCGACGTGTCGGCCAAGGCGAGAGGGAATGGGGACATGGTGATGGAGCTGAGTGCGCCGGCAGGGATGGCATCGACCTTCCCGTTCCGCATGATGCCGGACGCGGACGTGCGGCCCATCGCGTGGCGACCGGGCGTCTCGTTCGGCCGCTACGAGCTGATCTCCGAGATCGGCGCCGGGGCCATGGGGGTGGTGTGGGCGGCGCGCGACGTGGACCTCGATCGCCACGTGGCGCTCAAGCTCATCCGCGCGGGCGGGAGGTCGCGGGCGGAGCAGCGCGGTCGGCTGCTGGGGGAGGCTCGCGCGATGGCGCGGCTGTCGCACGCCAACGTCGTGGCGGTCTACGACCTGGGCGCCACCGACGATGGGCTGTTCATCGCGATGGAGCACGTGGACGGCGGCACGCTCGAGGAATGGCTGGGGGCGCGGCCGCGCGCGTGGGACGAGGTGGTGGCGAAGTTCATGGAGGCGGGGAGGGGGTTGGCGGAGGCGCACCGGGTTGGCCTCGTGCATCGGGACTTCAAGCCGGAGAACGTGCTCCTGGGCCGGGACGGAGTTGCCAGGGTCGCGGACTTCGGACTCGCGCTGCCCGTTGCCGAGGCCGGCCCGGGCGCCGGGTCGGACGACGAGTCGACCACCGGCGCCCGCGCCGTGACCGAGGAGGGGGTGCTGGTCGGCACGCTCGCGTTCATGGCGCCGGAGCAGCTCCTGGGCCAGCGCGCCACCGCGCGCTCCGATCAGTTCGGCTACTGCGTCGCGCTCTACGAGGCGCTCTACGGCGTGCGGCCGTTCAGCGGGCAGTCGTCGGTGATGCCGCCCGCGGTGCTGCTGAGCGCGATCATGGAGGGCCACATCGCGCCGCCGCGCGCGGGACGCCACGTGCCGCGCAGCCTCCACCGCGTGGTCCTGCGCGGCCTGGCCTGCGAGCCGGAGGACCGCTGGCCGTCGATGGACGAGCTGGTGGCCGAGCTCGAGCGCTGCCGCCTGCGCGCGCGGCGCTGGGGACACGCGGGCCGCGCGATCGGGGCGCTGGGCGCGACCATCGCGCGCCGGCGCGGGCGCAGGGCCCCGTCGCGGGCCGCGCAGCCCGCGGCAAGGGCGGCGGCGCGCGACCACCAGCCGACCCGCCGGTTGCAAGTCGTGCGCGGCTCCGGCCCGGACGACGGAGCCCTGGACGACGGAGGTCCGGACGACCCGGCTCCGACCCTCGACTGGCCTCAGCGGTGCCGCAGCGACGCGTCGATCTCCGACGCCGCCGCGAGCAACCGCGGCAGCACGTCCTTCTGAAGCTGGGCGCGGCGGGTCAGCGCGCTGCTCACGTTCATGGCGGCCACCACCCGGCCTCCGCGGTCGTGCAGCGGCACCGCCATCGAGCGGACGCCGTCGGTGAACTCCTGGTCGACCAGGGCCCAGCCCTGGCGTGCGACCTGGGCCAGGATGCGCCGCAGCTCGGGCTGGCCGGTGACCGTGCGGCTGGTGTGGCTGGCGGGCGCGACGCGCGCGAAGTATGCGTCGAGCTCGCACGGGTCCAGCGCGGCCAGCAGCACCCGCCCCATCGACGTCACGTAGGCGGGCAGGCGCGCCCCGACGACGAGGTTGACGGTGACGATGCGCTTGGTCGGGACGCGCGCGACGTACACGATCTCGTCGCCGTCGAGCACCGAGACCGACGAGGACTCGTGCACCTCCTCGACCAGGCGCTCCATGGGCGGCAGCACCACCTGGGCCAGCGGCAGCGAGGCGAGGTAGGAGTAGCCGAGCCCGAGGACGCGCGGGGTCAGCGAGAAGTTGCGGCCGCTGGCGGAGACGTAGCCCAGGTCGGTCAGGGTCAGGAGCAGGCGGCGGGCGGCGGCCCGGCTCAGCCCGGTCGCGGCGGCTGCCTGGCTGAGGGTCATCGGCCCGCTCGACGCGCCCATCGCCTCGATCACCGACAGGCCACGGGCGAGCGACTGCACGAAGTCGGGCGACGGTTCGGGCGCCTTGTGGCGCTGGCGGCTGCTTGACATGGATCGCGGCTCAACTACGCTTTGTTCGAGTATCGAACCTGTGTGCGATTATCGCACGCAACGGCAACACCCCCCAGAGCGCCGAGCGGAGGACTGGAATGGCCATTCGCACCGTGTTCGGGTCGTTGAAGCAGTTCGAGAAGGGCGGCATCCAGATCATCCGGGACGACCCCGGCAACTACGCCTTCTCGAACGTGTTCGAGGTCGCCTCGCGGGCGCGGCCGTGGGAGAAGGTCGCGGTCGCGCGCAACATGGAGTACGTGCTCGAGGCGGTCCGCGCGGAGGGCACGTCGCCGTGGTACGCGGCCGCGCACGACGAGTTCGCCCTCGTCATGGACGGCGCCGTCGAGGTCACGTTGCGCCAGCTCGAGGAGTCGGCGCGCGTGCCGGCCGGGACGCGCGGCACCACGCTCCTGGCGGGCGAGCCGCGCGGCGCGGCGATGGGGCGCATCATGGCGCGGCGCGGTCACCTGTCGCTGCTTCCGGTCGGCGCAGGCTATCAGCTGCGCGCCGCGGAGCCGAGCGTCCTCCTCCTCCAGACCATCCTCGGGGCCCAGACGGTGGAGCGCTGGGCCGACATCTGCATCACCGCCTGACGGGAGCGCGCCATGTCCAGGACCAACGAAGCGGGCTACCAGAGCTTCGCGATCGGCGGCTTCGAGTTCCGCCGCGACGAGTACTTCGCCTACATCCGCTGTCCCAAGGGACAGCATCAGATGTCGGTCGACGCGTTCCTGCGCGCGCTGCAGCGCGACGTGGCGTGGGCCTTCTTCTACGGCCTCGTCAACTTCGACACCGTGTTCGGCACCTTCAACCACTACGGCACGGTCGACATGTTCGTGGGGCGCTTCAACCAGGCGTTCCGCGCCAGCAAGGCCGACTACAACGAGACCTTCGAGTCGGCCAAGCTCATGGCCGCCTTCCGCGCCATGCTCGACGACTGGTGCATCGAGGGCTTCGATCCGTTCGCCGCGCCGGGCGAGACCGGCAGCCCGTTCGGGGTCAAGCGCGGCGACAGCCGCAAGGCGATCGGGCGCGAGCGGGTCGCGGCCCGCCGCATGGTGGGCCTGCCGGGCGACGCGCCGCGCCGCACCGACGCGGCCGGCTACCCGGTCAACCGCCACTTCGCCGACGTGGCGCAGGACGAGCCCGAGGTCCACGCCGAGCCCGGCTTCGAGGGCCAGGTGTCGGCCTTCAACCTGTTCGCCTATCTGTCGCGCTCCGACGTCACCTGGAACCCGTCGGTCTGCTCGGTGGTGGCCGACAGCCTGATGTGCCCGACCAGCGAGGAGTACATCCTGCCCATCCTGCACGGCAACGACCGGGTCGAGTGGTTCGTGCAGCTGTCGGACGAGATCAGCTGGGACGTGCAGGACAAGGAGACCGGCCAGCCGCGCGCCCGCGTGACCATGAAGGCGGGCGACGTCGCCGCCATGCCGGCCGACATCCGCCACCAGGGCTACGCGCCCAAGCGATCGATGCTGCTGGTGTGGGAGAACGCGGCCTCCGATCTGCCCCGGCTCATCAGCGAGGGCAAGGCGCCCAGGAACCCGGTCAAGTTCTAGCCGCGCGATGCGGGCGCAGCTCTTCATCGACGGCCGCTTCGTCGACGCCGCCGGCGGCGGCACCCTGCCGGTCGTCAACCCGCACGACGGCAGCCTGCTGGCCCGGGTCGCCGAGGCGCGCGAGGAGGACGTGGACCGCGCGGCCCTTGCCGCCCGCCGCGCGTTCCCGGGCTGGAGCCGCACGCCGGCGGCCGAGCGCGGGCGCCTGCTGGCGCGGCTGGCCGATCTCATCGAGGCGCGGGGCGACGAGCTGGCCCGGCTCGAGAGCGCGGACACCGGCCACCCGATCCGCGACTCGCGAGTGCTCGACGTGCCGCGCACGGTGGCCACGTTCCGCTACTTCGCCGGCATGGCCGACAAGCACCACGGCGACGTCATCCCGGTCGAACCCGGCTTCCTCAACTACGTGACGCGCGAGCCGGTCGGCGTGGTCGGGCAGATCACGCCGTGGAACTTCCCGCTCATGTTCACCAGCTGGAAGCTCGGCCCTGCGCTGGCCGCGGGCAACACGGTGGTCTACAAGCCGTCGGAGCTGACCCCGCTCACGTCGCTGGTGGTGGCCGAGCTCGCCGGCGAGGCCGGGTTCCCCGCCGGCGTGGTCAACATGGTGCCCGGAGTCGGCGCGGCGGCCGGGGCCGCGATCGCGCGCCACCCGGACATCGACAAGGTCTCCTTCACCGGATCGACCGCGTCGGGCCGCGCGGTGGTCGAGGCCTCGGCCGGCAACCTCAAGCGGGTGCAGCTGGAGCTGGGCGGCAAGGGGGCCAACATCGTCTTCGACGACGCCGACCTCACCGCGGCGGTCAACGGCGCCGCCTTCGCCGTGTTCCACAACCAGGGCCAGGCCTGCATCGCGGGATCGCGCCTGCTGCTCGAGGAGGGGATCGCCGAGCGCTTCCTCGCGCGCTTCCTCGACCTGGCGCGCTCGATCCGGGTCGGCGACCCGCTCGATCCGGCGACCGAGATGGGCCCGCTCACGTCGGCCGTCCACCGCGACCGCGTGCTCGCCTACGTCGAGGTCGCGCGCGACGAGGGGGGCGAGGTCCTGCTCGGCGGCGGTCCGCCGGCGGAGCGCGGCGATCTGGCGGCCGGCTACTACATCGAGCCGACCGTGGTGCGCGCCCGGCCGGAGCACCGCGTGTGCCGCGAGGAGGTGTTCGGCCCGTTCGTCACCGTGACGACCTTCCGCGGCGAGGACGAGGCGATCGCGCTGGCCAACGGGACCGACTACGGGCTGGGCGGCGGCCTGTGGACCGCGGATCTCGGGCGCGCCCACCGCGTGGCCGGCGCGCTCGCTGCCGGCATGGTCTGGGTCAACTCGTACAAGCGGGTCAACCCCGGCTCTCCGTTCGGGGGCGTGCGCGGCTCCGGCTACGGCCGCGAGATGGGCTTCGACGCCATGCACGAGTACACCCACGCGAAGTCGGTGTGGATCAACCACTCGGCCGCGATTCCCCCCTGGTACCCGAGGTAGCGGCGGCCCGCGCAACATCGCGCCCGCCCCGGCGGGACGGACGAGACGCGAAACTCCACCGGGGCGGGGAAGCCGGCTCCGTCGGCCGTCGAATAACTTCGACCTCTGCCGCGTTGGGCGGCGATTGCCCGGAGTCTGCAAGGAGCCCCATGAGCCAATTCCAGTGGAATGGAAACGTCTATCCGATGCCCCAGGGCTGGAACGGCCTGTCCGTCGAGGACTGGTTTTACCAGCTGGAGAGCGTGCGCGATCGCCTGATGAACGCCGACGAGGAGGACCTCGAGCCCATCCATGACGAGGACGGCCGCCCGCTCGATCCCGAGGAGGTCCTGCTCATCCGCGTGTTCGGCTTCCGCGACGGCGGGCACTGGGAGGCGTTTCGCGGCTGGGGCGTTGCGTCGTGGGCGGCCCACCTGCGCCAGGACCCGACCG
The DNA here is from genome assembly GCA_035262925.1 of Kofleriaceae bacterium. Lineage (GTDB taxonomy): Bacteria > Myxococcota_A > Polyangia > Haliangiales > Haliangiaceae > DATFRY01. The sequence goes on along the minus strand of DATFRY010000602.1, from coordinate 31,273 downwards.
ACCTCGAGTTCCGCCTGAGCGGCGTCGCGCGCGAGCGCATCATGCGCGAGAAGGCCGGCGCCATGACCGGGCGCGGCGGGGGCGGCGGCGGGCTCGATCCGGTCGAGGGCGTGACCATGGAGCAGTGGGCCCACGTGCAGGCGTCGCTGGCCGGCGGCGGCAACATCGACGCGCTCATCGCGCGCGCCGGCATGGACCGGCCGAAGTGGGACCGGGTCAGCGCCGAGTGGATGCAGCGCATGACGACCGACACCAGCGGCGCGATCGCCACCGCCTACGGCAACGCGTTCGCCGGCGCGTCGCAGGGACAGTACGGCGGCCAGGCGGCCCAGGCGGCCGCGGTCGGGGTCGGCGGAGACCTGGGCGGCGAGCCGGTCCCGTTCGAGCGCTTCGTCGAGATCCAGGAGGCCATGAGCGCCGGTGCCAGCCGGGGCTACGACGCCAGCGCGGTCCTCGCCCACTTCGGGATGTCGGCGCTCGACTGGAGCAACGTCGGCATGTTCTGGAACAAGCGCATGCAGCAGGAGGCGATGAAGTACCACCAGCTCTACACGCAGTACGCGGACATGTACCGGGCCAAGTACTCGGGGTAGGCGCCGGCGTGAGCGACGTGCCCGGAGGGGGCGACGCCCTCGCGATCGAGTTCGAGCGCTGGCTGAGCCACATCCTCGCCACCGCCGCGGCGGCTGGCCGGCATCCGGCGGAGTGGGACGGGCTGCGGCGGGCCTGGATCCCTGAGGCGCCGGCCTCCGCGCCGCACGTCGGTGACGCGGCCCATCCGTCGGACGTGCGCCAGGTGCTGCTCGCGCTCGAGGCCGCGTTCGAGGCGCGGCTCCCGCCGGAGCACCCGGGCGAGAGCGAGGCGATGTGGGACTTCCGCCGCCGGCGCCTGGTCGACTTCGTGCGGGACGAGACCGAGGCGTACATCGCGCGGGTGACGCCGACGATGGACCTGGGCTCGCTGTTCGCGCGCGCGGCGGCCGGCCTGCCGGCGCGGCCGGACTCGCCGGCCGGGTCCGGCCCGTCGGTGGCGGTCCTCACCTGCCGCTCGTGCGGCGCGCCGAGGCAGCGCGAGAGCCTGTACGGCCGCTGCGGCTACTGCGGGACGCCGTTCTTCCCGGCTGGCTGAGAGAGGAGGATGCATATGCACATGCAGCCACACATGCAGGCGCAGCGAATCATCGAGCGATGGAATGCGATCATCGCCGACGTGCTGGCGCGGGTCGACGCGATCCTGGCCGAGGCGGCCGCCGGCAGCCAGGCCGTGATCCTGCGCATCGGCTCCGACCTCACGCCGCTCGTGCAGCCGTGGGGCGCGGTCGAGCACCAGATGCACCAGCACCGCGATCAGATCGCGGACGCCTGGAACCGGATCAGCGACGAGCTCTCCGCCGCCGACGGCCTGCCCGAGGGCCTCATGTTCCAGGAGGGCGCCAAGCGCGACCGGGCGACCGGCGAGATCGAGATCCGCTACACGCGGGCGTACCGCCTCACCCTGGCCGCCGCCGCCGAGATCATGCGCCAGCGCGCGATCGCGGCCGACGCGCGCACGCGGGCGTGCACCCACTGCGGCGCGCCGCTCGACCGCATCCAGCTGTCCGGCATGGCGCTCAACGTCGAGTGCGGCTACTGCCGGGCGGTGAACACGATCGAGCCCGGGCAGGCGCTGCGCGCGTTCGCCTCGGTCGGCGGCATGCACATGGCCGAGCGCCAGGCGCTGCCGCTGTGGGAGTCGATGACCCGCGCGCTCACGACCATCCACCAGTACCGCGACCGCAACGACGTGCCGCTCGCCCTCCTGCGCGAGTACGAGGCCACCGCGCGGGGCTACTGGACCACCCGGCTCTCCGTCGAGGCCGACTTCGTCCCCGAGCAGCGCCCGTACGTGGCCCAGAAGATCGAGAGCTACATGAAGGGCGTCGTCAAGACGCTGCGCCAGCACTGGCAGTGGCGCCAGCACGCCGGCGCGTGAATCGCCGCGCGGGCCGGTGTCAGTCGAGCGCCGGTGCGTTCGGCGGCGGGCCGACCAGCTGCCGCACCATCTCGCACAGGATGGCGGCCGGGCTCGGCTTTGCGATGTGATGGTCGAAGCCCGCCTCGAGCGCGAGGCCCTGATCGGTCTCGGTCGCCAGCGCGGTCAGCGCGACCGCCGGGACGCGACCGCCTTGCTCGGGGGCGAGCGCGCGGATGCGCCGGATCAGGCTGTAGCCGTCCTCGCCCGGCATCGCGATGTCGCACAGGATGACGTCCGGGCGGAAGCTCGCCAGCGCGTGCAGCGCCTGCTCGGCCGACTCGACGGCCATCACGTCGGCCATGCGCAGGCGCAGGATGTCGACCAGCACCTCGCGCGAGCTCTGATCGTCGTCCACGACCAGCACGCGGATGCCCTCGAGGTTGCCGTCCGGGCGCGCGTGAGCCGCGGCCCCCGCGGGGCGATCGAGCTCGTAGCCGAAGGGGTTCGTGTCGATGCTGTCGCCGACCTCGTCCGGCCGACGGTCGGGCAGCTCGTCGTCGGCCAGCGGGAGGTCGACCGTGAACGTCGCCCCCTTGCCCGCCCCGCCGCTCTCGGCCCGCACCGTCCCGTGGTGCAGCCAGACCAGGTCGCGCACGATCGCCAGGCCCAGGCCGAGGCCGTCGTGGTTCCGCGCCCGCGAGCTGTCCGCCTGCTCGAATCGGTCGAACACGTGCGGCAGGAAGTCGGGCGCGATGCCCTCCCCGGTGTCGCTGACCGTGATGCGAGCCTGGCCGCCGCGGCGCTCGAGCGCGAGCGTCACCTCGCCGCCCGCGGGCGTGAACTTGACCGCGTTGGTCAGCAAGTTCGCGACGATCTGGCGCAGGCGATTCGCGTCACCGACGAACCGGCCGACCGAGGCGCCGAGCTGGCTCGTGAGGCGAATCCCCTTGCGCTCGGCCGCGCCGCGGATGCCGTCGATGGCGGCCGCCACCACGGCGGACAGATCCACCGGCTGGCGCTGCAGCGAGATCTTGCCCGCGACGATCGCCGACACATCGAGGAGGTCGCTGATGATCCGCTCCTGCGCGCGCGCCGCCAGCGCGATGCGCTCGGCCGCGCGCAGGGCCTGCTCCGCGTCCGCCGCGGCGCCGTCGAGCAGTAGGTCCGCCTGCAGCGTGATCGCGTGCAGCGGCGCGCGGAGCTCGTGCGACGTGGTGGCCAGGAAGACGTCCTTGGTGCGGTTGGCGCGCACCGCCTCCGCCCGCGCCTCCTCCGCCGCGGCGAGCAGCCTGGCCCGGTCCGTGACGTCCACCGGCGTCAGCAGCACGAGCGGCGGATCCCCATGCCACCGGAGCGTGCTGGCGGCCACCGCGACCGAGCGGCGCCGCCCCGCGGGCGCCTCGATCTCGATCTCCAGCGCGCGGTCCCCTCCCTCGGCGAGCAGGCCATCGAGCGCGGTGCGCAGCTCGGGGACGTTCCAGCGCCCCCCGCCGAGCGCGAAGAAGCCGGTCCCCACCGCCTCGCCGGCGACCTCGCCGAAGACCGTCGAGAAGGCCCGGTTGGCCGAGCGCAGCCGCAGACTGTCGTCGAGCACCACGACCGGCATGCACATGGTCTCCATGATCGCGGCGAGCAGATCGAGGGCCGCGGTGGCGTCACCTGCCGTGCGCTTCAGGCGGTCTATATCGGTCAGCGACAGCACCGCCCCGTCCAGGCGGCCGTCCACCGTGCGGTACGGGCGGATGCGCAGGCGGTGCCACCGCTCCTCGCGGTCGCGCACCTCGAGCTCTCTCGGCGTGAGCGTGTCGAGCACCTCCGACACCAGCCGGTCGAGATCGCCCTGGTCGATGTTGAGCTTGATCTCGTCCAGCGGACGCCCGACGTCGCTCGGGATGAGGTGCATGAGCGCCCTGGCCTGGGGCGTGAACCGCCGGACCTTCCGGTCGCCGCCGACGATGACGATCGGAATGTCCACGCTGGCCAGGACGTTCACGAGGTCGCTGTTGACCTGGTTGATCTCCTGGTGGCGCAGCTGCAGCTCATCGTTGACGGTGGTCAGCTCCTCGTTGGAGGACTGCAGCTCCTCCTTGGCGGCCTCGAGCTCCTCGTTGGTGCTCTGCAGCTCCTCGTTGCTCGCCACCAGCTCCTCGTTGCTGGAGGTGAGGTCGTCGTTCATGCGCTGCCGCTCGTCGAGCAGCGACTGCAAGTATTCGCCGGCGGCGGCCGCCTCCTCGCGAAGGAACGCGATCTCGCGCTCGTGGCCGTCCGCGACCGCTTCGGCGGGGAGCGGGCGCACGGGCGGCGGCGCGTCCGCGGACCCGGCGCCCTCGAACAGGACCAGGAAGCACGGCTCCCCGGATGGCAGGTCGGAGACCGGGATGACCTCGACGTTCACCCGCCGGACACCGTAGTCGTCCCGCAGCTCGATCCCTTCGCGCCGGACCGGGCCGATCTCGCGCTTGGCCTTCTGCACCGCCCAGCGCAGGACCGGCACCAGCTCCTCGCGCGCCAGCTTGAGCAGATGGAGGTCCGGGTGACCGGGCTGCAGCTCCAGGTACGGGCTCGTCCGTCCGCGCAGATGGATGACCTGCATGGTCCCATCGACGAGGGCGCCCGGCGGCGCGTAGCGCCCGACCAGGATGTCGTCAGCTCGCTTCTGCAATGTGGTCAGCGCGGCCGGGCCGACTCCGCCCACCAGGGCGGGCGCGCGGGGCGGACCGGCGCCGGCCAGGAGCGGTGAGGGCAAGCTCACGCGCTGCGGGGCCTCGCGCCGCGAGAACAGCCTGCTGCTCTTGTCGGCCGGCGTGAAGAGCTCCGTGAATCCGACGACCGACTCGGCGTGCCCGAGCAGGAGGAAGCCGCCCGTACGCAGACAGTAGTGAAACAGCGGCACCACCCGCTTCTGGAGGAGCGGCCCGAAGTAGATGAGCACGTTGCGGCAGCTGATGAGGTCGAGCCGGGAAAACGGTGGATCTCGGACGAGGTCGTGCCGCACGAACACGCACCTCTCGCGCACCAGCTTGCCGACCCGGTACCCGCCGTCGGCGCGCACGAAGAAGCGCTCGAGGCGCTCCGGCGTCACGGCGGTGACCGCGCTGTCGCGATAGAAGCCGGAGCGCGCGCGGTCGATCATCTCGGAGCTGAGGTCGGTGCCGAAGATCTGCACCGGCACGCGCGCCGCGTCGCTGCCGAGCGCCTCGAGCACGGAGATCGCGATCGAGTAGGGCTCCTCGCCGGTCGAGCAGCCGGGCACCCAGATGCGGATCGACGAGCCGTCGGCGTGCTGCTCCAGGAGCTTGGGGATGACCAGCCCCTCGAGCGCAGCGTAGGCGGCCTTGTCGCGGAAGAACCCGGTGACGTGGATGAGGATGTCGCGGCACAGCGCTCCGGTCTCGTCGGAGTCGACCTCGAGGAGCGCCAGGTAGTCGGACACGGTCTCGCTCCGGCGCAGCAGCATCCGACGAGCGATCCGGCGCCTGATCGTCGTCGTCTTGTACTCCGAGAAGTCGACGCCAGAGCTGGCGCGCACTCGCTCGAGCACGCGCTGGAGCAGCTCGTCCTGCTCCGGCTCGGCGTCCTCACCCGACAGCAGGGCGTCCGTCGACACGAGGTACGCCTGGCGGCTGAGATGGACGAGCTCGCGGGCGAGCTCCTCGATGGTCAGGACGTGGTCCACCGCGCCGGCGGCGATCGCGCTCTCCGGCATGGCCGGGAAGCGGGCGGACCGCGGCTCCTCCACCAGGGCGATCCCGCCCTCCGCCCGGATGGCCCGCAGACCCTCGGTCCCGTCGGAGCCGGTGCCTGACAGGAGGACGCCGACCGCGCGGTTTCGCTGCTCGAGGGCGAGCGCGCGAAAGAACACGTCGATCGAGTTGTGCATGGTCGGCGATTGTCGTGGAGCCACGACCAGCTGCCGGCCGCGCAGAGACATCTCCATGCCCGGCGGAATGACATAGACGTGATCCGGCTCGGCCAGCATCTCGTTCGCCGCATCCACGACGGTCATGCGCGTCGAGCGGGCCAGGGTCTCGCGCAGGAGGCTCGGTTGCCTGGGGGCGAGGTGCTGGATGACGATGAAGGCCATCCCGGTCGGCTCCGCGAGGCGCGCGAGCAGCTGGGAGACCGCGTCGACCCCACCGGCCGAGGCGCCCAGCCCCACGATGGGAAACCCTCTCTGGGCGGACGCGCCGGAGCTGTAGCGCTCGAGCACGCCCGCGGAATCAATCGGTTGGGACCCGCCGTCCGACCTCGCGAGCGGACCGTCCTTGCCGCGCACCCCCGTCGTCTTCCCCTTCCTCGCCATGGTCCTCCACCTCGCCGTCGGGCCGTTCGGGGCAGCGGCCGCAGGCTCTGGGGCTCAGCCTGATCCCGGAACTGTCACCCACCTCGCGTCTTCCGTGGCCCCATCGACACGGCTCTGGACGCTCGGGCACACGCGCGAACGCTTCCCCGTTCATGTGACATGCGGCGATCGCGGGGTCAACGGAGGCGCGGCATGGCATCCGTCGCGGCCGGGAGGTCCCCCCGGATCGCGGTTCTTCTGCCCTCGTCGCGGGTTTGGGCGTATAGATGTCGGCGTGTCGGGGCCGATGGGTCGAGGGGTGAGGCAGCGGGGCCGCATTCTTGTCGTCGAGGACGACACCGATGCGCGGCTCGCCCTGGGTCAGCTCCTGCGCCGCCGGGGATACGCGGTCGAGACCGCGAGGGACGGCTTCAAGGCGCTGCCGAAGCTGGCGGAGTTCGATCCGGACCTGCTCCTCACCGACGTGAGGATGCCGGGCATGGACGGTCTCGAGCTCGTGCGCAAGGCGATCGCGCTCGATCCGCACCGCGTCGCGGTGGTCATGACCGCGTTCGGCGCGATCGAGGACGCGGTGCTGGCCATGCGGCAGGGCGCGCGCGACTATGTGGCCAAGCCGGTCCACATCGAGGATCTGATGCACGTGGTCGAGCCGCTGGTGGAGCAGCGCCTGCGCCTCCGCGACGCCGGCCTCGTCGAGGAGCGCCGCGATGATCCGATCCTGGCGCCGGATATCATCGGTTCGAGCGCGCCGATGCAGCTCGCGGTCGCCACCCTGCGGCAGGTGGCGCCGTCGCGGGCCACCGTGCTCATCACCGGCGAGAGCGGCACCGGCAAGGGGTTGATGGCGGCGGCCGTCCACCACCACTCGACGCGCGCCGGCGGCCCGTTCGTGGTTCTCAACTGCGCGTCTCTGGCCGACAGCCTGCTCGAGAGCGAGCTGTTCGGGCACGAGCGCGGATCCTTCACCGGGGCCGACGCGGCGCGCGACGGCCGCTTCCGGCAGGCCGACGGCGGCACGCTGTTCCTCGACGAGATCGGCGACATCGCCCCGTCGACCCAGGTCAAGCTGCTTCGCTTCCTGCAGGAGCGCGCGTTCGAGCGGGTGGGCGGCAACCAGACGATCCGGGTCGACGTCCGGATCGTCGCCGCGACCAACGCCGATCTCGTGGAGCGCGTGCGGCGCGGGTCGTTCCGCGAGGATCTCTTCTACCGCCTCAACGTGGTTCCGATCGCGATGCCGCCCCTGCGAGAGCGGAGCGAGGACATTCCGCTCCTGGCCGCGCACATCCTGCGCAAGGTCGCCTCGCAGAACGACCGCGACATCCGCGGGTTCTCGACCGGCGCGATGCGCCGGCTCATGCGCCACGGCTGGCCGGGCAACGTCCGCGAGCTGGAGAACGCGATCGAGCGCGCGGTCGTCCTCTGCCGCGAGGACCAGATCGTCGCCGAGGACCTCCCGTCCTCGGTCGCGCCCGCCCTGCCGGCGGACCGCGCGGACGACGACGCTCCTGGCGGCACCCTCAAGCTGGCCGATATCGAGCGCCGCGCCATCATGTCGGCGCTGGAGCGGACGGGAGGGTGCACGTCGCGGGCCGCCGAGCTGCTCGGCATCTCGGTCCGCACGCTCCAGTACCGGCTGCGGCAATACGCGGCCCAGAGCTGGGGAGCGGCCGCTCGTCCGCTCGGCGCGGCCGCGCGACCGGATGATGGCGACATGGTGCCCAGCCCGGACTCGCTCGACTGATCGCCTGGCGCCTGGAGACGGTGCGGCGGGGGCGCCCGTCGGCCGGCGCGCTCAGCGCCGGGGCACCGTGACCTGGTCGCCGGCGATCCTCACGCTGATGGCCACCTCGTTGGGCAGCTGGTCCGCCTCCGGAACGACGTCGGCGTCGTCGACGCTCACGTGCAGCTCGTAGGTGCCGTCCGGCACGCCGGTGATGTCGATCCACTGGCAGGGGTAGTCGGCGATGTACACGTCCGACCAGCCGGCCGAGACCCCCTGCGACGGGAAGTGGTCGACCGGGGGGCCGCTCTCGGCGCAGTAGGGCGCGACGTCGACCATGAAGTAGCCCTGCTTGTGCCCCATCACCTCGGTGCCGTCGGCGCCGACCAGGCGGTAGCTGGAGAAGCCGATCAGGTGATCGTGCCCGTGGCACTCGTCGAACTGGTAGAGGTCGGGCGCCTCCTCCGGCCCCGGCACGATCGCGTCGCCCGCGCCGAGGTTCTCGATGGACACGCTGAAGCGGAGCAGCTTGCGATCGCCGGGCGCGTTCACGCAGGCCTCCCTCACCTCGCAGGAGTCCTCCGCGAACGGCTCGGTCGTGATCAGGAGCGAGCGGGCCATCACGTCGGCGTCGACGGTGAGATCGGCCGTGCCGCCGGTCAGCGGCCCGCACGCGAGCGCCTCCGGGATGGAGGGCGCCGGTGCGTCGTCGGGCAGCGCGCCGCCGGTGAACACCATGGCCACGCCGCCGGTCAGCGAGGAGCCGGACACCACGAAGTCCTGGTATCCGTCGGCGTCGAGGTCGCCGGCGGCGACCACGGCGAAGTTGAGATCGATCGGCCAGTCGGCCGTCAGCCTGTCGGGCTCCGGGAAGGCCCACACCGGGGCCAGATCGTCGAACGGGCCCTCCGGCACGCGATAGAGATAGACCCGCGCCGTCGCACCGACCAGGAGCTGCCTGCCGCTGCCGAGCAGGCCGACCGGCGCGGCGATGGACCGACCGAAACCGAGGAAGTTGGCGTCGCCCTGCTCCTCCCAGCCGGGCGAATCGGGCAGCAGGTCGTCCGCCTGGCTCGTGAGGTGGACGGCGATGCGGCCGAAGTCGCCGAGGACGGCGTCGGCGCGGCCGTCGCCGTCGATGTCCATGCCGGCGCCCTGCAGCGAGCCGACCACGCTCCAGGCCGGCTCGCTGCCCAGGCCGCCGTCGCATGCCGGCAGCTCGCCGTCACAGCCCAGGTAGAGCTGGACCGTCCCGTCCGGGGCCTCGACGAACAGATCGTCCTTGCCGTCGGCGTCGACGTCGCCGGCGCCGCCCGGGGTGGCGGTCAGCGTCCGGGTCTGCGTGAACACGGGGCCCTGGTCCCCGTCGGTGGTCAGGAAGACGGTGGTCTCGCCGCCGATCCTGGCGGCGATGTCGTCGCGCCCGTCGCCGTCGAGGTCGGCCAGGAGCGCGGGGCCGAAGTTCTCGCCGGGCAGGCGGAAGTGCGGCTGCGCGAACATGGCGGCGAGGTCCTGGTCGCCGCGGTACAGGGCCGCCCCGTCGCGCGTGCTCAGCAGCACGTCGGCGCGCCGGTCGCCGTCGACGTCGCCGGTGGCGATGCGCAGCGCGACGTTGAAGGGCACCGGGTTCTCGTTCTCCCAGTCGAGCTGCGCGCGCGTGCCCTCGTCCTCCAGCAGCGCGCTCTCGGCCCCGCGGAAGACGGCGACCTTGTCGGCGGGCGCCGTCTGGCAGCGCGGGATGCCGACCACGAGATCGCTCCGGCCATCGCCGTCGAGATCGGCGATGGCGGAGGAGCTGCCGAAGCACTCCTCGCCATCCTGGCCGCGCGCGATCCACGCCGGCTCGTGCGACAGGATCGGCTCCGCGGGCTGCTGCTGGCCCGCGTCGGCGCGCCCGCCGCCCTCGCCGTCCTCGACCCCTGAGAGGTTGTCTCCGCAGGCGCCCGATACGGCGAGGGCGACCATCGAAGACACGGCGGAGACGAGTCGGGCGGATGAGCCGGTGCACATGCGCGGCGAGAATAGCTCTCGCGGTGGTGCGTGGACGGAAATCCAGCCCGGACCCGTCGCGAGTGGACCAGCGGGTCCACCTGTGCATCGCCTCACGAGCCTGCGCGCGCCGGCGTCTCCGGAGGTAGATGGAGCGCGGGGCCGGCCACCGGGCAGTGGAGGCGCGACGGGCCGCCCGAGGCGGAGGTGGCCTCGGGCGCGGCCGCCACGCCGCCCGTCGCGCGGTTCCGGATCGCGATGGCCGCGAGGAGGCCGGCGGAGGCGAGGAGGGCGCAGCAGATCAGGGCGGCGAGCCTGAAGCCGCCGGCGAAGGCGTCGGGGCGCCGGTAGGCGTCGCCGTGCAGGCCGGCCGCGAGCGGCAGCACGGCGACGGCGAGGAGGCCGGCGGCGCGCGCGACCGCGTTGTTGACGCCGGAGGCGATGCCGGCGAAGCGGGCGTCGGCGGCGCCCAGGACCGTCGCGGTGAGCGGCGCGACGCTGATCGCGAGGCCGAGCCCGAAGACCGTGACCGCCGGCAGGACGTCGGCCAGGAAGGACGGGCGCGCTCCGATGCGGAGCATGAGGGCCACGCCGCAGGCGCTCAGCGCCGGACCGGCGGCCATGGGCAGGCGCGGGCCGATCCGCTCCGCCAGCGCGCCGGCCGTGCCGGACAGGAGGAGCATCATCGCCGTGATGGGCAGGAGCGACGCGCCCGCCAGCACCGGCGAGAAGCCGCCGACCACCTGGAGCTGCACCACGAACAGGAAGAAGATGCCGCCGAGCGCACCGTAGACCAGGAAGGTGACCGCGTTGGCGGCCGCGAACTGCCGCGACGCGAAGAGGCCGAGCGGCAGCATCGGGTGGCGGGTGCGCCGCTCGAACAGGACGAAGCCGAGGAGGGCGGCGATGCCGATCGCCCCGGAGGCGATGACCGCCGGGGCCAGGCCGTCCTCGCCGGCGCGCACGAGCGCGTAGGTGAGGCCGCCCAGCCCGATCGCGCCGAGGGCCGCCCCGCCGCCGTCGAGGCTCTTGCTCGCGTCCGGATCGGCGGTCTCCGGCACGTGGCGCTGCGCGACGAGGACCACCGCCACCGCCAGCGGCAGGTTGACGAGGAAGATCCACCGCCAGCCGACCGAGCCGATGAGCCACCCGCCCACGAACGGCCCGACCGCGCCTGCGAGGCCGCCGAACCCCGACCAGAGGCCGATCGCGCGGCCGCGCTCCTCGCCCCGGAACAGGCCGGCGATCATCGCCAGACTGCCGGGCGTGAGCAGCGCGCCGCCGACGCCCTGCAGGGCGCGAGCGGCGACCAGGAGCTCGATGGTGGGCGCGGCGCCGCACAGGAGCGAGGCGGCGGCGAACCACACCGTCCCGATCACGAAGACGCGCCGCCGCCCGAAGCGGTCGCCGAGCGATCCGCCCAGCAGGATGAACGACGCGAGCGTGAGCGTGTATCCGTTGAGCGTCCACTGCAGACCGTCGAGCCCGGCGCCGAGGTCGTGGCCGAGCGCCGGCAGCGCCACGTTGACCACGGTGGCGTCGAGCATCGCCATCCCGGAGCCGAGCACGGCCGCCAGGATCACCCAGCGCCCCGACGCCTCGCCGAGTCGAACGCCTGCGGTGGGCGACGTCATCGCCGCGCGACTATAGCCGAGCCTGCGACCCGGCCAGGCGAAGCGGATGGCCAGCCGGCGGCCGCCGTTCCATAGTCACGGACATGTACCTGCCGCGGATGTTCGCCGAGGACGACCGCGCCCGCTCGAGGGCGCTGTGCGACGAGAATCCCTTCGCCACCGTGGTGGCCGTGGGCGGCGGCGACGAGCCGGCGGGCGGGCCGGAGATCGCGCACGTCCCGTGCCTGGTCGACGAGGCGTGCGCGCGCGTTCGCCTGCACGTGGCGCGCGCCAACGCGCTGGCCCGGCTCGCGTCGGAGCGGCGGCGCATGACCGCGGTGTTTCACGGGCCGCACTGCTACGTGACGCCGCGCTGGTACGGCGAGCCGGCGCGCCAGGTGCCGACCTGGAACTACGCGGTCGTCCACGCGAGCGGGCCGGCGCGGGTCATGGAGGCCGGCGAGCTGCGCGCGCTGGTCGGCGAGCTGAGCGCGCGCTTCGAGGCGGGCGCGGCGGCGCCGTGGCGGCCGGAGGCGACCGAGCCCGGGTTCGTGGACCGCCTGCTGGCCGGCATCGCCGGCATCGTCATCGACGTGGATCGGCTGGAGGGGAAGTTCAAGCTGAGCCAGAACCGCTCGCCCGAGGACCGCGCCCGCGTGCGCGCCGGTCTGGCCGGGCGAGGCGGGCCCGGCGATCCGGACGTGCTGGCGCTCATGACCGCGCAGGCGGAGCGGGACCGCGGGGAGCCGGCGGGTTAGCAAAGGCAAGGGAAGCCGCCAGGAGTCGGCGCCCGACGGTGCGTTCCGGGCCCGCCGACGGACTCGCCGCGCAAGGTCGGAGTCGGGCGCCATCCCGGCTTCGATGCAGCGTCGGGTCGGGTCGTGCTGGGCGGCGCGGCTACTCGGCGAGCGCGCCGCCGAAGCTCGCGCTCATCGGCCCGGCGGTGAGGACGACGTCGGCGTCTCCCACCGAGCGCGGTGGGGACGCGTCGCGGAAGGCGCCGGCGAAGCCGAGGAACACGTGGACGTTGCCGCTGTTGTCGGCGCCCGACTCCGGCGCGCCGACGGCGAGGTCGTGAAAGCCGTCGCCGTTGTAGTCGATGACCGCGATCGCCTGCGACAGCGCGTCGCCGCCTCCGTCGGCGTCGATCTCCAGATCCCGCGCGGACGAGGTGAGGGAGGGCGGCAGGTCGTCCGCTCCCAGGAAGGCGAGGGCGATGCCGCCGTCGCCGGCTCGGGCGAGGCTGGCCATCCAGCCCTCGTCGCGCAGCATGGTGGCCGCGTCCTTCCAGGCGTAGTCGGTGGAGCGCGGGTGGAACGCCCCGTCCGCGCCGCGGTCGTAGATCGCGCTGCCCAGCTTGTAGGAGGCGTGGAGGACGCGGACCCGATCGGCCCCGGCGATCATCACGCAGCCGAAGCCCTGGCCGGGCGCGGCCGGCGCGCCGGAGATGCCGAGATAGACGCGCGCGCCGTCGTGGACCAGGCGCAACATGGCGCCGCGGCCGAGCGGGATGGCGACCGCCGCGGACCATTCCGCGTCGCCCACCACGCCGTCGACCGCCGGCGCGGCGCCGCGCGGGACGGCGATCGCATCGCTTCGGGTCGGCGTCGCGCCCGCCGCCGGCGGACGGGGCGAGGAGCACCCGAGCGAGGCGACGGAGCCGGCCGCGGCCAGCGCGACACCGAGGCCGAGGCGGCGACCAGGCCGGCGCATCAGTCGTCGGGGCGGTAGCGCGGATCGAGGTCGCGGGCGGGCGCCACCCGCGACAGCTCCAGGATCGCCGCGTCGTCGTCATCTTGACGATCGACCGCGCGCGCCTCGAGGAAGAGCTCGTGCGCCCGCCGGTAGCGGGCGAACGCGGTCAGCGGATCGCCCTTGGCCTTGTAGATGTGCCCCTCCTCCCAGAACAGCATGGCCGCCGCCCGCATCTTGTCGGGGCGCCCCAGCAGGCTGGCCATGGTGGGCGTGTCCACCCGGTCGGTGACCTCGCGCGGGATGGTGAAGAGCTCGTCGTAGAGTCGGCTGGCCTCGTCGAGCGCCGCCTGGTGCTCGCCCTGCTCGCGCAGGCGCAGCATGCGGGCGATGGCCGCGGCGAACTGCTTGATGAGGCGCATCACGTAGTCCTCGCGGAACATGGCGACCACGGTAAGCTCTCCCCGGGCCGCGGCAACCGGTTTCTTGGCGCCTCTGGCCCGACCCCGACCGGTCAGCCCGAGGCGACCCGGGCGGACCGTCGGGCGCGGCGGCGCCGCAGGCCGAGGCCGAGGAGGCCGATCAGCGCGGCCGGCGCGAGGAGCCCGAGCGGGATGGTGCACCGGTCCTCGACCTCGATCGGGATCGCGAACGGCGCGGCGTCGGCCGCCGGCGAGAAGAAGAGGTCGCCCGGCGGCCGCGTGCGCGAGAGATCGACGAACGACATCAGCCAGGGCCGGTCGGGCAGGGCCCCGTCCGGGAGGACGCCGGCCAGCATGCGGCGCAGCCCGGGCAGCCGTCCGGCGTACTCGAGCCGACCGGGCCAGCGCTCACCCCGCTCGCCCAGGCTGCCGGTCATCTTGCCGCCGGCGACCAGGTAGATGCGCAGCGATCGGGCCGACCCCGGGGTCGCGTCGGCCGGCTCGCGGTAGGGGAAGAACGGGCGCTCGGCGGCGAACGACAGGAGCACCGCCGCGGTCGGAAAGACGCCCTCCACCGACGGGCGGAAGCGGAACGCGGTCACCTTCCAGCCCGCCGCGACGTAGGGCGCGAGCCACGCCGCCAGATCGGGCCGGCTCGCGTAGTCGTTGCGCTCCAGCCATTCCGCCAGCGCGGTGGCGCTGTCGGCGTCGAGCACGGCCGCCTCGTAGCCGGCGATGCGCGCCTGCTCGAGCACGCGGACCCGCGGCTCTTCGACGCTCGCGGGAGCCCTGGCCATCCCGGGGAGCGGGAGCCCGCAGCCCAGGCGAAAGGACCGCACCTCGACCACGCGCTCCGCCGTCACCGCCGCGTGGAGGCGATCGAGGAGCTCGAGCCGCACCTCGCCCAGCTCCGGGCGCGTCGGCGTCGGCACCAGGAACCCGAAGTCGTCCACGCCTGCTGAGGCCGAAAAGCTGGCCGTCCGGATGAAATGCTCGACCTTGTGCGCGTCGTCCCACACGATGATCGCGGTCTCGTCCGCGATCTCGATGGTACGGCCAGCCTCGGCGACCGCCGCGCACGGCCGGGCAGGGCGCTCTGCGAGGGCGAGCGTGATGAGCGCGGCCGCGAGCGGGAGCAATGAACGGCGCACGGTGAGCCTTCAACGAGCCGCGCGCGGCGACTATTTCGCGCGACCGCCCGCGGGCCGGCCATTACGATCCGCGCATGCGTCCCGCACGCCTCCGCTGGCTCGCCGCCGCGCTGCTTCCCTGCATGCTCCACTGCGGAGGAGGTGCCGGCGAGCCGGCCGTCGTGCAGGGCGACGCCGAGTCCGCCGACGGCGCGCCCGCCGCGCTCGAGGAGGTCCACCGCATCGGCCGGTTCGACGCCGACGACCGCTTCGCCTGGCCCGGCAGCGCGATCGCGGCCCGCTTCTCGGGCACCGCGGTAAGCGTGCGGCTCGACGACGGCGGCCAGGACTGGTTCTCGATCGAGATCGACGGCCAGGCGCGCCCGCCGCTCCAGACCGCGGCCGGCGAGAACGACTACCTGCTGGCCGGCGATCTGTCCGACGGCGAGCACGAGCTGCTGCTCACCCGCCGCACCGAGTCCTTCTTCGGCCCGTCGCGCTTCCTCGGGCTGTCGGGCGCGGCGCTGGTCCCCGGCGAGCCGCCCGATCGCCTCATCGAGTTCATCGGCGACTCGATCACATGCGGCTACGGCGTCCTCGGTCAGGGCCCCGGCTGCTCGTTCTCGGCCGACACCGAGAGCGAGACCGACGCGTGGGGCGCGCTGACCGCCCGCGCGCTCGGCGCGGCGCACACTGCGATCGCCTACTCGGGCAAGGGCGTTGTGCGCAACTTCGGCGGCGACACCAGCGCGACCATGCCGGTCCTGTTCGGGCGCACCTTCGCCGACGACGCGGCCAGCGTGTGGGACTTCTCGTTCGCGCCCGACGTCGTGGTCGTCGACCTCGGCACCAACGACTTCTCCGTCGGCGACCCGGGCGCCGCCTTCGAGGACGGCCTGCTCGCGTTCGTGGAGGACATCCGCGGCCGCTATCCCGGCGCGCCGATCCTCCTGGCCACCAGCCCCATGCTCGGCGGCGACGCGCACGCGCAGCATCGCGCCCATCTGCAGGCGGTGATCGACGCCGCCGGCGACGGAGTCCGGCTGGTCGACATCGCCGAGCAGGACCCGGACGACGGCCTCGGCTGCGACTTCCATCCCGGCCCGGTGACGCAGCAGAAGATGGCCGACGCGCTGGTGCCGGTCATTCAGGAGGTCACCGGCTGGTCGGCGCGGTGACCGCGCGCACGGCGGCGGGCAAGGTTCACTCGCGCACCGGCGCCGGCCCGGGCGCCGGACGGGAGGCGATTTGCCGCACGCGCGAGGCTCGCATACCCTGAGTCGCAGGAGCCCCGCATGCGCCTCGCACCTCTCGTGGCCGGCCTGTTCGCCCTGCACCTGGCGAGCCCCGACGCCGCCGCCCAGGCGGCGCGCGGCGGCAGCATCCGCGTGCTGACCAACGTGGACGGCGCGACCGTCTCGCTCGACGGCACCGACGTGGGCGTGACGCCGCTCGAGATCAAGCAGGTGCGGCCGGGCGATCACGTGGTGGCGGTGCGCGCCGACGGCCATGGCAAGCGCGAGGACCACGTCACCGTCGAGGCCGGCTCCACCGCGGTCCTCACCCTCGATCTGGAGGACGGCGGCCAGCCGGGTGTCGGCCAGGTCGATCCGGTCGACCAGCGCGGCCGCGGACGCGGCGCCGGCGGAGCGCATGCGGCGGCCGGCGGCGGCGGCGGCGCGCCCGGCGCGGGGCCGCCCGGCGACCAGGGCCCAGGCGGCGAGGTCGGCGAGGTCGCCGACGGTGCGCCGCCCAGCAAGCAGGAGCTCCTGCTCGAGCGGCGCGGGCTGAGCTCGTTCGGCGCCAGGGCGCTGCCGCGCGGCCGCTCGACCATCGCGTTCGGCGCCGGCTACCCGTACCTGTTCGACTCGCGCGTGCAGGTCGGGGCCCTGCCGCGCGGCCGTCCGTTCGCCCTCGACGCCGGCGTGCTGTTCCGCACCTACGGCGTGCGCTGGGAGCTGGGCGCCACCACGCGCGTCACCTTCGTCGATGTCGATCCGTTCTCGTTCGGCGGCTTCGCCGACGCCGGCGGTGGGTCGACCTACTTCGACGACTCGAAGCGCAACGACTGGTTCGCCGACGCCGGCGTGGCGGCGTCCTTGACCGGGCTCGGCGCGGTCACCATCACCGGCCGCGCCTACCTCGACGCGTGGACCGATCGCCACTGTCCCGGCAAGGCGGACGAGGGGAACCCGACCGACCTGTGCCAGGGCTACCGCGACGGCACGCTCGACGCCGAGACGCGCGCGCGGGTCGACGATCTGGTGGGGCGCGGCCACCTGTTCGCGCGCGACAGCGGCGTGCGCGCCATGGTCTCGCTCGCGGTCGAGGTGGCCCTGAGCGAGCGGTGGAGCGGGTGGCTGCTCATCGAGGGCGCGCCGCGCCAGGACGAGCGCGCCGCCTTCACCGATCTCTTCCACGGCTCCATGTTCGAGGAGGACGCCCGCTCCTACGCCCGCTTCGGCTTCGCCTACAAGTTCTGAACGCGGGCAGTACGGGGCTTGCGCGGCTGTGCAGTCGACGTACGGACACTTCCGGCCCGGGCTCGCCCTTCCGCGCGCTTTCACGGGCACGAGACTCGCAGTCTGGCGCCCTCATGACCTGGTCCCCTGCCAGATTCCCCGCCCTCGTCCTGCTCATCCCCCTGGCCGGGTGCAGCGGCGATCCCGACGGCCAGGGTGCCGCCGGCGGCGCCGCGCCCCCAGGCGAGGCCGAGAGGCAGGTCTCGGCCTGCTTCTTCACCGACAGCGCCATCGAGTGCGGCCCGGTGACCGACGACGCCGCGCGCGTGCGGGTGGATGACTTCTACCCGTCGGCGTGCGTGGACGGCGATCACGACGGCGACCGCATGCCCGACTTCCTCGACCCCGACGACCACGGCGGCGGCCTCGACGACCCGCTGCGCTGCAGCACGTGCGACCGCGGCCCCGGCGAGCACGGCGACTTCCGGTACGAGGTCGACCGCGGCGAGGCCAGGCTCGACCGCGGCACGGTCTACTTCTTCGACCGCGATCGCAACCGCCTGCTGGTACCGGCGCCGTACGGCGACATCGTGGCCATCGAGCTCTCGTCCGGTACGCGCATCGACGACGGCTATCCCGCGCCCGGCGCCGAGATCCGGGTCGAGGGCTGGGTCGACGACCACGGCGTCGTCCAGGCCGACCGCCTCAAGGTCCTGTGCCGCGCTCCCCGGCCGGTGCGGCCCGAGGACGTGCCGCCGGAGTGCGAGCCGGTGGGGCCGCCCGCGAGCTGAGCGCGGCGGAGAAGAGGCCGGTCAGCGCGGCGACCTCGCCGCTGGCGACGCGCATCTCGGCCGACCACGCGCCGCGCCCGCCGGCGCCCAGGCCGAGCCCGTCGAGCGCGAGGTCGCCGTCGCCGTCGAGCGGCGGCGCCGAGCCGGTCAGCGCGAGGTCGAGCCCGGCTCCCTCGAGCGCCCGCCACCATCCGTCGAGGAGGACGTCGAGCTGGCCGGCCGCCGCGCCGCACGCGGCCAGCAGGCAGTTCGCCTGCCGCGCGATGGCGAGGCACGCGATGCGGCTCAGGGCCGGGCAGCCGGCCTGGCCGCCGTCGGCCACCGACTCGTAGAGCGCGCTGCCGAGGGAGGTGGCGCGGTCGGTCAGGCCCGCCGGCTCCAGGCCGAGCTGGGTGAACGCGGCGATCGCGAAGCGGCCGTAGTCGACCGTGAACGAGTGGGCGCCGATCGCGAGCCGGCCGCTTGCCGGATCGATCGACGCCGCCGCGGTCTGTCGGATGATCGGCCGATCGCTGGCCACCAGGTCGAGCTCGGCGGTCGCGCCGCCGGCGCTGACCGCGAGGCGGGACAGGCGGTGCACCAGCGAGCCCTCCGCGCCGCCCGGACCGAACCGCGAGTCCAGGCGGAAGGAGATCAGCGGCGCGCGCCGCGCGGCCAGCATCGCGGCCAGCGCGTCTCCGCCGGGCCAGGGCGCGGCCAGCTGCTGGTCGACCAGCGCGTCGAGCGAGGGGCCGCCGGCGACCTCGGGCGGGCGGCAGCCGGCCGCGTCGACCGCGCCGCGCTGCGCGGCCACGTCGCCGAGCAGCGGGCTCGCGCCGCCCACCGCGCAGTCGAGCGCGCCGTCGCTCACCTGGGCGTCGAGCGCGCAGTCGATGAGCAGCTGCGCGCGGCCCAGCGGGCAGTCGAGCGCCGCCCACACGTCGGGTCCGGCGGCGGCGACGGCGGCGGCCAGCGGCGTGGCGTTGAACGTCGACTCGACGTCGAGCGCGGCCGCCAGCCCCGGCGCCCGGTCCGCCACCGGCAGCGGCAGGCGAACCTCGGCGCCGGCGCGCACCTGGTCCGCGTCGAGCTCGACGCAGCCCACCGCCACGCGCACGCCCTCCGGCTCCAGCTGGCCCCACGCGAGCACCGCGTACGGCTCGCCGGCGCCGACGTTCCGGTAGCGCGCCTCGCCGCCGAAGCCGGCCAGCGCGCGGCCGGGAAACAGCGACTCGGGCGGCGCGTCGGGGTCGAGCTCGGCGCAGCGCAGATCGGCGGCGCGGTAGAGCCGCGCCTCGACGGCGCCGAAGTCACCGGTCGCGCGGAAGCCCTCGTGCTCGGGCGTGGCGATCAGGTCCGCGAAGCCCTCCTCGGAGACGGCGATGTAGAAGAGGGCGGGCTGGGCGCGGGCGGCGCTGACCTGGACGCGGAAGTTGACCCGCTCGGCGCCTGCCGCCAGGGTGACCGTGGCGACGCCGCTCCCGTCGGTGGTGGCGCCGGTGGCCGACAGGGTCGAGCCGCCGGTCGACTCGCTCGCGCTGGTGACCAGATCGAAGGTGAGCGGCGCGGCCGGCACCGGCGCACCGCCCGGGTCCCGGTACCTGACCCGCAGGGTGACCTGGCCGTAGAACGGCAATCCGATCTCGTCGCCCGGCGGGCTCAGCACCTCGAGCGAGCTGAGGTCACTCCCGCCGTCGGGGCCGGTGCCGTCATCCCCGCCACATGCGCCGCTCAGGGCGAGCGCTGCGGCGAGCGCGGCGCGTACCGCTGCGGTGGACGCGACGGCTCGAGCGAGAGCTGGACGGGAGATCACGTCGGACGGTCGAGCTAGGCTGCGCCGAGGGTACCGCGGAAACTCTCGATCCGGTACACATTCGTCCGACGGTCGCCATGGCGGAATTCACTCATCTGCATCTGCACACCCAGTACAGCCTGCTCGACGGCGCCATCCGGGTGAAGGACCTGTTCCCGCGCGTCCTCGAGCTCGGCATGGACACCGTGGCGGTCACCGACCACGGCAACATGTTCGGCGCGGTCGACCTCTACAGCGCGGCCAGGAAGCACGGCGTCAAGCTCATCTTCGGCTGCGAGACCTACGTCGCCGCCACCGATCGCGCCGATCGCCAGAACCGGCGCAACTTCCACCTCATCCTCCTGGCCAAGGACGACGTCGGCTACCGCAACCTGTCCTACCTCAACTCGATGGGGTACCTGGAGGGCTTCTACTACCACCCGCGCATCGACAAGGAGATCCTGCGCGACCGCTCCGAGGGGCTCATCGGGCTGTCGGCCTGCCTGGGCGGCGAGGTGGCCCAGACGCTGCTCAAGCAGGGCGTCGCCGAGGCGGAGAAGGTGGCGCTCGAGTACAAGAGCCTGTTCGCCCCGGGCGACTTCTACCTCGAGCTCATGCCCAACGGCCTGCCCGAGCAGGACCAGCTGAACGGCGAGCTCGCGCGCATGGGGCCCAAGCTCGGCATCCCGCTGGTGGCCACCAACGACTGCCACTACGTGCACCGGAACGACGCCAAGGCGCACGAGGTGCTGATGGCAATCCAGTCGGGCAAGACCATCGCCGACGAGAAGCGCCTGCGCCACAACACCGACGCCTACTTCATCAAGAGCGCGGCCGAGATGGAGGCGGCGTTCCGCGACCTGCCGGAGGTGATGGAGAACGCGGTCGCCATCGCGAAGCGCTGCAACGTGTCGCTCGCGCTCGACAACCCGAAGCTGCCGCGCTTCTCGGTGCCCGAGGGGCACACGCTCGACAGCTACCTGGAGGCGGTGGTGGCCGAGGGGCTCGAGGGGCGCTTCCGCGAGCTGGCCGCGCGCGGGCAGGCGTTCGACCCGGACCTCTACCGCGCCCGCTGCCGCAGCGAGCTCGATGTCATCGAGAAGATGCAGTACTCGGGCTACTTCCTCATCGTGTGGGACTTCATCCGCTGGGCCAAGCAGGCCGGCGTGCCGGTGGGGCCGGGGCGCGGCTCGGGGGCGGGCTCGCTGGTCGCGTTCTCGCTCGGCATCACCGACATCGACCCGATCCCGTTCAAGCTGCTGTTCGAGCGCTTCCTCAACCCCGAGCGCATCAGCATGCCGGACATCGACGTCGACTTCTGCATGAACCGGCGCGACGAGGTCATCCGCTACGTGCAGGACAAGTACGGGACCGACCGGGTGGGCCAGATCGCGACGTTCCACCAGCTCAAGGCGCGCGGCGTCATCCGCGACATCGCGCGGGTCATGGAGATGCCCTACGCCGAGGCGGACAAGCTGGCCAAGCTGGTGCCCGAGCCGGTGCAGGGCAAGTCGCCGCCGGTGCGCGACGCGATCGAGCAGGAGCCGGAGCTCAAGCGCCTCTACCAGTCGGACGGCAAGATCCGCGAGCTGCTCGACATCGCGGCCGCGCTCGAGGGGCTGAACCGCCACGCCGGCACCCACGCGGCCGGCGTGGTCATCTCCGACGAGCCGCTGTGGGACCTGGTGCCCTGCTTCCGCGGGCAGAACGGCGAGATCGTCACCCAGTTCGCCATGAAGGAGGTGGAGAAGGCGGGGCTGGTCAAGTTCGACTTCCTCGGGCTCAAGACGCTGACGGTCATCCACACCGCGGTCGGGCTCATCAACCAGCAGCGCGCGGCGGCCGGCGAGCCCCCGTTCGACATCGGCCGCATCCCGGTCGACGACGCGGGCGTCTACGAGATGATCTCGCGCGGCGACACCACGGGAGTGTTCCAGGCCGAGTCGTCGGGCTTCCGCGAGATCTTGAAGAAGCTGCGGCCGGACCAGCTCGAGGACATCGTGGCGGCGGTGGCGCTCTACCGGCCGGGGCCGCTCGAGGGCGGCATGGTCGACGACTTCATCGACCGCAAGCACGGCAAGAAGGCGGTGCAGTACATCCACCCGGAGCTGGAGACGATCCTCAAGGACACCTACGGGGTCATCGTCTACCAGGAGCAGGTGATGCAGATCGCCCAGGTGCTGGCCGGCTACAGCCTGGGGCGAGCCGACCTGCTCCGGCGCGCGATGGGCAAGAAGGACAAGTCGGTCATGGACCAGGAGAAGGAGGGGTTCGTGACCGGGGCGGTGGCGCGCGGCGTGGAGAGGCGGGTGGCCAGCGAGGTGTTCGACCTCATGGCCTTCTTCGCCGGCTACGGCTTCAACCGGTCGCACTCGGCCGCCTACGGCTGGATCTCGTACCAGACGGCGTGGCTCAAGCACCACCACCCGCACGAGTTCATGGCCGGCCTGATGTCGTGCGACCGCGACAACACCGACAACATCGTCAAGTTCATCGCCGAGGCGCGGGCCATGGGCCTCGAGGTGGAGCGTCCGGACGTCAATCAGTCGGCGGCCGACTTCACCGTGGTGCCCGACGACAGCGCCAAGGGCGGAGGCAAGGTCATCCGCTTCGGCCTCGGCGCGGTCAAGGGCGTGGGGCAGGGGGCGGTCGAGGCGATCCTGGAGGCGCGGGCCGAGGGCGAGCCGTTCCGGTCGGTGTTCGACTTCTGCCAGCGAGTCGACTCGCAGCGGGTCAACCGGCGCGTGGTCGAGGCGCTGGTCAAGAGCGGCGGCTTCGACGGCGCTGCGGGCAGCGCGGCCGGCGGGACGAACGGCGCGAACGGCGGCGCGGCGAACGGGCGCGGGGCGAACGGGCGCGCGGCCGGCGGGCGCGGCGCGGGCGGGCACGGGGTGGGCGCGGCGGGCCTCGCGCGGGCGCGGGTGTTCGCGGCGCTCGAGGGCGCCATCGAGCGCGGCGCGCAGGCCCAGCGCGACCGGCGCAGCGGGCAGACCTCGCTTTTCGGGCTGCTCGAGCCTGCCGTGCCGGCGGCGGAGGCGGGGGCGGCCGATCCGGGCGAGCGCTACCCCGAGGTCGAGGCGTGGACGCCCAAGCAGCTCCTGGGCTTCGAGAAGGAGGCGCTCGGCTTCTACATCAGCGGGCATCCGCTCGACCGCTACCGGGCCGACCTGTCGCGCTACGCCGGCGCGGTGACGGTCGATTTCGCCGAGGGGCGGCGCGCTCCGGGCGAGACCGCGGTGGGCGGCGTGGTGTCGGCTTACCGCGAGCGCCCGACCAAGCGCGGCGACGGCAAGCTGGCCTTCTTCCAGCTCGAGGACCAGTTCGGCCAGCTCGAGGTGGTCGTCTTCCCCAAGACGTTCGAGAAGGTGCGCTCGATCCTGGTCGGCGACGAGCCGCTGCTCTGCTCCGGCAAGGTGGTCGACGAGGGCGAGGGCGAGCAGCACGCCTGGCGCATGCTCCTCGAGGACGCGGTGCCCCTGGCCGAGCTGCGCAAGACGCGCACCAGCCGGGTCGACATCCACCTCGACGCCGACAGCGTCACGCCCGCCCAGATCAGCGACCTGCGCGGCATCCTCGAGGGCGCGCGCGGCTCCTGCCGCACGGTCCTCCGCCTGCGCATCCCGCAGCGCTCCGAGACCATCATCCCGCTGGGCGACACATATAATGTGGCGCCCACCGACGAGCTGCTGCTCCGGCTGGAGCGCCTGTTCGGGGCCCGCGTGGCCAGCCTGTCGTAGGCTGCTCCGCGCTGACCGCCGCGCGGTTCGCGCCCGAGGCGCGCGCGGCGACCGGGCACCGGCGACGAGTCGACGGTGCGCGCGCCGCCGCGGTGACGGACATGAGCGGCCTGGCTGGTACCGGCAGGGATCACCGGCCTGGGACCAACGGAGATCACCGGCGGCGCAGAAGCCTGGAATCGCGCCGGGACGGCCATGGCCGGGCGATTGCTCCCCGCGGGGACATGCGCTCCTGGTCAGGACCCGTGGCGACGCTTTGCCTGCTCATCGCGGCGTGTGGGGACGACGGCGGCGGAGGGGGCGCGGCGGGGACCGGTGGAGGCGAGCAAGTGGGCGAGGTCGTGCTCCTGCCGCCGGCCGAGCGCCTGGTTCGTGCCTCGGTGGCGCTGCGCGGGGTGCGGCCGCCGCTCGACGAGCTGGAGCGGGTGAAGGCCGACCCGGACGAGCTCGCGGACCTGGTCGACTCGTATCTCGCCAGCGATGGATTCGGCGAGACCGTGCGCGACATGCACGACGAGACGCTGCTCACCCGCTACGCCACGCTGCCGCCGATCGGCGATCTGGCCGACACGCCGACCGCACGCCTGCAGGCCTCGATCGGCGAGGAGCCGCTGCGCCTGGTCGAGCACGTCGTCATGGGCGACCGGCCCTACACCGAGATCGTCACGGCGGACTACACGATGGCCGACCCGGTGGTGGCCGCCGCCTACGGGCTCTCCCGCGACGCCGATGGGCCGGAGTGGCAGGTGGCGCGCTACCAGGACGGCCGGCCGGCCGCCGGCGTGCTGTCGACCAACGCCTTCTACCTGCGCCACCGCTCGGCCGGCGCCAACTGGCACCGCGGCCGGGCCAACGCCGTGTCGAAGGCGCTCCTGTGCAGCGACTTCCTCTCGCGCGACGTCGTGGTCGATGGCGCGATCGATCTCAGCGATCCGGACGCCGTGGCCAGCGCGGTGGTCGAGAATCCAGCGTGCGCCAGCTGCCACCAGACGCTCGATCCGCTGGCCAGCTTCTTCTGGGGCTTCGAGCCCAACCTGCTCATGATGAAGGTCCAGCAATCCGGCTACCCGCTGCCGGGCCTGTTCGACGCCGCGCAGACCGGCCGGTGGCGCCGCACCTCGCGCCGTCCGCCCGCCTTCTTCGGCCTGACCGGAGCCGGCCTGGGCGACCTCGGGCAGCTCATCGCCGACGACCCGCGCTTCTCGCTGTGCGCCGCGAAGCGGTTCTATGCCTACCTGGCCCAGGTCGATCTCGACGCGGTGCCGCTCGAGCTGGCCGCTCGGCTACAGGAGACGTTCGTGACCAGCGGATACTCGGCCAAGGCGCTGGCCCGCGCGGTGGTCCTGTCCGACGAGTTCGCCGCCTCGCACGCCACCAGCGAGGGCGCTGCCGAGGGCCTGGTCGGCATGAAGAAGGCGCGGCCGTCGGAGCTGGCCCGCCTGGTCGAGGACCTGACCGGGTTCCGCTGGCGCACCGACTCCGATCTGCGCTTTCGCGGCGGTCGGGTCGGCCCGGTCGACCTCCTCGGCGACGACGCGGTCGGCTTCCGCGTGCTGGCCGGCGGCATCGACTCCTACTTCGTGGTCGAGCCGTCGCACACCTTCAACGCCACGTCGGTCCTGGTGCTGCGCGCGCTGGCCGCGGCCGCCGCCGGCTACGCGGTGGAGGCCGACTTCGACAGGGGCGCGGCCGAGCGCGCGCTGCTCACCCGGGTCGAGCCGGACACGCGCGACGAGGCCGCGGTGCGGGCGCAGCTGGCCGACCTGTACGCCCGCTTCTACGCCGACTTCTCGCCGCCGGAGTCGGAGGCGGTGGGCGAGGCGTACGCGGTCTTCCGCGACACCCTGGACCGCACCGGCGACGTCGCCCACGCGTGGAAGACAACGCTCACCGCGATGCTGCAGGACCTGCGCATCGCGACCTACTGACCCAGCTGCCGACTCGACGAGGAATGGCCATGGCGATGTTCACGCGACGCGACGTTGTCCTCGGCGGCCTGGCCGGCGCCGCCGCCCTGTCTCTGCCCCGCCTGCGCGTCCCGCGCGCGGACGAGCCGCGCCCGGCGCGCAACCTGCTCATCGTGCTGGCGGCGGGCGGCTGGGACACCACCTACGCGCTCGACCCCAAGCCCGGCATCGACGGGGTCGACGTCCCGGCCGGTGCGGTCACCGCCTACGGCGACCTCGACCTGTGGACCGACGCCTCGCGCCCGGCGGTGACCGCGTTCTTCGACGCCTACGCGGCGATGACCGCGGTGGTGCGCGGCATCTCGATCCGGTCGATCGCGCACCCGGAGTGCAAGAAGCGGATGCTGACCGGCACCGCGTCGTCGGCCAGACCGGACCTGGGCGCCATCTGCGCCCACGAGCTCGGGCGCGACCTCCCGCTGCCGTACCTCATCCTGGGCGACGAGGCGTTCACCGGCCCGCTCGCGGCCAGCGCCGGCCGCGTGGGGCTCACCAACCAGATCACCGCGCTGCTGGACCCGGCCCAGGCCTACCCGGCCCCGAGCGGCGCGCCCTACGCGCAGCCGGCCTTCGTGCCGTCGGCCGACGACGAGGCCGCCATCCGCTCGTTCGTGTCGGCCCGCGCCGAGCGCGAGAAGGCGGTGCGCGGCGCGCTGGGCTACAACCGCGCGCGCATCGACGACTTCCTCGACTCGCTGGAGCGATCGGACCGCCTGCGCCCGTACGCCGGCGGGTTCGGCGGCCGCGGGCGCAACCTCAAGCTCGAGGACCAGGCCGCGCTCGCCGCCCAGGTGGTGGAGCAGGGCATCTCGCGCGCGGTCATGCTGGACTCGCGCCTGCAGTGGGACACGCACACGCAGAACGAGGACCAGAGCGGCTTCCACGACGCGCTGTTCGCCTCGCTGCACGGGCTGCTGGACGACCTGGCGGCGCGGCCGGGCGCGGGGACCGGCGCGTCGCTGCTGGACGAGACCGTGGTGGTCGCCATCTCCGAGATGAGCCGCACGCCGAGGCTCAACGCCCAGGGCGGCAAGGACCACTGGCCGGTGACCAGCATGCTGGTGATGGGCGCCGGGGTGCGCGGGAGCCGCGCGCTCGGCGGCACCACCGACTCGGTCGAGGCCGCGTCGGTCGATCTCGCCACCGGGCAGGTCGTGGACGGCGGGACCACGCTGCAGACCGAGAACGTCATCGCCGGCCTGCTCGAGCTGGTCGGGGTGGAGCCGAACGCGTACCTGCCCGGCGTGGAGCCGCTGCGTGGCCTGGCGAGCTGAGGCGGCGCTGGCCATCGCGCTCGCCGGCGCCGCCGCGTGCGGAGTCGCCGGCGGCGGCGATGGCGGCGGCGACGACGTCGGTGACGGCGACGACGGGATGCCCTATGAGCCGGGCGGGCTGCTGGCGGACCGCGCCTGTCCCGCCGACAGCTTCCTCACCTACGGCAACTTCGGCGGGCCGTTCTTCTCCGAGTACTGCACCGGGTGCCACAGCAGCCAGCTGCCGGCCGCGATGCGCCAGGACGCGCCGCCCGGGGTCGACTTCGAGACCCTGGACGACATCCGCGCCCGCGCCGACACCATCTACCAGCGCGCGGCCGACGGCTACTCGATCATGCCGCCGGTCGGCGGCCCGAGCGACGACACCCGCGTCCTGCTCGGCGAGTGGCTGGCCTGCGGCGCCCCCGAGTAGGGCGCGCGGAGCGGCCGCGGCGGTCTACGGCGACACGTGGCCGTGGATGTTCTCCACCTGCTCGTCCCATCCCGCGTCGTTGAGCCGAAACGCCTCGTGACGGCGCCCGGGCGAGAGCGCGTCGAAGCCGGACTCGACGATGGTGAGCCTGGTCCCGCCGCCGGCGTCCTCCAGAAAGAACTCCACCAGCGTGGTCGGCTCCGACGCGTAGTCGACCGCCGGGTCGATCGCGGCAGGGTGCCAGCGATATGCAAAGTACTTCTCCGGCTCGATCCGCTCCACCCGCACCTCGAAGGCGAGGTGTTCGTGGCCGGGATACGTGACCCGTCCCCGCGTGGTTGATCCCTCGACGAACGGGCCCTCCAGCTCCACCCGCAACCAGGCCCCGAACTCCTCCGCATTGGCGATGGCCCGCCACACACGCGCCCGCGGCGCCCGCAGCTCCACCTGCTTCTCGATTCGATCGGTGCTCGACATGAGGGGCAACCTCCTGGTTGCCTGTCTATCACCGCCCGGTCAGACGAGCAACCCAAAAGTTGCCCTTTCCGCCGCGTCGACGGAATCCCCGGATCGGCCGTCTCCACCCGGCACGGCCGCCCGGACCCGGGCGCAGCCGCCGCGGCCCTGGCGCGATCGACCCTACCCGAGGCCGAGGCTGTCGAGGTCGTCGTCCTCGAGGCCGAAGAAGTGGGCGGTCTCGTGCAGCACGGTGACGCGGATCTCCTCGACCAGCTGCTCGCGGTCGGCGCTCTCGCGCTCGAGGTTCTTCTGGTAGAGGTGCACGGCGTCGATGACCGCGACCTGGTTGGTCGCGTGCGACTTGCCGGGCAGCGGGACGCCGGAGAAGAGGCCGAGCAGCCGGGGGTCGTAGCCCTCCTCGACCAGGTGCTCGTCGGGGAGGTCGGCGATCAGCACCGGCACGTTCTCCAGCCTCGATAGCACCTCCGGCGGCAGCTCGGCCATCGCCGCCTCGGCCACCTTCTCGAACTCGTCGAGCGACAGGTGCCAGGGGGGCGGCGGCGCCAGCTCGTCGAGGCGCCGGGTGTCGGTCCACGCGCGGATCATGGCCTCGCGATCGCCGCGCCGCTCGTACACCAGGCCGAGGCCGTGGTGGGCGTCGGCCTGCGATGGATCTTCCTCGACCGCGGCCAGGTAGCCGCGCTCGGCGTCGTCCCAGCGGTCGAGATCGAGGTACATCTGGGCCGCTCGAGTGAGCAGCACCGGATCCGCGATCTCCAGCTCCTCGACCATGGCCATGGTGTCGGCGGCCGCTGCGAGGGCCGCCTTCTCGTCCTCGAGCTGAAACTCGGCCTCGGCGCGCAGGAGCAGCACGTCGGCGCGCTCCTCGTCCTCGTCGGTGAGCGCGAGCGCGCGCCCGGCCATGGCGATGGCCGCCTTCGGGTCGCCGCGGGAATAGAGCTCCAGCTCGCCGGCTTGTAGGAGAGGATGAGGATCCTCCGGGTCCGCCGCGGCGGCGCGCGCGAGCAGATCGAGCGCGTCGTCGATCTCGCCGCGCGCGGAGGCGACGGCGCCGGCCAGGCACAGGACGTCGGCGCCGTCGGAGCCGCCCTGCTGGGCCCGGCGCAGCGCGGCCTCGGCGCCCGCGAGATCCCCTGCCTCGAGCAGCTGCCAGCCGCGCTCGATCCGGTCGCGCTGGTGCGACATGGAGCGACTATAACCCCGTTTTTTGCCTTGGGCCGATTGCCTGGCCCGTTTGCCTGCGCCGACTCGCGCCGCTACAGTTGGCCGGTGCTGAGGCACTGGAGATCCGTTCGACCGGCCGCGGCCCTGGTGCTCGCGCTGGCCGCGACCGCGCTTCTGCCGGGCTGTCCCAACCGCACCAAGCGCAACGTCGGCGTCTACATGGCGGTGCCGACCGACGGAGACAAGCGTGCGCTGCGGCGCTTCGAGGAGACGCGGGCGCGCTTCCTCGACAGCGGGTCGGCGCAGGCCGCCAGCGCGACCAGCGAGTTCGAGGCGATCGCCCGGGACTACCCCGACGATCCGATCGCGCCGCACGCCCTCTTGTTCGCCGGCATGGCGGCGATCGGCGCCGGCCAGTACGACCGCGCGTCCGACAACCTGGAGGAGCTGGCGCGCGACCAGCAGGTAGACGCCGGCGTGCGGGCCCGGGGGAAGCTGTTCTACGGCATCGCGCTCGGCTACCAGGGCAAGCACCGGCGCGCGCTCAAACAGCTGGCTGAGGCGCGCCAGGCGGTCGACGGCGAGAACAAGGACGAGCAGGCCGCCTTCTTCGCCGCGTGGGCCGAGGCGAGCGCCGCCACCGGCCGGGCGGACGACGCGATCGCCGGCTACGACCGCTGGTACGGACTGGGGCGCGCCTCGGAGCGCGCCTACGCTCTGTCGCGCATCCGCTCGCTGGTCGATCAGCTCGACGAGGCGGCGGTGCGGCGCGTGTACGGCCAGCTCGAGCGCAAGGACGGGCCGGCCGCGGCCCTGGTCGGCGCGCGGCTGGCCGCGCAGCTCGAGTCGGGCGGCGATCGCGACCGCGCGGAGCAGGTGCGGTCCGAGGTCAAGGACGCGCGCGATCGCCTTGGCCTGGGCGGCAGCGCCGGCCGCGGCGGAGACGGAAGCGGCGGCGATCCGTCGCGGCTGGGCGGGATCCTGTCCCTGTCGGGCAAGCGCAACCGGCTGGGCGATTTCGCCATGCGCGGGCTCGTGCTGGCCTCGAGCGCGTTCGACGCGCAGGACCCGAACGCCAGCCGGCTCGGCTTCCCGCGTCCGTTCGAGCTGGCGGTGCGCGACGACGAGTCGCAGGCCCAGAGCGCGGCGGCCGGGGTCGACGCGCTGGCCCAGGCCGGTGTGATCGCGGTCGTGGGGCCGGACGACAGCCGCGCGGTCGAGCGAGCGGCGCGCCGCGCAGGCGAGCTGGGCGTGCCGCTCATCAGCCTGCACCCGGCGGCCGAGCTGCTCGAGGGCGTGGACTCGCCCTTCGTGTTCCACGCCGTCCACTCGGCCGAGCAGCGCGCGCGCGCGCTGGCCCGGGCCGCGCTGGCCGGCGGCGCACGCGACTTTGCGATCTTCGCGCCCGACAGCGGCTACGGCCGCAAGGTGGGCGACGCGTTCCGCCAGGCGGTGCAGCGCGGCGGCGGTCAGGTCGTGGTCGAGGAGCGCTATCCGGCGGGCGCCACATCGTTCGCGAGCGAGGTCGCCAGGCTCAAGAAGCCGTTCCAGGCCCTGTTCGTGCCTGACCGGGCGCGCACCCTGGAGCTCATCGCGCCGGCGCTGGCTGCGGCCAACCTGATCGCGCGGCCTCCGGGGCAGAAGAGCAAGCACGGCCGATCGATCTGGCTCCTGTCCACCGCCGACGTGCTGGAGCCGCGCTTCGTGCGCAGCGCCGGCCGCTACTGCGCCGGGGCGCTCCTGGCGCCCGGCTTCTTCGCCGATCGCACCGACCCGCGCATCAGCGAGTTCGTGGCCCGCTACGAGCGATCGTTCGGCCGCTCGCCGACGGCGCTCGACGCCTACAGCTTCGACGCGGCCTGGGCGGTGCGCTCCGCGGTCGAGCGCGGAGCGCAGAGCCGGCGCGCGGTCGCCGACGCGCTGGCCACCTCGGCGGTCGACGGATTGACCGGCAAGATCGCGTTCGACTCGGCGCACCGCCGCCGCGACGACGGCATCCTCTTCGAGGTGGTCGAGGTGCGGGCGGACCAGTTCGAGCTGCGCGCCAGGCGCTGAGGGCTCCGCCGCCGCGCACCTCAGGGAGGAATGGATCGATGAGCTTCGAACCGGGCAATCGCCTCATCGTCCCGCTCGATGTCGCCACCCGGGAGGAGGCCGACCGCCTGGTCGCGCGCCTCGCCGGAGCCAGCGACTGGCTGAAGGTCGGGCTCGAGCTGTTCATCGCCGCCGGGCCGGCGCTGGTGCGCGACCTCGCGGCCGGCCGGTGCCGGCTCATGCTGGACCTCAAGCTGCACGACATCCCGGCCACCGTCGAGCGCGCGGCGGCGCGCGCCGCCGACCTGGGCGCGCGGCTCCTGACCGTGCACGCGGCGGGCGGCCGCGCCATGGT